>JAFYDK010000095.1 GCA_017544805.1 Bacteroidales bacterium | reverse complement strand
TCAGTCCCAATGTGGCCGTTCAACCTCGCAGTCCGGCTACCGATCGTCGTCTTGGTGAGCCGTTACCTCACCAACTAACTAATGCTACGCATGCCCATCCTTTACCAATAAATCTTTAACTTTTCTCGGATGCCCGTTTCTAGTACTATCAGGTATTAATTCTCCTTTCGGAAAGCTATCCCTGTGTAAAGGGTAGGTTGCATACGCGTTACTCACCCGTCCGCCGCTCGTCACCAATATATTGCTACACCGTGTTACCGCTCGACTTGCATGTGTTAGGCCTGCCGCTAGCGTTTATCCTGAGCCAGGATCAAACTCTTCGTTGTTTAAAATTTTTTATTCTTTATCCTTGACTAAGGGGAAATTTCTTTTTCAGTTCATTTCTACGCCTTGTGCTTGCTGTCAATCTTTTCAAATATCCTTATCTTTCTTCGCTGTTCTGTCTGTCAGAACCGCAGTGCAAAGTTACGAACTTTTTCGCTTAACTTCCAAATTTTTTTAAGTTAAATTTCTGTTAAGAACTTCGCTTTTTTTCGTCGGCTTTGTTGGTCAAAACCGCGGTGCAAAGTTACGAACTTAGTTTCTAACTACCAAATATTTTTTGTTAAAAATTTGTTAAGAACTTCGCTTTATCTCGCTGATTTCATCAGGCGAAATCGCGGTGCAAAGTTACTAACTTTATTTTTAACCACCAAATATTTTGTGTTAAAAATTTGTTAAGCATCTCGTCTCATCGACATTTTAAAGAGCGTTTCATTTCGTTTTGCGGGTGCAAAGGTAGATACTTTTTTCGCCATATTCCAAATTTTTTTATATCTTTTTTTAAAGTTTTTTTATTTCACTTGATTATTAGTGGGTTACAAAGAAGGAAAAACGAAATATTCTATGGGCTGTTGCGATGTTTTCGGTGGTTTGCGACTATATGGGTGGGTTTGGATTAGGGCTATATAGGGAAAAAAGAAAGTAAAAAATCATTTTCCATCTTTCGGAAAAATTAAATTAAAAAAATTTTCATTCCTTAAACGATAATTTTATATATTTGCGATATGAAAAAAATCACGGTGATATTATATATATTGTTTTTAATGATTTCGTGTTACGCTCCGCCTAAAGCTGAATACGAAGGGAATTCCGTGTATTTTTGGAAAACAGTTTTCGACACGGACAGCATTGAAAATCAATTTATTAACGATTTCAATATAAAAAAAATATACATCAGATATTTCGATGTTATAACCGATAAAAAAACAAACAGACCCAAACCCAATGCCACTATACGTTTTAAAACGATACCGCAAAAAGACTTGGAAGTTATCCCAACTGTCTTCATAACAGAAGATTGCCTGAAAAAACGTATGGACACGCTGTATAAAACGTTAGCTGACAGAATATTACAAATAAACGAAACTCATAATATCGGTCAAGTCAATGAAACTCAAATCGACTGCGACTACACCGCAAAATCTTTAGAAAATTATTACACTTTTTTGACACTCCTAAAAAATTATCTCAATCAAAAAAAAATAAAACTATCCGTTACAATACGTCTGCATCAACTTTCAATGAAAGTGCCGCCGTGCGATTATGGTGTTTTAATGCTTTATAATACAGGTAATTACAAAGACAAAAAATGCGAAAATCCAATTATCGGATTAAAAGAAATAAAACCGTACCTGAAAAACCTAAAAAAATATAATTTGAAACTCGCTGCCGCTTTCCCGAATTTTAAATGGCAGATTCTCTTCAAAAAAGGCGTTTATAATAATATACTTTACGGTCAAAATCTTTCAGATTCTACACTTTTTAGGAAAATAGACGAAAAAACTTTCGTCGTAATACGCTCAAAAGATATTCCCGTTTATCTTAATAATGAGAATTTTAACGTGATGATGAACTATGGGGATACCATATATTTGAAAAAAGCCGAAGCAAAAGAAATTCTAAACGTAGAAAAAGAAATCGCTGAATTAAGAAAAGATATACTTAAACACAAAATAATTTACGACTTAAATGCGTTAAATATCAACAATTTAAAACATAATGAATATGAAAAAATTTTTAATTTCGGCAATAATTATAATGCTGATTAACTGTAACGTTAAAGCCGACGTTTCATGCTACGGCTTAGAAACTTATAATCATTACCTATTCAAAATCCTTGAAAAAAATCAAAGCGAAGACTTTGGATATATGAAATTTTGGATTGACTATACCGGTGCTAATCAAGCCGTTAGCAGTTATGACCTTAGTTACTCCGTGGAAAACATCGAAAATGATGTAAAAGCCGGCAGCAGTACTAATGCAATTCTTCAAACGGCAATCCTAAAAAAAGACAACGAAATGATTGCCTACTTAAAAGATTTGTCAAAATATCTCAACATCAACGACGACCTTTATAATCAATGGGATTATCCGAGCGAAGAACAAATAAGGTCAATGTTAAGCGAATATGAAAAAATTTTGGACAACGCTAAAAAATATAACGGCACAAGACTCAAAGACCGTTACAGACTAATGACAATGCGTTGTATGTTTCAGTTGGAAAAATATTCCGAATTAGAAAAATATTGGCTCGCTGAAGGTATTAAAACACAAGACGAATATTGCAAAAAAACTATGACGGGACTTTTTGCCGGCGCACTTTACAAACAGAAAAAAGTAGATTCAGCAATTAATATTTTTATGCAAATCGGTGATTTACAAAGCGTTAAATTCTGTCTTGACGAAAAAAGAAATTTCCAAGGAATCAAAGAGCGTTATAACAAAGACAAAAATGATGCGTCATTAATATTTTTAGTTGAGGATTTTGTTAATATGTTCCAAGAAAATATTGATGACGAATATTCCCGTCCGTATGATTTTAGAGGCATCGAAATGTCAAACGCAAAGGAATTTGTAAGTTTTGCTAATAATATCGCTGACCAAAAAGCCTCAAAAACACCTTTAATGTGGAAAACGGCTGCCGCAATTGTTAGTTATTATCTCGGCGATGTTGCCTCTGCTCAAAAATATATCAACGAAACTTCCTCGCTCGAAGGTACTCAAAGAATGAAAGATGTAACAAGGGTTATAAAATTTTTCATCGAAACCAAAGCTGAAAAATATTCTCCCGCAAAAGCAGCATATTATGAATCGGAGTTAAAATGGTTGGAAACTAAAGCAAGAGACGAAATGTATTTTGAAAATGCACGCGATAGGATTATTGTTCATAATATTTTACCGTCAAACGACAAAAATACTTTCGGAATATTAGTCGGAACTACATATAATTTCAATAAATTATACGAATATTCAACCAAAGATTTGGAAAATTATTTAAGTTTTATCTCTCAACCAAAGAAAATGAACTCGCTTGAAAAATGGTTGTTAGATAAAAGTAATGTCAAGACAGAGGAAGTTTACGAAACACTCGGTACAAAATATTTAGGCGAAATGGATTTCGACAAAGCAGAAGAGTATCTATCAAAAGTTACTCCTTTATACTATAACGGAACATTTTTGGCTCGATACATGAGTCTTAGGGATTATAATGTTAAACGTTGGGTAAAAACTCAAGATTGGATTGACGATTGGTACGACGATTCTCAAAGCACAACAAAAACAAATCAAAAATTAGATTTCTGCCGTGAAATCAAGGCCTTAACCACCCGTTTTAATAGTTCAACCGGAGATCAACATTGTGAAACGGCACAAAAACTTGCGACACTTTATTCTCAAGCCTCACGTTGGGGCAATTGCTGGTATCTTTTGGAATATTCGTGGAGCGTTTACGGTGAAAGAACTCCGGCTCAAACTGCGTATGAAAACAAAGCGTTAGAATATCTTGATGTAGCCGCAAAATCCACGGTAGACTCTATTAAATATGATTCGTATTATGCAAAAGTATGGTTCCTTTGGCATGATTATCAATATTATTATGATTACGGCGAACAACAAGAAATCACTTCAAGAATGAATACCGCAATGGCTGACCTTAAAAACTATTGGGACGGTGTTTACGGCAAAAACGAATGGAGTTTTCAATGTGATTGCATTATGGATTATGTAAGAACGCATTAAAGGGAAAAAAAATAAAATACATAAAAAAAAAAATAGAGGCATCATAAACGACGCCTCTATTTTTTTCTATTAACATAACCTATTTCAATTTTTTAAAACTTTTCAAATCCTTAGCAGTTGCAGGAACAAGACTAATTGCATAGCCACCGCCTGAAACTGTTTTCAATGTTAAAACCGATTTTGAATTTACTAAACCTTTCGTAATTTTATAAGATTGAGGTTTAGTTTTGAAATCAGCATCCGGAGCATCACAATAAAGTGTTGCAACATATTGTTTATCAGAAGGTAAGAAATCAAATTTTAAAGTGCTTGTTCTGCTAAAAAGTCCCGTTTTGGAACCTACGAACCAATTTTCAGAGCCTTTAGCCTTACGTGCAATCGTTATAAAACGCATCGGGTCAGCTTCCAAATAAACAGATTTTTGCCAATCAACGGCAACATCCTTTATAAATTGGAAAGCATCGGGAAATTTTTCATAATTTTCAACCAAGTCGGCAGCCATCTGAAGCGGAGAATACATTGTTACATACAATGCTAATTGTCCTGCTATCGTGCTATTAACATGAGAAGTATTATCGGGAGTAAGTTTTGAAAGATCCATTTCAAAAATACCGGGAGTATAATCCATCGGACCACCAATTAATCTCGTAAAAGGCAGAATACAAGTATGTTCGGGATTGTTACCGCCGAAACTTTCATATTCAGTACCGGCAGCAGATTCGTTTCCGATAAGGTTAGGATACGTTCTGCAAAGACCTGTCGGACGTACAGCCTCATGTGCATTAACACAAATTTTATATTCAGCAGCTTTTTTAATGTTGTAAAGATAATGATTTACAAGCCATTGACCGTAATGATGTTCGCCTCTTGGAACAATATTTCCAACATAACCCGTTTTAACAGCGTCATAACCGAAATGCTTCATAAATTTGAACGCAGTATCCATACATCTTTCATAATTTCGTACGGAAGAAGAAGTTTCATGGTGCATAATTAGTTTTACGCCTTTGGAATGTGCATAATCATTAAGCATTTTAACATCAAAATCAGGATAAGGCGTTACAAAATCAAAAACTTCGTCCTTTGAAAATCCGAACCAATCTTCCCAACCGATATTCCAACCTTCAACCAAAACGGCATCAAAACCATGCTTTGCCGCAAAGTCAATATACTTTTTAACATTCTGATTGGTAGCACCGTGTTTGCCGTTAGGTTTTGCGGTTTTGAAATCTGTATATCCGAGTTTAACACTACTTGCCTCGTCAGTATAACTCCATGTGCTCTTGTTAGTTATCATTTCCCACCAAACGCCGACGTATTTAACGGGTTTTATCCAACTAACATCTTCGTATGCACAAGGCTCGTTAAGATTAAGGGTAATTCTTGAAGCTAAAATACCGGCTGCATCGTCAGTAACGATAATTGTCCGCCATGGAGAAGTGCAAGGTGTCTGCATATAACAAGCATTACCGGTTGCATCAGGTGTTAAATGAGAAATAAATTTGTTTTCTTGAGGAATAAATTCAAGACTCATGCAAGAATAATCAACCAAAGCAGCCTCATGAAGCGAGATAAAAAACTTATTATCAGAGGTTTTCATCAAAAGCGGAGTTTGAACGCCATTTTCTGAAAAGAAAGTTTGTGAAGCATTATCACGAACATTTTTATAAAAATTCTTTTGAATTTCGCTAAGTTTACATTCGGTATACTGATATTCTTGAGAATCATAATCGCCCGGAATCCACCAAACAGTATTGTCAGAAGACATTTTAAACTCGGTAAGCTCTTGTTTTATGACAAAATAAGCGAAGTTTTTTTGAACAGGAAATTCATAACGAAAACCCAAACCGTCGTTGAAAAGTCTGAAAACAACTTCAAATTTTTTACCGGAAGTTTTTTGAATAAACTCGGTTTTGGCTTGATTATATGAATTCAAAATTTCCTGCTCCTCACCCCAAACAGGTTTCCAAGTCTCGCTAAAAGAAGAATTTTGAGTTTTTCCTTGTTCAAAATTTTTAGAAAAATCAATATCGGAATTATCTTCCGTAACCTTAAAAGTATAAGGTTGAGAAACGTTAGGCGTTAAAACGAAGCCCAAAAAAGATTTTTCAATAACGGTAACGCCATTTTTTTTAAGGCTGTAATAAGGTTTTCCGCCTTCAACACCGAAATTACATTCGAGTTTACCGTCAGGCGATTTAAGATTTTGTGCATTGACAATGCCGCACAACAACATTGCCGACAATAACAGTTTTGCTTTCATAAACTTAGGAGATTTTTTTATTAGTAATTTAATGATGCACAAAGTTAAAAAAGGATTTTTTAAAACTTAATAATACAATTAGAAAAAAATAAGAAAAAAATCCGCAACCGTTTGCACAAAAAAAAGAGCCGCAACAAATTGCAGCTCTACAAGATATATATTTTTTTTTCAAACAATATTATGCTTGAAATCTTTCCGCGATTTCCATACACATTCTTGAATTGTGATATGGACATTTCCAAGGTCCAGTTTTTTGCTCCTGAGAATATACTTTGTGTTCGTCCTTTGAAACACGCCAAAACCATTCTCCGTTATCTTTATCAATAATATAATTTTTAATAAACTCCCAAACATTAAGGCTTGCCTGCAAAAATTTTTCATCGCCTGAGAGTTGATAAGCGTTAATAAAACCGATAACAGCCTCAGCCTGCGGCCACCAATGCTTGTCAGAATCTTCCACAACGCCGAAAGTACCCTCGCTCATAAGTCCGCCGTCTAAATCAAGACCGTCCCTCAAGGCTTGCTCCGCCATTTTCAAACAAACGGGCTTGCAAAGATTTTTAACCTCTTCGTCGCCCAAAACTTCAGCAGCCTCCCACAAAAGCCATGAACCTTCGATATCGTGTCCGTATGAATTATTTTTTGACTGATGAGTCCAATCCTCAGAGAAAAACAAATCGAAATAACCTTTTTCTTGATTAATAATTTTTCCTAAAAAGACATTAACTATCAGATTTTTAAGAGCTTTTTCGAGTTTTTCGTCCTTGTAAACCCGAAAAAGATTCGTATAAGCCTCAAGTATATGAAGATGAGTATTCATCGTTTTCGGATCGTTTTTATCCTTATCCGAAAGTCGTAAATCCTCCAAAAGTTTCCAATCTCTTGAATAAGCCTCGAAATATCCGTTTTTATCCTTGTCAAAAGAATATTTTTCGATTACCTGAAACAATTCAATTGCCTGATTCAAAGCCTCTTGCTTCTTTGTTATACGATAAAATTCCACCAAAGCGTAAATCATAAAAGCAATTGCATAAATCTGTTTACGAGTGTTAGAAGGCGTTCCGTCAGCATTCAACATCCAATAACAACCACCATATTCCTTATCCAGAAAATGCTCCGTATTATAAACGTATGCCCGACGTGCAAGTGTCAGATACTCAGAATTTTTGAAAATTCTGTAAGCGGCTGAATAAGCCCATAAAATACGTGCGTTGAGCACCGCACCTTTTTCTGATTCAGGATGTTTTGTCATATCAGAATCTATAGAACCGATAAAACCACCGTTTACCTCGTCCAATGTATTTTTCTGCCAAAATGACAAGATTGAGTAACATTGATGCGTTACCTCAAATTTCAAATCTTTAATTCTTGAGTCCATTTTTTTCGTGTTTTATTAGTGTAAAAAGGAATTAGCACAAAGATAAAACAAAAAAATTTAGGTTTCAAAAATCTTCGACATTTTTTTTGTTTAATTTTGCAATTACAATTCCGGAAATAAAACCGAACAAATGCCCTTCCCATGATATTCTCGGGTCAGAGGGCAGGACTCCAAAAATCACTCCGCCGTAAAGGAAGAAAATAATTCCTGAAATTATTAAAGTTTTTAATGAAAATTTGAAAATTCCTATCGCTAACAAAAAACCAAGCAAAGCGAAAATCACGGCCGACATTCCGATATGATAACTCGTACGCGCAAAAATCCATGTTAAAAAACCAGCAGAAAGCGCTGAAAGTATCCAAACCCTCCACGCTATATTTTTATAACACCAAAACAAAGTGAAAGTCAGCACAAAAATTGCTCCCGAATTAGAAACTATATGTCCTAAATCAGCGTGCAAAAAAGGTGCAAACAAAATTCCTTTCAAACCGCTTATTGTTCTGGGCATAATTCCAAAATAGGCAAAATCTATAGGAATAATCACGTCCACCAAAAAGACAAACCACATCAGCAATACAACTGAAGATGAAATAATTAACGCTTTTTTCATAATCTAATACACTGATTTTCTTTCGTTTTCGTCAATAACTTTAATTTTATAAACCTTATTATCAGGATTCGGAAGTTTTGTATTCCGAAGCCACGGATTAAGATATTTCAACATCTTGTAATTAAGCGAAACCTCTTTTGCAAAAGCATAAAGGTCGTTTACAGCAGTATCAACTTCGATACTTTTGGTTTTGATTTGAGGATAAAGATCTTTTTCTCTAAAAACAAAACCGTAATCATCAGGATGTGTTAAAAGAAGTTTGTAAGCCAAAATTCTATAAATATAACGTCCCGTTTCGGTGTTTAATCTCAAATCATAATAAGAATTTTCGCCTTGAGCCGTAACAACTCTCTGCATTCCCGCTTGTCCGCAGTTATAAGAAGCGGCAGCCAAAGTCCAATTATGAAATTTTGCGTATGCTTGTTTCAAAAATTTACAAGCCGTTTCCGTAGATTTTTCAAAATCATAACGTTCATCAACATCAGAATTGATTTCAAGACCGTTTTCTTTTCCCGTAGTTTCAAGTATCTGCCAAAAACCCACGGCTTTAGCAGGCGAGACCACATTGTCAAGACCACTTTCGGCAACGCACAAATACACAAAATCTTCAGGAACTTTGTTCTCTTTCAAAATTTGTGAAATACGGGGGAAAAACCTATTAGACCTTTTAATATACAAAAAAGTTTCGGAATGCCAATACATCGTTTTCAACAATTCTTTTTCTAACGATTCCCTCACGTCAAAATTTTGCAAAGGAACTTCCTCACCGCAAAAATCCAATTTTTCGGGAATAATAGGCAAATAATTTTCGTAATTCTCCTTCATATCCGCCCTGTAAGCCGAATCTCCATCAACAGTTGCTTGTATAAAAAGTTTTAACGCCGCAAATGCCACAACAGCAAATGTCAGCAAATAAGCCAAACAGAGTATCGTTTTCTCCGTTTTGGAATTAGATAATTTCATTTTGTTATGAAAATTTTTTATAAATTATTAAAAATCAAATGCAAAAGTTTTAATTTTGTATTCTCAAACCAAATAAAAAAAAGGATGAAATACGGAATAATTATAACGTTACTTTGCATTTTTATAATTACATCATGCAAAAAGAATACCGAACTTTTTGAAATTGACATTAAATGCTCTCAAGCTAACAACCTGACCGTCAGAATTTTTTCTGAAACCGAAACCGGTCTTAAACTTGAAGATTCATCAAAAATCGAAATGTCAAGGGCAAAACTTTCGGGAAAAGTTTTAAAACCCGAATTAATGTATATTTTCATTGACAATTTCAACGATTATTTGCCCATTTTCGTGGAAAACAGCAATATCTCGATAGTGTTAAACAATTCTAAAATTAGCAAAAGCAGTGTTAAAGGTTCGGAAAGTCATAAAATTTTCACGGATTTTGTACAATCCTATACTGCATACTGCGACAAAGCGGCAGGAATTAAGAAAACTTTATCGAACGCCGAGAAGAATTATGACACCCTCATGATGAAATCCATGGAGGAAAGTTATTCAGTTTTGAAATCGGAATTAATTGATTTTCAAGTGCGTTTCGTTGAAAAATATATTTCCTCGCCGGTTGCGTGTTATATAATAAGTTCGCATTTGATGTATGGGCTTTCAAAAGAGAATTTACAAAAACTATTGGAAGAAATTCCAAATTCCAATAAAGACAACAAATATTATTTCACGGCAAAAAATTATTTAATGCAATTAAAAAATGAAAACGAAAAAGATACACTTATTACTTCTGATAATATTCTTGACCAAGGCTCTGATACTCTTTGGGCAAACTCAAGAGGCTGATTATGAAAGAATTTCAAAACAATTAAACAAAAATCTGTCAATCAACGAATTAATCGTAAAATCAGCAGAGCTTTTAACGGGTATGCCATACGTTAGCGGCACTTTGGACGAAAGCGATACGGAAAAACTGATAATAAATTTCAAGAAATTTGACTGCGTAACATTTCAAGAAACTTGTGCGGCATTGGCTTTGGATAAAAAATCCGAAAATCCGTCTTTTGAAAATTTTAAAAACAAATTGGAAAATTTGCGTTACAAAAACGGCAAACTTGCCGGCTACGGCTCAAGACTTCATTATTCGTCTATTTGGATCAACGACAATATCAAAAGAGGCAACGTAAAAGATTTAAGTGCAAAACTCGGCGGTGTAAAATTGAGCACGAAAGTCAATTTTATGTCCTCACATTCAGAGATTTACAAACATTTAAAAAACAATGTCGCAAATATTTCGGCAATCAAACAAATCGAAAATGAAATTAATCTTCACCCCGTTTTTTATATCGAAAAAAACAAAATTCAAAGTATCAGCAATCAAATTCCAAGCGGAGCATTAATTTTCATAACGACTTCAAAATCGGGTTTGGATTTTGCGCACGTCGGAATTGCGGTGCAAGAAAACGGCGTTTTGAAAATGATTCACGCCTCCTCAACCGGCAAAAAAACGATGAAAACTCCCGGTGCGTTATCATCGTATCTAAATTCGATAAATAATTTTACAGGGATTTCCGTTTTGGAATTGAACTAAAAAAAATTTCAGCGGTAAAAAGATTTGAATTTTGCGAAAATGCGATACATTGTCTTGAATATTGTACTGAAAATTTTTTCAATCTCAAATCAGCTCCAAAAGAAAAGCCGGGGAAAGGCGACATTCCCGACACATACAAATCATTGTGCGCCAAGAAATTAAAACCAGCTTTAACAGAAAAAACACCTTGAGGAAACACCTCCAACGAAATTATAAAATGATCAGCAACCGAGGTAAAAAAATCATCATCCAACTTCGGTTTTTGAAGATTATGAGCCGTAACAGAAAATTTTATCGGCGCATACAAAAGTTGTTTTGAAACCGACAATCTCAATTCTATCGGTAATTTTTCAAGGTCGGAATTTGTATAACTTTTAAGTTTGAAACCAAAATTTTTTGCAGTAAAACCGATAGTAAGTTTTTTATTTTCAATATTATAAACGCAACCGAAATCAAAACACAAAGCAGAAGAGCGATATTGTTCGAGTTTTGAAAAAATAGTTTTAGCATCCAATCCCAAAGAAAAATTTTTCATAAGATTTTTTGCCGCAGAAAAGAAAAAAACATGGTCCTTACAAGTGAAATGTCCTAATTCGTTAGCGGAAATATCCGTCATCAAAAAATCACCGTAATCAAAAAAATCAATACCACCAGCCAAAATTATTGCGTTTTTAATTTTTCCAGCGTATGAAAACGAGCCGTATTTTATATCGGCAAGATACGATATATAGTTTAGTGACAACGTTTTATCATCAAGACTATCAAGCAATGCGGGATTGGCTTTCACGGAATTGACACCGCGAAAATCCGCTGAAGGGACAAAGCCTCCTAAAGAGGCGTAATTACCTGAAATACAAAGTCTTAAAAAAGGATAAATATTTTCTCCGCCGATTTGTGCCTTAGCAAAACCGACGGAAGAAAATATTAATATTATTATCAACGAAAAAATTTTCATTCAAACAAAAACTCTAATTTTCAAAGAGTTTCAAATCAACAAACTCGCCCATTTTTTTATGACCCTGAGCGTTCGGGTGCAAATAATCGTTGTCGTGATAATTATCGTCCAAAACATCCGGCGTTTCTTGATTGCAAATAGCTGAAGAAAAATCAATTACACCGTCATAATCAGCTTTGGTCTTAATCCATTCGTTTACGGCAAGACGACATTTTTCTTTTTTATCATCGTGATAAAAACTTTTTTTGAAAGGCATAATCGTTGCACCAAAAATTTTCAAACCCTTCTGATGAGCTTTTTCAATCATTTTTGAATAAGCCTCGATAAGGTCTTTTGCTGTTTTTTCGGGGTCGGGAGAGTAGCCCATATCATTAACGCCCTCATAAACAATTACATACTTAACATTTGTCTGATTCAAAATATCTCTTTCAAAACGCACTGAAGCCGTAGGACCAAGACCGCCATTCAAAACGCAGTTTCCGCCGATACCCATATTCAAAACCGCCAAATCTTTCGTTGCGGGATTCTGCAAAAGTCTTTCAGCAAAAATATCAGGCCAACGGTTTTGAGCGTTGGTTGTTGAACCTCTGCCGTCAGTGATTGAATTTCCCAAAACGGCAATTGCAGCAGTATTCTCGTTACCAAAAACATCAAGTCTTTCAATCGAATACCAGTGATCGGTAGTAACCGCACCCGAAAAAGTATTATTTTTAATTTGATTTCCGGACAAAATATACGAAGTAGTTCTTGAACCCGGATGTCCCGTAAGTTTTTCAGGCACAACGCCGTAAGCAATTGTTACAGCTAAATCCTCTCTTGCAGTAGTTTTGAAAGCCACTGCGTCTGAAAAAATATTTTCACCAACTGGAATCGTAATATTTTCTTTGCCCGAAAATTTTATTTCAGCAATGTGCAAAGAATCAACAACGCTGCCCTCAAGAGCAGGAGCAATCGTAACAGAAAAAATTTCCAAAGGCTGATCTCCAAACTCGTTTGAAAGTCTAAGTTTTAAGCTATCACCACCGATAGAAGTTTTAAAACGCTGACGGATTGTGTTTTGAGTTAAACCCGGAGCAGGCGGCATATTATGTTCTTCCGTCAGTTGGACTGCCGTACCCCAAGTGCCGGTCCAATGTCCTGAAATTTTTTCCACCTGCTGCGTCTTTGATGCGCAAGACTGCAACAAAAATGCTGCCGCAAAAACGCAGCAGCTAAGAATTGTTTTTTTATTTTTCATAATATAATTTAGAAATTTTAATTAAATTTTTTCATCACTTCAAACAGCAAGTCGTTTTGTTCGGGCGTGCCAACGGTTATTCTTATGCAGTTTTGACATTTCGGCATCGAATGTCTTGACCTGAGAATTATGCCGTTTTTCAAGACAAACTCCTGCAACTCTTTGTGTTTAGCGGTTTTAATCATAAAGAAATTTGCGTCAGACGGATAAATTTTCTCAATGTACGGCAGCGTTGAAAGATTTTTTATGAGTCTTTCGCGCTCCGAAACAAGAAGTTTTACCGTCTTTTCAAAACCGTCCAAATCCAACATTTTCTCGTTCAAGGATTTCTGCGTAAAACCGTCCATGTTATACGGCATTTTCACCTTATTAATTATAGCGGCTAATTCTTTCGACATGTAACCTACGCCAGCACGTAGCGAAGCCAAGCCCCAAGCCTTTGAAAACGTCTGAATTACAACCAAATTGTCATAATCCTTTAAATATTTTATGCAACTTTCTTCGTCGGCAAAATCGTTGTAAGCCTCGTCTACAATTACAAGCCCTTTAAAATTTTTTAGTAGTGTTAAGATTTTATCCGTCTTGAAGGCTTTTCCTGTCGGATTGTTGGGCGAACAAATTATTATCATTTTTGAATTTTCGTCCACTTTGTCCAAAAGCCATTGCGGGTCAAAATCAAAATTGTCGTCAAGCAAAACTTCTCGAAATTCAACGTCGTTCAAACACGCCAAAGTGTAATACATACCGTAACTCGGCGCAAGTGATAACACGTTATCTTGCTTAGGATTACAACTAACACGATACAAAAGGTCTAAAACCTCGTCGCTACCGTTGCCCATAACCATATTTTCTATTTTTACGCCTTTTATTTTTGACAAAAGCGTTTTCGGGTCAATTTGCAACGGGTCGGGATAACGGTTCCAAGTTCCGTAAGGGTTTTCGTTAGCGTCAAGGAAAATATAGTCGCCTTTCGCAACCAAATCCCTCGCCGCCGAATACGCCTCCATATCCCAGATATTTTTTCTTACAAATTTTTCTAAATTCATGATTTTATGTTTTTTAGCCGCTCGCCGCGGGGGCGTGCTTTTTTAAAAAAAAGAACCAAAAAACTTTTATATTCGCGCTTCGCGCGGAGTTTAGCACCGTATCCGGCGAACGCAGTGAGCCGCTTATAAAATTTTTCCGGTTCCCTTTTTTAAAAGGGAACAAAAAAAATTATTTTAACCTCACTGTAACCGCATTTTTATGTGCGAAAAGGTCTTCTGCCGCCGCCATCGTTTCAATGGCGTTTCCGATGTTAAAAATACCTTCTTCGCTGATGGTTTGAAATGTGATTTTCTTTGTAAATGAATCCATATTCAAACCCGAATAAGCATTTGCCGCACGACATGTCGGAAGTGTGTGATTTGTGCCTGAGGCATAATCGCCCGCACTTTCACAAGCATATTTGCCGATAAAAACGCTACCTGCATTTACCACGTTTTCAGAGAGTTGCAATGCGTTATCAGTGTTGATAACCAAATGTTCGGGAGCCCAAAGATTTGTTAATTTTATAGCCTCAAAACCGTCTTTGGTTAAAACGGCAAAACTATTTTCAAAACTTTTCTTTGCTGACTCTTTTCTCGGCAAAAGTTCTAACTGACGTTCAGCCTCGGCGATAATTTCTGTCATTTTGTCTTTTGAACTGACAAAAAGTCCGACCTGAGAATCGCTGCCGTGTTCGCACTGACTCAGCAAATCTGCTGCTGCATAAACGGCATTTGTATTTTCGTCGGCTATGACGGCAAGTTCGCTCGGTCCGGCTGGCATATCGATTGCCGTTTCTGAGGAACTAACAAGTTGTTTTGCAACGGTTACAAAACGGTTTCCCGGTCCGAAAATTTTATAAACTTTCGGGACACTTTCTGTTCCGTAAGCCATTGCTGCTATTGCTTGCGCCCCGCCGATTTTGAAAACTTTTGTTACGCCTAAAAGTTTTGCACAATAAAGCACGACACTGTTGATATTTCCGCCGCTTCTCGGAGGTGAGCAAAGCACGATTTCTTTGCAACCTGCTAATTTAGCGGGAATTGCGAGCATCAAAACCGTAGAAAAAAGCGGTGCATTTCCGCCCGGAATATAAATTCCGACTTTTTCGATTCCGACCGCCTTTTGCCAACAAACAACGCCTTTTGAGGTTTCTACTTTTTTTATCTCGGTTTGAAGTTGCGCTTTATGAAATTTTTCAATATTTTCTTTTGCAATATTGATTGCGGCTTTTAAATCTTCTGGCACTTCTTTTTCCGCTTTTTCGAATTCGGCGTCAGAAACCAAAAAACTTTCGGGACAAGAGCCGTCAAATTTTTCGGACAATTCTCGTAACGCTTTATCGCCGTTTGTTTTAACATTTTCTAAAACGTTTTTGACAATCGGCTCTATTTCAGCGGTTTTAGAAGCAGGACGAGACGATTTTTTCAAAAAATCATTCTCGTCTGTATAGTTAATTATAAACATATTGTCAAGTTTTATAAAATCATTTTTTCAATCGGGACAACCAAAATTCCTTGTGCGCCGGCGGCTCTAAGTTGATCGATAATGTCCCAAAACTTACTTTCTTCAACAACCGAATGAACCGAAACCCAACCGCTGTCAGCAAGCGGAAGCACAGACGGTGATTTCATGCCCGGAAGTAATTTTATGATGTCATCGAGTTTATCTTTCGGAGCATTGAGAAGAATGTATTTATTTGATTTAGCGGCTTTTATAGCGTGAATACGGAACAAAAGTTTTTCCAAAATTTGCTCTTTTTCTGTGTTTAATTTGTCGTTTTTGATTAAAACAGCCTCAGAATAAACCATTTTTTCTTTTTCAACAAGTCCGTTTGATAAAAGCGTACTTCCCGTGGAAACGATGTCGAAAATAGCGTCAGCCAAGCCGATAACGGGACAGATTTCAACAGAGCCGTTAATTACATGAATATCAGCGTTTAAGTTGTTGTCTTGAAGTACTTTTTTGAGGATATTTGGATAAGTAGTTGCGATTTTTTTGCCGTTAAACCACTCTAATCCGCTGTACTGCGTATCTCTTGGAATAGCGAGCGAGAGTCTGCATTTTCCGAAACCGAGTTTTTCGGCGGTAACAACTTTTTGTCCCGACTCCCAAATAACGTTTTCGCCGACGATTCCCGCGTCAGCAACACCGTCAGCAACGCACTGAGGAATATCGTCGTCTCTTAAATAAAGAATGTCAATCGGAAAATCCGATGCTGAGGCAAACAAAAGCCTTGAAGAATTGTTAGAGGCAGAAATGCCTGCTTTTTCAAAAAGTTCTATCGACTTGTCGCTCAAACGACCCGATTTTTGAATTGCTATTTTTAATCTTTCCATTTTAGTATGTAATTATTTAATATGTTATCAAAATAAAAAAAGCTGAACCGACTTGAATTTTTTTAAGTGCGGTTCAGCTTTATAATAAAAAAATAATTTTATCAAAATATGTTTTATCTAAAACCGCACAACGATATTGTTTCCATGATGAATATGATGGAAGTGAAAATGTGAACCGTTATGCAATTTTAAAGTAATCATTTTTTCTATTAATTTTACCGCAGCAAATATAAAAACATTTTTTTATACAATAAAATTTTTTTTTCAGTTTTTTTCTTATTGCAAAAATAACGTATTCTTTTTAAATTTGCGCAATAAAAACGAAAAAATTCAAAAGTGAACATTGCGATTATAGATTATAAGGCGGGCAACGTAAAATCCGTAGAAGCGGCATTGCAACGTCTTAATTGTCAGGCTTATCTGACAAAAGATCATGAAAAAATCCTCAGTGCCGACAAAGTCGTTTTCCCCGGTGTGGGCAACGCAGGCGCGGCAATGCAAGCCCTCAAAAAAGAAGGCTTGGATATTTTAATCCCAAAATTGAAACAACCCGTTTTAGGTATCTGCTTGGGAATGCAACTCATGTGCCGTCACAGTGAAGAAGAAGACACTCCCGGCTTAAATATTTTTGATGCCGAGGTTAAAAAATTCGTCCCCGAAAACGGCGAAAAAATTCCGCACATGGGCTGGAACAATATTTTTAATCTGAAAACACCTCTGTATCAAGGTGTTAAAGAAAATTCGTATGTTTATTTCGTTCACAGTTATATGGTTCCCGTGTTTGAATATACGGCGGCCGAGTGTTGTTATGTTAAAAATTTTTCGGCATCGATTGCTAAAAATAATTTTTACGGAACACAGTTTCACCCCGAAAAAAGCGGATCAATAGGTTTTAAAATCTTGGAAAATTTTATAAAATTATGATAATAATACCGGCAATCGACATTATCAACGCTCATTGCGTAAGACTTGAGCAAGGTAAGTACGAAAATGTTAAAAAATACGATTTAAGCCCCGTAAAAGTGGCAGAGGAATATGCCGAGGCGGGCTTGAGCCGTCTTCATCTCGTGGATTTGGACGGAGCTAAAAAAGGAGCGTTAGTCAATACGGAAGTTTTATCGGACATCGCTCAAAAAACCTCGCTAAAAATTGACTGCGGCGGCGGAATCAAAACGTTAGGCGATGTTGAAATGCTGTTTTCGCTCGGAGCATACGCTGTAAATTTAGGAAGCGCAGCCGTCAAAAATCCTTCGCTTATGAGCGCGTGCCTAAAAAAATACGGCGGTGACAAAATAATTTTAAGTGCTGACGTTTTGGGCACTCAAGTCAGAATCAACGGTTGGCAATCGGACGGCGGAATTGAGATTAACGATTTAATCAAAAGCTTTTTAAAAGACGGTTTGCAACGTGTTTGCGTAACATCAATCAAATGCGACGGAATGTTGCAAGGCACTGACGTTGAATTATATAAAACGCTTCAAAAAGATTTCCCGCAAATTAAAATCACGGCAAGCGGCGGCGTTTCAAGCAAAGAGGATTTACTAAAATTAATAGATATTGACATCGACTCCGTTATAGTAGGCAAAGCGATTTATGAAAAGAGAATCAGTTTGAGCGAACTTGCGGAATTAACATCGGAATAAAAAAAATGTTAGCAAAAAGAATCATAGCGTGTCTTGACGTCAAAGACGGTCAGACGGTAAAAGGCGTCAGTTTTGAAAATTTGCGTTATGCCGGCGACCCCGTAGAACTCGGAAAAGCATATTCGGAACAAGGCGTGGACGAATTGGTTTATCTTGACATCACCGCAACAAACGAAGGCAGAAAACAGATTTATTCATTAGTTGAAAAAGTAGCACAAAACTTATCAATACCTTTTACGATAGGCGGCGGTATTTCAGGCGTGAAAGATGCTGAAAATCTGTTAATTCACGGTGCTGACAAAATTTCCGTCAATTCGGCAGCCGTTAGAAATCCACAACTTGTGAGCGACCTCGCTTTAAAATTCGGCAAACAGTTCGTTGTTGTTGCCATCGACGCCAAAACTATTGAAAATCAATGGATTGTTCATACTCACGGTGGCAAACGTCCAACCGAAAAAGAATTGTTTTCGTGGGCTAAAGAAATGGAAGACAGAGGTGCAGGCGAAATACTTTTTACCTCAATGAACCATGACGGACATCAAACCGGTTTTGCAAACGAGGCTTTATGTAAATTGTCCGAAATGCTTTCGATTCCCGTAATTGCCTCCGGCGGTGCGGGCGAAATGAGTCATTTCAAAGACGTTTTTCAAAAAGGAAAAGCCGATGCAGCATTAGCAGCAAGTATTTTCCACTTCGGCAAAATCGCAATCCCGGATTTAAAACAATACCTTATAAAAGAAGGAATTAACGTAAGAATATAATTTTTTTTTAAGTATAAAAAAGCCGCTCCTTGTTTCGGGTGCGGCTTTTTTTTATTAATTTTTAAAAAAAAGGTCTGAAAATTAAACTTCGTTCAAAAAATATTAATCCGTGTTAAATTATTTTGACATTATTTTTTTACACTTTATCTTCGCATCGTAATTAAGAAAAAACAACTTTTAAAAAACATAAAATCATGAAAGACGTTATTAATTTCAAAACATTAGCTGCGGTTTTTGCAGTCGGCTTATTAGGCGGCGTTGCAGGTTTCGCAGTTTCAAAAAATTTCACAGAAGACAAAGAACCCGCAACACAACAGACTGAAAAGCAAGAATCACAATTTACATCAATACCTACTGTTTACTCTTCAGCAACTCCGACAGAATTTACAAGCGCAGCTGAAAAGTGCATTGACGGTGTAGTACACGTCAAAACGAAATATGTTCAGGAAAATCAAGGATACGGTTACGACAATCCGTTTTTCCAATATTTCTTCGGCATGCCAGAATCAACACCTCAGCCGGCTCAAGCTTCGGGTTCGGGCGTGATAATTTCAAAAGAAGGTTACATCGTAACTAACAATCACGTCATCGAAAATTCAACTTCAATTGAAGTTGTTTTGAACGACAGACGCAGTTTTGAGGCGCGTTTAATCGGTACCGATCCGGCAACAGACATCGCACTTTTGAAAATAGAGGCTGACTCATTGACCGTTATTCCAATTGGAAATTCCGACAATTTGAAAATCGGCGAATGGGTTTTGGCAATAGGTAACCCCTTCAACCTGACCTCGACCGTTACGGCGGGAATTGTCAGCGCAAAAGCAAGAAACATCAATATTCTTGACCACAAAGCCGGCGCAGTAGAATCTTTCATTCAAACGGATGCTGCCGTTAATCCCGGAAATTCGGGCGGCGCACTTATCAACACTGATGGACAATTAGTCGGAATTAACACCGCAATAGCCTCACAAACAGGTAGTTTTACGGGTTACGCATTTGCTGTTCCGGTAAGTATCGTCAAAAAAGTAGTTTCCGATTTAATGGAATACGGTACGGTTCAAAGGGCATTACTGGGCATCAGAATCACCGAACTCAACGCCGAAATCGCTAAAGAAAAAGGTCTTGACAAAGTAAACGGTGTTTTCATAGAATCGGTTTCAGAGGGTTCTGCTGCTGACGATGCAGGTTTGGAAAAAGGCGACATAATTCTCTCTGTTAACGGTAATAATACGAATACGGTTGCACAACTTCAGGAGCAAATCAACCGTTTCCGTCCCGGCGACAAAACCAATTTAACTTTTTCAAGAAACGGAAAAGTTAATACTACAAACATCATTTTCAAAAACATTGACAACAATACAACAATGCACAAACAGAAAATGATGGAAATTTTAGGAGCTTCGTTTGAAGAAATGCAGTCCTCAGACCTTAAACGTTTGGGCATTAAAGCCGGTGTTCAGGTAACAGACTTACGCTCTGGCAAACTCTTGAGCGCAGGCGTTAGAAAAGGCTTTATCATAACAGAAATCAACAACAGCCCCGTTAAAACGATAGATGACATCGAAAAAATCATAAAGAATGTCAAAGGCGGTGTTTATATCGGCGGCATCTATCCAAGCGGACAAGCAGCATATTACGCATTCGGAATGTAGTTAAATCATAAAAAAGGATAAAAAATTAAGGCGTTCTTAAAAAAAAATTAAGAACGCCTTTTTTTATAACCGAAGACTTACCGTCTCTTTTTTTCATGTCCCTCTATTTTTTCAAAAAGTTTCGGTTAAAAACTCCGGCATGTGTTGATATATATAAAAAAACATTTTTTACAACTTGCCGGAATTCTTCAGCTTTTTGTCCGATGCATAGAGTTCATCGTCTTTGTGCCACATATTAGCTTCCCATTTTTGAATTCTTGCGCCGACTTTGGAGTAAACTTTCCGACCGGTTTTTCTGTCAGTGTAATGACACCACTTAGAAAATTCCGCATCAACATCTCCGCCGCGATTGATTGCCTTACGTAAACCGCTTTGCAAAAACGCCGCAATACCCTTACTGTAAATAAAATGGGAGATAGCTAATCTCCTGCTTCCCAAAAGTTGGGGAGCATATTTTTGAGCTAAAATGTAAGATTTTGAAAAATCAGCTCTTAAAAGTGAATCGGCAAATTCTCTTGTAATTATTTCCGGAAATTTCTCTCCTTTTAATATCACATGACCATAACCGATTGTTCTTCTGCCAGAAACACATATATATTCTTTACCTCCGGCAAAACCTTCATGAGCTTTAATGTAGTCAATTACGCTTTCATAATTCTTACTTTCACTACACATCAAACTGTTTTCCAAATCGAAATCACTTGATGTGAAGTTCTTTTCCAATTCCGGTTCATATTTTTCGGACATCAGCCTATTCTGTGATAATGTCAGAAAAACAGGTATCAGAACCAAAGAAGTAATTAATTTTCTCATTTTGACTTTCTTTATTTAAAGTCTTGAATTTTTTTTAAGATTCGTAAAAGTTTTTTTTTAAAAAAAAGAGGGACGTCTTTTACAAAACTTACTTTTCCTTCAAAACTTTATTTTAAGGACAATGTCATTTGTCCCCAACGGGACTATTTTTCATTGTATTCTTAAAACAGAAAATCCAAAGCGCATTAACATAAAACAGTGGTTTCTTCATCCCGTTGTTTTTTAGTTAGCAATCCGGACTATATATTTTTATGGTTTTGTTTCTATTTTTATATATATATCAAATCCGCATTCGGTTGCCGGCCTATTGCAGAAAAAATATATCGTCCGGGTCATCATTTTGACGACAGTGCAAAGGTCGTTCGTTTTTTTTTCTCTTCCAAATTTTTTAAAGGATTTTGTAAATTTTACATAGAAAATATAAAATTTTGATTATATTTTAGTAAAAAACAAACAACAGGAAGTAAATTACAAATTATAATAATATTTAACAATCAGTAAAGTATACAACAAATACAAGATTTATTTTTGTTTATCGGTAAGTTAAGAATTGATTAAAAATAGCCTTATAGGATTTTAATATAAATTAACATTCATTAATAATGCTTATTTTGAGTAGTTTCCATAATCGTTGAACTTCACCCACCAATTAAAAAACTGGTCGAAAGTAACGATATTTTCGCCAAATTCTTTCAGATAAGCGTCTTTTTCTTCTTCGGTAACATTGACACGTTTGATTTTATAACTCCAGTCGTCCCTGACTGCAAGTGCATAGCCGCCTATCATCGTGCTTTCCTCGAATATTTTAACACTTTCATTCATTGTACAAAAAAAATTTTTCCTTTTACGTTTAATCTTTTTAGTAATCTCTTTACTCTGAAAAAAAATCATACAAGTCCCACTTTCGACGTGCTTAAAGCTTTGCCGTTAAACTTTTTCCACCAGTCAAAAAATTCATTGTATGTGATAATATTTTCACCGAAGTCCTTTAAATAGGCCTCTTTCTCGTTTTCCGTAATATTTACGGCTTTGAGTTTATAACTCCAATCATCTTTGACCGTTAAAGTATATCCGCCCAAAATAGGACATTCCTTTATTATAACCCTTGGCTTTTCCATAATCACCTCCCTTTTTTATATTTCATCATTGCAACTAATGTGCCGAATTCTGAAATTTTAAGAAGTTTTAGCCTCGGCTTCTTCAATTAACTGCGCCGTCTGATTCTCTTCCAAACGCATTGCCCTATTGTTTTCGTCAAAAATAAACGGAATAATTTCGGTTTCTCTTACCAAAGTATCAAAATAAGAAAACCTATCAATCAAAATTATCGAAGAATCTTTTTTAGCCGTTATAAAACCAGCACCCTGATTCAAGTTAAGACCTTTGACGATAATGTCGTTTTTGAAAAAATAAACATCATCTGCAAAAGGTTCTTTAACGCACAAGGTACCCTTCATCAAAATTATAATATCTCCGTTATGGGTTTCGATGTCGATTTCTTCACCTTTGTTCATAGACTCAACCCGCATACTTTCAGCAATTTTTACAAGCATTTTGTCGGGAACGCTCGAAAACAAAGGATGCTTTTTAATCAAGCGAATTCTGTCCATCAAAAGCGGACGGTCGTTCTTTAAATCCGAAAGCAATACCTGTTTTTTCTTGGTCATATTTACCAAATAATCAGAACATTTCAGCGGATTTTCCTCGTACACTATTTTCGCTGCAACTGAATAAACAATCTCGTCCACATGATAAAGACAAAGAAAGACTTCGTCCGGAATTTCCGACTTACGTATCTTTGTCAGCACGTCTTCAATATGAGAACGATTCCAAAGCGTAACGTCGTTATAATCAATAACATTGGCTTTCAAAGAGTCGTTTACTTTGGATTTATGAAGTTTTCCCAACAATTCAACCGCCTTTGAAATCGTCCATGTATCAAGTTTGTAATAATCACGTTTGATAATAGCCTTTAATCTGTCCTCAAACGAGAGTTTCTCCTGAGGGAAAAATACCGAAAGTTTTTTAACTTTCTGAACAGAAGACAAATCATCAAACAAAGGCGTGATAATCTGTTTCAAATCCTTAGGGAAATTGTTATCAATAATTTCAACTGCAAAAATATTGTTTTTACCGATAATGTTTTTCTGAATCAAAGAAATCAAACGCGGCTCGTTTATAAAACTCAAAAGATTGAACAATGTTTCGATATTGTTCTCCTTTTCCATATCCAAAGCCTGAAAGAGTTTCAATGTATTTTTCTCATCTTCAATATCTTCCAAAGACGACATTATCCAAACGATATTTTCAACAACCTCGCTGATTTTGTTTTTAACGGTCAGAATGTCTTTTTCTTCAACCGCTTGAAATTTACAGAAATTCAGTGCGCTAATTATAGCTAACTGCACCTCACGGTTAGGATAATTGATATTTTTAACAAGATTAGCCTTAGCCGGCGAAGAACCGAATTTAGCATAAAGTTCAATGATTCTAAGCAAAATAGAAGGCTCGCCGCATTTTTCAAAATACTCGTTAAGAGCGGGCAAAACTCTGTCGCCCATATCAAGAAGCACCGTACCTGCCGTATTGTAATATTCCGCCGATTCCAACAAAGAAATCAACTTGTCAATCATTTTCGGAGTACGGAGTTTACCGGCAAGGGTAATCGCTGCCGATTTAACGTTTCTGTCCTGCGAATCCAACATGTGAAAAATTACGTCTTCGTTCAACATTTTATCGTTTGAAAACATAATTTTTATCATTTTAATCTGATCGCAAACATATTTGCTTGTTATCAAAGAATTAAACTCCTCAACGGAGGTATCTTTGATTTGAGTATAATCCAAATACAAGGCGGCACGCTCCGACAACAATCTAATTTCAAGCTTTTTAGAATTATCGTAAACAGTTTTGCACGAAGCACCGATACGTCTACGCCAAGTCGGGTCGATATTTCTTAAAATAGCTTTTGTAATAATCTCGTTTTCGGTCTCAAGCATTTGAGCCGCATATCCCTCAAGACTGCGTGGCGAGGTTTCTGAAAGTATCGTAACCGCATTTTCCTGAATTTTGGGATTATTATTTTTAACAAATTTTCTAAGAAGTTCGGCTCCGTACTGATTTTTCGATTTATTGGAGTTTTTATCGTTGGAAATATCCTTAACGATTTGTTTGATAGTGGCTTTGTAACTCAAATAAAGATTTTTACTACTAATAGCCCAAAGCACCAAAATCGGAACAAAAGCTATCAAAAAGTATCTGAAATCGTATTCGCCTAAAAGTTTAATGCCTTGATTAACGCCCCAAATCGTAACGCCCGCAATACCCGTTGAAAACTGCTGAACAACACCGACTTTAGTCTGAATAGCCGATTTTTCGTTATCGGGCAAAGGCTGGTACAAAATGTTGAAGGCCGGGTCGTCCAAGCCCCTACGCAAAACCCTTTCCTGAGATTTATTAACGGTGATTAAAATTAGGAACATAATACAATTAACGCTCCAGATAAGACCTACGACAGCCGCAATCGAAACCACAACAACCATGCAGACCGGCAAAATCATAAGACCTAATTTAACACCGTAACGACTCATAATTTTAGCGGAATAAAACGAGAGCAGCAATTCTCCGATTTTCAAACCGCCGTATACCAAGGTCAAGAACTGCGCCGTATTGTCAGGGTGAATTTGAATTTTTACCGTAGACAAAAATGAAAAGTCGGTGATGTAAATAATCGTCATCGACAATGTTGCGCAGATAAAAATATATTTAAAATAATCTTTCTTGAGAAGTTGTAACAATCCCGTACCGTCGTTAGGAGCAGAAAAAGAAAGCAATTTCTTGTTTTCCAAAGCCAAACGTTTTTTTTCTTCAACAAGTTTTTCGGGATATTTATTATAAAGGATAACAAGCGTAACAATACCGACCAAAAAGCTTACCGCACTGATAAACAACAACATATAAGAATGCGAAAAGACTTTGTTAAGTAGCGGAATTATAAGATAACCTGACATTGCCGCCAAAACACCGCCGATACTAAAAAGTGCGAAAATTCTTTTTACCTGCACCAAATTCAAAAATTTCAAACTCAATGCACCAGTTTCTATTCCGACCATTGACAAAAACGGCCATGCCCAAATAAAAACAAAGAAACTCAAATGCTTAGCATCAACATAATTGATTAAAAACGGTGCGCCCATAGTAACGACCGTCATAAAAGCAAGCGTTATAATAAAAAGTTTTCTACTGTCAATACTTTTTTGCAGCCAAGAATACAACTGCGTGAAAATAAATCCGGCAATACCCGAAACCATATAAGCGTATGGCAATTGTTCGCTGCCGTAATGACGGATAAATTCAGAGTTCGCTGGTGTGAAATAGAATGCGCCTGCAAGACCGAGAAAAAATGAATGCGCAAACAGCATCAGGAAAATAGGAATCTCCTGCTGCCGCAAATCAAAATTCTTGACTAATAAATGTGATAATGTCAGTTTCTTCATTTTCTCTACGCTTAATTCTCAAGTATTCTTGAAGTCGTACATTCTTTAAAATGCAATATACATACCGAACTTTTTTTACGGTAATTTTTTAGCGTTTTTTTATGTATAGTTTGAGTAGCAAAATTATAAAAATAATTTTACAAATTTTATTTTTTTACGTTTTTTTTTTCAGATTTTGACACCCAGCAGTAATTGGTCATCCAACTGACTGACTTTCAAACCATTATAATTCATCCAATTCTGAACATTGGCCTTAATCGCCGAGGTCTGAATCCCCATCGGTAAATCAGAAATATTAGCCAGCAACTCTTCCACAACCCTCTGACCGAATTTTGTTTTACCATCATCGCCGCCAAACTGATCCGGAATTCCGTCAGAAAAAGCGTAAAACATATCACCCTTGCAAGTTTCAATAACGTGATTAGTGAATTTTTTATGCTCTTTTCTGATATTATATCCGATACAAAGTTTATCCGGTTTGTACTGCGTTATCTCGTTGCCTCTGACCATAATAAGAGGACGTTTTGCGCCCGCATATTGAAGTAGACCCGTATTTTTATCAACAACGATAAGAGCCATATCAATACCATCTTCAATGTTTCCCTGACCTTTCGACCAAGATTCAACAAATTTATCTTTCAAAATGTCAAGTATTCCGGCAGCCGTCATTTGCGAATTAATAACCGAAAAAGTATCGTTAATAACCGAAATGCCCAACATACTCAAAAGTGCGCCCGGCACACCGTGTCCCGTACAATCCGCCGTTATAAGATATTTGCGTGAAGAATCTTGAGCCGCCCAATAAAAATCACCGGAAACAATATCTCTCGGTTGCCAATAAACAAGATTCTCTGGAAAAATGTCAGCCATCATCTCCTGGGAAGGTACAGCAGCACGCTGAATCCTTTGCGCATATTTCAAAGATGAAATCAAATGCTCGTTAATCTGCTGAAGGTCATTGCGTTGAGCCTCAATAACAGAATTTTGTGATTTTATTTCCTCGGTTTGTTGAAGGATTCTGTCCTGAAGTTCCTGAAGTTTTGCGTTTCTAAACCTAATATCCTCGTTTGTTTTTTTCAAAGATTTATTAACTCTGGATGAGCTGACAAACTGAAACACTACGATTAAAACAATTACGCCCGCAAAAAACGCAATTCCCAAAAGCCAACGGTTTTGAATCGCAGCCCTGCGGCTCTCCTCCTTAAAAATAAAATCTCTTTCCTTAGCTTGTTTCTCATAATTGGCAATAGTATTTTCGTAATTTGTCTGCTGCTGATTGCGTTCGTATTTTGCGCACATATCCGAAGAAAAGTTCAAATTCGTGATTTTTCTTAATTCGGAAGTATATTTTAAAATCGCAGGATAATCCTTCACAGCTTTGTAATAAGTACAAGCTGCATTAACATAAATGTAGTTAGTAGTTTCGGAATCCCTTTTAAAAGCGTCCAAACTGCGTTTTGCCTCTACGAAATTGCCTTTTGCACAAAATAACGCAATTTTGGTCTGAAACATATAAATATAAAAAATCTGGCTTTGTTTTGTCAGCGGCAGACCGGCGCAATAAATTTCATCGGCTTTCTCCAAAAAATATTTTGCCCGCGTCTCGTCAGAAAACTCCATACCCTTGATGTACATATTCGGCACGTTAATACAGAAATTCATAAAATCATAACCGGACCTGCTTAATTTCGGAAAAACTTCTTCGCATTTTTTCAAAGCTTCTAAAAGGCTGACCGTATCGTTTTTTTCTTCATACAATTCGCCCTTTACCATAGCGATTGTCAATTCCGCTGAAACCTCGGCCTCATAATCTCCTCTGGATTTAGCAATCTCCAAATACTTTTTAAGGTACTCCAACGCCATATCGTAGACATGAGTCTCAGCGTAAATAAGACCAAGTTTGGAATAAATATCTCCTAAAAAAGAAGAATCGTTAAATTTTTGACAAATCTTCAATGACTTATGAAAATACGTCAAAGCCTCGGCTGAACGTAACGTATTAGCAAAAACATTCGCAAGTTGAAACATAAATTTCGCAGACAACAACGAATCTTTCAGCGCATAGGAAATCTCCAATTTGCGGAAAACATAACCTTCAAGTTTCTCATAATCGCCTTCTTCCATGCTTTCGTCCGATAATTTTTCCAAACTTTTCAGCTCCTCTCTTAGAGCCAAAGAATCCTGATTATCAATAGCATAGCCCGATAAGCAAATCAACTGAAAAACCAAAAACAATATATATACAGTTTTTTTCATTCTCTCGGCAAAAATACTCAGTTAATTTAAATATTACAAATTTTATTCCACAGATTTTTTTTGTACTTTTGCCGTGAAATTTTTAATCAAAAAAAAATGAACATTATTTTTATTTTAGGCTTAATCGCAATAATAATTTGGATAGCCTCACTCATAGTAAGACGCAAAAACTACAAAGCCGGTACAATTATGTCTTGGACGGCATTAATTATAATAATAGTGTGCATAATTTTGCACTATACGTTATAATTTTTTATTGTTTGCTAACTTCAACTCGTCAATACGTTTTAGAATTGCCTCGGCTTCACGGGTCAAGCGTAAAATCTCATTACCGTTTTCATTTTCAAAATTGTAATAAGACATAACCTTGCTCAAAAATTCCGCTTGTGCCTGCGATTCGTCAGCCGAAGCCGAAAGTTCTTCTGAGGTTGCGGCATTTTGCTGTATAATATCGTTTAACTGTTGTATAGCGCTATTAACTTGAACGGCATTATTGTTTTGTTCAATGGAAAGAGCAGCAATATCATGGACGAGTTCTGAAGTTTTGGTCATTTCGGGAACAAGCTGTATTAAAAGTTCGCCTGAACTTTCAGCTTGTTTCACACCTTTTTCCGTCAAAGAATCAATCTCTTGAGCGGCTAATTGACTTTTTTCGGCAAGTTTTCTGATTTCGGCAGCCACAACAGAAAAACCTTTTCCTAACTCGCCTACCCTCGCGGCCTCAATAGCAGCATTGACAGCCAAAAGGTCAGTTTTCCCAACGATTTCATTAATAATGCCGATTTTATCAGTAATTTCCTTCATAAAATCAACGGTTTGACGGACAGATTCGTTAGCCCTCAAAACGGAATCTGCGGCTTGAGTTGCTATAACCTCTGTCTTATGCGCATTTTCGGCATTAGTGGTAATAGAAGAAACCATTTCCTGCATCGCTGAAGAAACTTGTTCACTTGCTGAGGCCTGCTCGTTAGACCCACCGGCCATAGTTGAAGCCGAACGGGCAAGTTCCTTCGCGGCAACATTCATATTAACGGCAGATTTCTTAACCTGATTAACCCTACGGCGTTGATTTTTAACAAAATCCTCCAAAGTAACCATCAAATCAGTAATTTCGGTATTACCCCTGCTTTTAAGGTCAAAATTCACATTCAAATTTCCGGCTGACAAACGCTTAACCCCGTCAAGCATTTTTTTGACTGGAGTGCCGATTCTTTGTCCCACAACAACAGATATAACGATAACAAGCAGAAACAAAACACAGCAAAGTATCAAAATACTGAACATCTTTTTGAAAATTCCGCTTGACATTGCTTTGCTCGGGACATAAGACAAAACAACCATTGAATCCGAAACACCGGGAAAATCTACTTTTTCGGTAACAAAAGTCATTTCGCCTTCTGAAAAAGGAACTCTGTTTTCATAATTAAACAAATCCGCTTGACTTACTTTCGTTAAAAATTCACCAACCTTTTTCCCTACAAAATCAGGATTAGAAGAAGATGATACGATTTGTGCATTTCTGTCAGCAATCAAAACCGAGGCTTGATTATAGGCCTTAGATTTCTTTTGTAAAACAACATCAGTCAGCTCGTTAATAAAAATATAAGAGAACACGCAACCGTAAACCATTTCAGAATCTTTTATAGGAACAACAACCGGCAAAGCTGAATAACGTTTGCCGAAAACAACGGTTTCAATAGGAGAAAAAACTCTTGCTTTACTGATTTTCTTCACATCGTCAAACAAATTGGTATCGAAAACGAAATTTTTATCAAGAATTGGTTTGTTTTCTTGAGAGGCAACAAACCAGCACATACGACCGTACCATTTTTCGTATTTCGAATTCTCTCTAAGGTTTTCATCCTCAGCGTCAAAAGCTTTCCAATCGTAATAAACACCCATCAAACCGCATGAAATACTATCGGGATAGTTTGAGGTCAAAATTCTAATTATATCCTCCCTGCTAAAATTAACTTTTGAAGTATCGCTATGATAAAGTGCAAAAGTATTTGCCAAAACACTGCAAATGTTCATATTTTTGTTAACAACGCGGGCGATAACATTTTTGGAAGCAACACTGAGTTGCACAAGACGAGCGGAAGAATTTTGTACCATTAAATCCTTCACATAACCATAAAAAAACAGCAATATCATAACAAGCGGAAAAAAAACCGCACCTACCATCCATCGTCTGATAATAGTACCGATTTTGGTAGAAAAAAATTGATTTTTTATTGCGTCTATGTTTAAAATTTTCCTCATAATAATTTATTATTTTTTACCGTTGTTAATGGAAAAAATTGCCGAAGAATTAAGTATTGTGATGTAATCGCCGTTATGTTCAAAAATTCCCTCTGTGTATTCAGCTTTGATTTTTGCGTCAAAATCAGGAATTGACATTATGTCAGCCATCTTAACGTCAATTACATCACTTACAGCGTCTGCCATACAAGATACCGTAAGCAAATTTTCTGGTGTATCTTTCCCCGTTTCAAGAACGATTATAACGCTTTGGTTCTCATCAAAATTCTTATCAGTTTTCAAGCCACAAATCTTCCTCACATCAATCAAAGGCAAAATTTCTCCTCTGAAATTAATAACGCCCAAAATATGAGGCGGAGTTTTAGGAATCAAAGTAACTTTTTGTAATTCAATCACTTCGATTACATCAGAGACTTTAAAAGCATAAAGTTCGCCGTTTAGATAAAACGACAAATATGATATTGTATTAGAATAAGTTTCGCTCATTGGAATTAGATTTTAGTCCGTAACGTTATTTTTTCCCATTTGTTTAATCAGTTTGTTAACATCGAGAACCAAAGCAATACTACCGTCACCGAGAATACTGCCTCCCGATATATACTCCTGATTTGAAAAATATTTTCCGAGCGATTTCAAAACCGCCTGATGTTCACCGATAATTTTATCAACAATAAGTCCGACAACCTTTCCATCGCGATATTTCACGATTACGACATTTTCTAATTTTGGCGGTTTGCCGGAAAACTCAAGTTCTTTTCTCAAATCTATAATAGTTCTCGGTTCGCCCTCGTAAATAAATCTGCCATTATCCTTTGCCAACTGACGACGGGTTATCTGCGAACAACTTTCAATTAAATAAACAGGAATAAGCAAAAGCGTATTTTCAACCGAAACCAAAAGCGCATCTACGATACTGAGCGTTAAAGGCAATTTTATCGTGGTTATCGTACCTAAATTTATTTCGGAATCGATTTCTATTTCGCCTCTGAGTTTTATAATGTTTTGTTTTACCACGTCCATACCCACACCGCGGCCTGAAATGCCCGTGATTTTTTTCGCCGTCGAAAAACCGGGTAAGAAAATCAATTCATAAAGTTGTTTTTCCGTTAAACGGTCTGTGGGTTTGATAAAACCTTTTTCAATACCTTTCTGCCTTAAATATTCGGGATCCATGCCTGCGCCGTCATCTTGAACTTGAATAAAAACGTTGCTACCCGAATAAAAAGCTGTAAATTTTATAATTCCGACATCAGGCTTTTTGAGTTCCCTACGTCTTTCGAGCGATTCTATACCGTGGTCAATACTGTTTCTGATAATGTGCATCAGCGGCACGGTAAGATTGTCAATAATAGTTTTGTCGAGTTCGGTATCCGTACCCTCGGTTACGAAATTTATTTTTTTGCCGAGCTCTTTACTCAAATCCCTTACCAAACGCTGAAACCTCAACATCATGCTTTCAATCGGCACAAGACGGATTGAAAGTGCGTTATCTTTGAAACGGTTAGAAATTTTATCAACTTTTTCGCAAATTCTGCCAAGCGGCGGGATGTCGTATTGTTCGCTCAACAATAGGAGTTCGGCTTTTACCGTTACGAGTTCGGAAACAAGGTTCATTAGTTCGTCCAATTTGTCGGAATCAACTTTTATGCTTCCGCTTTTAGCATCGGAATTTTCAATGGTTTTGCTGATAATTTTTTCAGCAGCCATAGCGATGTCATTTTCAGAACGCTCATGAACAGGAGTTTTAGTTTCGACTTTTGGAGAGGTGTCTGTTTCAGAAGTCTCTTTCTGTGTCTGCTTAGGAGCTTCGGTTATTGCTTTAATAGCTTTTTTAGTATCAGGCTTAACGATAAGACTATTTGCAAATTTTGCAAGCCCCGTTACATCAATTTTATCATCAAGAGCCTGAAGCCTTGTAATTTCGGCAACAAAATCCTCATTTACAAACAAATCTGCATCGGCTATTTTCGTGATTTTTACCTCATCGGAAACAAACAAGAAAATTTCTTCCAACTCCGAATAAGATTTTGAAGTGGAAAAAACAGCCTCCCAAAACATATAATATTTGTTAGCACAATCATCGGTATCTTTCCAACAACGCGGAATAGTAATTCCGGTACCAGCGTTTTCGATGTCGCCAAGAATGGATTTTATGTTAATACCTCTGTTTGCAATATCGGATTCCGGTGTAAAAAGCACATAATAGGTTGCAATGCCTTCCGCCTCTTGTTCCGAAATTTTTTGAGAAACATCTTCCCCGATTTGAGAAGGCTCTGTTGAAGGCGCAACTAATTTTAGTTGTGCCATAAACTCGTTTACAAGAGCATCATCGTTTTCATCAGGTTTGTTCAACAGTTTTCGCAGCAAATCAATGCACTCCAAAGTCAGAGCGGAAACCTCTTTGCTGACAGTAAGGGAATTGTCCCTGATTTTACCGTATATGCTTTCAACATCGTGGGTGATTTTTTCCACGGTCTTGAACTCATACATTCCGCTTGTTCCTTTGATAGTGTGCATAACCCTGAAGACCTGATTGATTTCGTCCGAGGACCCCGGATTATTCTCCAATCTCAACAAAGCATCTTCCATGTCGTTGAGCAGGTCGTTTACTTCTTCAAGGTATTTCTGTTTGAACTGTTCGAGCATTTTTAAGTTTTTTTAGTTTGATAAAAAACGTCGTATTTCTATTGCAATGCTTTCTTGATGAACATCAAAAATCTGTCAATAACGAAAGGTTTTTGAATCCAACCCGTAATACCGATTTGTTTTGATTTTTGTTTCTTTTCCTCATTGATTTCGGTGGTAAGAAGCAAAATCGGAATTCCTTTGTATTCCGGCATTTTCTTAACGGTTTCAGCGAGTTCAAGACCGTTTTTGCGCGGCATATTAAGGTCTGTTACAAGCAAATCAATACGTCTGCCGTCAAAATACTTCAAAGCATCCTGACCGTCTACTGCTTTGATAACCTCATAACCAGCCTGTTTCAAAGTAAACTCGATTACAAAACGTGTATTCTCGAAATCATCGGCAATAAGAATGGTTTTCTTTGCGCTTTCAGCTGAATCCTTGTCGGGAGAAATTTCTTTTGAGAAGAAAACCTCAGCACGCGGATTTTGAAGAATTTGCGAGAAAATCTGAGCATTATCACTCAATTTGAGCAAATAGCCTCTTGCTCCGGCTTCAATCAGGTCGTTAACATACTTCTTATTGTCATACATCGAAAGTCCGATGATTACAAGCGAGGGATTAATTTTCAAAGCCTCTTTTGTTGCCTCGATACCGTTCATCTCCGGCATTTCAATATCAATAAATACCAAATCAGGATCGCAAGTATCCAAAAGGTTAAGAAACTCTTTACCATTGGATGCCTCTGCAATAATATCGACGTCGCCTAATTTCTGAAGCAACGTCTTTATGGCATTTCGGTATACCAATTTGTCGTCTACAAGTATAACTTTCATTTTATTTAAATTATTTTTTTCTATTAAAACACTCTCCATTATTTTTGACTCTGCAATATAGGAATTTCTATCCAAACAATCAACCCTTTTTTAGGTTTTGTTTTAAAACTATATTTTCCATTAACTGCTTTCACCCTTCCGATAATATTTTCGATACCACGTCCGCCGCCCGTTGTTTTAGGCAACTCTCCGAAATCAAAACCTATTCCATCGTCCACATATTCCAAAATCAAGTGGTTTTCTTCCGACAAAAGGCTGATAGCTACGTTTTTAGCGCGAGCATGTTTCATCGTATTGTTAATCAGCTCGTTGATAATACGATAAACAGTAAGTTCAAGGTTACGGTCTTTCAAAGGATGGAAATCACAATGCGAGAATCCGAATCGAATAAGCCTTGAATCTTCCAAACCCTCGATAATATTATTAATTGTTGCCACGAGCCCAAACCTCGAAAGTATTACCGGATGCAAATTGTCGGCAATTTCCTTAACACTTTCAATTGCTTGACCTACAATACCTTTGGTGAGTTTCAGAGTTCTAAAAATCTCGTCAGAACCGACACCGCCGGAGAGTATCAAATTGATATAAATGTTAATACTTGAGAGCAACGCCCCTAAACCATCATGCAATTCTTGAGCCAAACGTGTACGTTCTTTCTCTTCAGCAGCAGCCGAAGCTCCCATAATTGCACTATCCATGTTTCTAAGACCGGTAACATCGGTAAAAACAAGGAGCGAAATCATATCGTCCAAAACCGGAACTTTAGAAAGCGTAGCCTCCAAAAACAATTTAGAACCGTTTTTATGCGTCAAAGTAATCGTAGTCGTTTCAAAAAGCGGCGGTTTAGTAACCTTGTCCACAAGTTTTTGAATTTCTCTAAACGGTTCACCTTTTATAATAGTGTCAAGCTTTTTGAATGTAAAATCGGCTTTTCCCGTTAGTCCGAACAATTCCACAAATCTTCTGTTGTATCTCTGGACTTCTAATTTCTTGTTAATAGAGATTATACCGTTAGCACTATATTTGAAAATGCTTGTAATTTCTTTTTCTTGACGGATAATCCTTCGCTCGTAAAATTTTTTGCTGATATTGCTTTTTACCAAATTAGCGATATTAGCAAGAGCATAAACGTTTTCCTGAGTAATCGAACCGTAACTTGTGCGGCTGACATAAAAAACACCGACCAACATTCCCTCAACGATTATCGGATAAAGCACATATCTCGAACTTCTTGAAGATATAACGTTCGGAATATAAGGATCTTGAATATTGCAAATTACGCTATCGGATTCTGTTTTCAAAATCTCAATAAACTTAGGATAAGTTTTTTGAGAAGGTGGCAATTTTCCTCTTTTGCAGGTTTTGAGTTCTCTGTTATGATAAAAAAACTCCGTCCACTTATCTTTTCGCCCCAAAAGCAAGAAAATTTCATCGGCATTAATCAATTCCATCAACGAATTTACCAAATAAGCGCAACCCGCCATAAATCCGTGTATATTATTGACATTCTGAGAAATAAATCTTAATTTCCGCTGAAAATCAAGATTTCTTCTAACCCTTGCCTCCGACCTTGCCGAAGCTGTTATATTCCGCGTATCAAGAATTATCAACTTTTTTTGACCCTTGTTAATCGTCTTACCTTTTGTTTCAAGGACTAAAGTTTTGAGTCTGTCGTTTTTGTGGAGAATATATTTTTGAGAATACTCTCCCATCGAGGCAAGTTTTTCGAGAAAATCCTTAAAAAAAGTTCTGTCCTCTTCGGTCTGCGCAATATCCCAAAGCGGGCGGTTTTCCAAATCAAAACCTATATTAAAAATACCTTTCGTAGATTTTGAAGCGTTTAAAACCATACCGCTGAAATCGCAAATCAAAATAGAATCCAAAACGTTATCACCCATTAGTTTCAACATTTCGGTTTTTTCCTCTAATTGACGGCGATATTGCTGCTGCAAAAACAATTGTTTGTCAAGTTCTTTGCGGGCATTAACCAAAGAAACATGATGTTTTATCCTCGCCAAAAGTTCGTCAGATGAAAAGGGTTTGCAAACATAATCAACCGCTCCTGCTCCCAAGCCTTCAACAATACTTTCAGAATCGGAAGAGGCAGTTAAGAAAATGACAGGTATATTTTTGGTCAAATCATTAGCCTTCAAGGTTTTACAAGTTTCAAAACCGTTTTTTACAGGCATCATAACATCAAGCAAAATCAAATCCGGATTTCGCTCTATCGCCATAATCTCTGCTTGAGTACCGTCAGAGGCAGTTATAACTTCATAATACTGACTCAAAATAGCCCTCAACATTATAAGATTGACCTCGTTGTCATCGACTGCAAGTATAGTTTCCTTTTTCTCCATAAAAGGTAATTTAATTCTCTCTTAACAAATTATCTATCAAGGTTTTAGACGTTTGATAAGCATAACCACGTCCCAAGGAAAATCTCAAAAGCTTTTCCTTGATTTTTTCTACCGGAGAATTTTTTAAGCTTCTTAATTTCTTTTTCAATTCACCGGCTATCAAATCTTCTTCACCAAGAGAAATTTCTTCAATTTCCAAGGCCGAAGCAATATCTTCTTTTGAAATTTTTTTCATTTTCAATTCCGATTCAATACGGCGTTTACCCCATTTATTGAATCTGAATTTATCCCTTGCAAAAGCTCCGGCATAACGTTTATTATCAACAAAACCGTTTTCCACAAGGTATTCAACAGCAAGAGCAGCTTCTTTTTCGTCAGCACCTCTGTCGGTCATATACTTAAAAGCATAACTCTCACATTTTTCGTTTTTTGAGCATAAGGCTTCAAGTTTTTTGAGTACTTTCAAAATTTCCTCTCTCATCATTTCGTGTTAATAAACCAAAAGCGAATCCGCATTAAACTGATAATAAGTAATTTTGTACTCGGAGCCTCGTTGAATAAATTCAAGTTTTTCAAACATCACCGCATCCGAATATACGACTTTGTATTTAATGCCGACCCTTGTTACCCTGTCTTTGGTAACGGTTTCAAAATCAATTCGTTTAACGTTTAAAACATTTCCGAAATCGCTGTCTTTTTTTCTCAGTCCCTCAATCCAAACCTCAGAAGGAGTGTTCTTTAAGGCTTCCTCGTCCAACAAAGTAATAACGAAAGCAAAATCCTTAGTTTTCAAGCAATTATAAAACGCCAAACCAATTTGATCGCAATCCTTTATGACCCCGCACGAAAACAAAAGCGTCCATGCCGTAAATATCATAAAAAAAAACGATTTCTTAAAAAAAAGTTTCATCAGATTAATTTTTTCTTAGGCGAAATTAAACATTTAAGTTTTATCAGACAAATTTTATTTCGGAATTATATTTGCCGGAATCCTTTTCAGCGGGGCAATAAAATCTGCATTTTTGATTTTAACATCCACATCGGGGACGTAAAACCACTCTCCGCCTTTGTAATAATAACCATCAAAACTCATATCCGGACCTAAAAATCTCGGATTGCCTTTGTATTGAGGCGGAGCATTGAGATGGTCGGCAACTATCATTTTCAGTTTTTTGTAATAACTAAGGCTCATCGTAACCTTTTCGCTAAAACTAAAAATCAAACGCCTGTTTCCATTAGAAGTTTCATTTGGAAAACTTCCTCCGAATTTAGGATTACCTTCACGGTCAAATTTTATCTGTTCCAACACTTTACGGTTAATAAACATATCCGCACCGTCCCAGCCGCAAAGAGCATAGACGGGATTATTTTTTTCACCGACCTGACGAATTTCATAATATATTGCCCCGAACCAATTTTGAGCCTGCATATCAGAAAGTTCCGGATGTTGCTCATTTTCGGAGCCGTCAATAAGCCTCGTAATCTTAACATCACCGCCATTATTAAAAAGCGTAAAGCCATAATAAATATAATCGCCTGAATTTAAGGCAATTCCAAAAGTAAAAATTCTAACTTTACCATTCTCGGAAGTAACGGACGATATATTTTTGAGTTTAGAAAAGCTATAACCGAAAGCTCCTGAAAAATTAAGAGCCTCTTCCAAAGTTTTAAAAACGGCATTTGCTTTTTCTTTTTTAACGGAATCAGAATCTGAGGAAAAACATTCCGCAAAATACACGGCAATACGGGCTTCGTAATTTGAAAACACAGTCGTATCCTGCGCCCTCATAACTACGCAACTCATTAAAAAACAAACTATTAAAACAATTTTACCCATACTGAACGAAAAAAGTTTTTTATAACGCAAATATATAAAAAAAATTAAATTACCAAAAAACTAAGAATAAAAAAAAACGGTCATCATTTCTGACAACCGTTTTCCTTTTTTCGTGCCCCAGACAAGACTTGAACTTGCACCCACGAATTTATGGACATGCCCCTCAAACATGCGCGTCTACCAATTCCGCCACCAGGGCTCAACACTTATTAAGATGTGTATCTCTTATTAAGACGGTGCAAAGGTATAGTGTTTTTTCTTATCCTCCAAATTTTTTTTTATATTTTTTCAAAAAAAAATCAAACCGCTTAAAAATCAATTTTTTATAAAGGAAGGTTATACAACGTTTTTTTAATCAAATTATATAACCTTCCGAAGTTTTTTAAATTTTAGATTTCGTCATAATCATCGAAATCATCATTTTCGTAATCGTCATAATATTCTTCCTCGTCCTCCTCATCATCGATTTCAATATCCATAAGTCCGTATTGTTCTGCAAGTTCAGCATTTATCCAATCACCTACAAGACCTACGACAAGAAGTTTTTCTTCGTCTGTTGCCTCACCATCAGCCTCAACGATTTCAAACATATCGGCTGCAATTTTCGCACGTGCTCCTTCTGACAAATAACGACCCAAGATTTCAGCAGTTTCTTCTACGAAACCGTCTTTCTCCCAAAGTGCTTCACAGTTTTTGAAAACTTTTTTAGCGGAATAAGTCAAACGGAAAAGTTTCATAAGGTCGTTCAACTTAAGAACGGCTGCTTTGTATTCCTCTCTTGACATTTCTTCATCACCCCAGCACGGCATATTATAAAACGCTCCAAGACGATATACAATATCGTAATCACCGAGTTCATCACACATATTGTTCCATGTATCGTCGTCCATTTGAGAAAATTCGTCTTCGTATTCTACGAATAATGACTCTTCATCGTCGCTCCAAGCATCATCGGCATCTTCCCTGCTAATAGTATTAAGGTCGTAAATAACCCAATTGTCGCCAGAATTATATTTATCATTACAAATATAATCGTATGGAATATAACAATATCCTCTGTCGCCCCATTGAGTTCCCCACGAATTGCGTACAATAAAAACTCTGTCAGGATCTGAATAACCTACACAACACATTGCATGACCGCCGTCTTCGGGCTCACCGCTACGCGGCATAGATATTCTGCCGTTTCTCGGATTCATAAAAGACGGGAAAACTGTTATACCGAAAAAGATAGGATAGCCCTCAGCCAAAGCACTTCTCCAAGCATCAAGGTCATTGCCGACACATTCATACCGTCCTATTTTATGATTCTGAGCCTCATCATAACAATTATCGTTAGGAGTCTGCGTAAAACGACTTTCTACATAAGGATAAGTTCTTTCGTCACACACACCGTCTTGAAGAAGAGACTGAATTACAGCCTCCTCGTATGCGCCTGAATCTTCGCCTTCTGTTCCCATAAGAACCCTCGTATTATAATAAAGAAACAAACGGCTGACTTCAAAAGAGCTGTTATTATGAAGTCGTCTCATAAGATACTCATATACACCGGCCGCAGCATTTGCAGTACAAGAGCCGAGCTCTCCTTGACTTTCAATAGGCGACATATAAGGTCTTAAATCCACACGTTTGGGCAATTCGTTAGATGACATGGAAGCTTTATACATAGGAGCCTTACTTTTACTTGTCGGACGAATATAACCACCTTTTTTTATTACAGTACCGTCAGCACGTTTTATCAACGAAGGATCATTGTTTTCGGCTGAAACCTTTGTACCAGACTGTTGCGAACCGCTACCGCCACAAGAACAAAGAAATGCCGTAGCAGTCGCAAATAATAATTTAGAAAATACGTTTCTCATTTTTTTACAATGTTAAAGATTATTAATTTACAAAAATAGATATTTTTTTTAAAGAATTTCACAAAAAACAACGCTTTTTATTTCAGAAAAAAATATTGCATATCTCTAAAAAAAACATTTACTTTGTCATATAAAAAAAGAATCAAAAAATATGAACGGAAATTACGTTAAACCCAAAAAAAAATTAGGGCAGCACTTTTTGAAAGACCTTTCCATCGCACAAAGAATTGCGGGAAGTATTGATTATAAAGAAGAAAAACAGAAAGCAGTTTGTTTGGAAATTGGTCCCGGAACAGGCGTTTTGACCCAATTCCTGCTTCAAAACGAAAAACTTGACCTTTATGTTATCGAAATTGACGAAGAAAGCGTTGAATATTTGGTTGCAAATTTTACCGATTTGTACAAAAACGAAAAAATTATCGGCGGAGACTTTTTGCAATTGGATTTAAAGAAAGAATTTCCGAAAGGTTTTCCCGTTATCTGCGGAAATTTTCCGTACAATATTTCAAGCCAAATTTTTTTCAAGGTTTTGGATTACAAGGACGAAGTCAAAGAAGTCATTTGCATGATTCAAAGGGAAGTGGCGCAACGAATTGTAAATCACGAAGGTACAAAAGAATACGGAATTTTAAGCGTATTTCTTCAAGCCTATTACGACATTGAATATCTTTTCACGGTCGATGAAAATGTTTTCAATCCGCCGCCGAAAGTTAAATCTGCCGTTATCCGCTTAAAACGCAACAACGTAGAGAAATTGCCGTGCGATGAAAAACTTTTCAGAAAAATTGTCAAAGAATCGTTTAATTTAAGACGCAAAATGTTAAGAAATTCTTTGGCTCAGTATTTTAGCGGCAAACCGGAAGAAGAACGTTTTTTAACTTTACGCCCCGAACAACTCTCGGTCAAGGATTTTATTGATTTGACAAATATTTTAACACAAAACAATATATGAAATCACGATTTTTATTAACGTGCGGTTTGATAGTTTCAACATTGCTGTCAAGCGCACAAACAATCACTTCTCCTGATAAAAAATTGGAAGTAAAACTTTCTGAAAAATCAGGAAATATCTCGTACTGCGTCAATTACAACGGAAAAGAATTTATAAAAAATTCTCCGCTTGGTCTGGTAACGGATTTCGGCGATTTTACCAAAAACTTAAAAGCCGAAAATTTTAAAACTGACACAGTAACGTTTGACTACTCGTCCAAAGTCTTAAAAAAAAGCCACATCTCTGGCAAAGCAACCCGTGGCGTTTGGTCAATCAATCATAACGGACAAAAAATATTCGACATCGTTTTTATGGTTGAAAACAACAACATAGCTTTCAAATATCAACTTTACCGTTATAAAGTTAACGAAAAAGACGAATATCCGCGTTATTGTGCCGTCATAAAAGATGATAAAACATTTTTCAATTTTCCTAATGGGACAACAACTTTTCTGTCGGCTCAAATGAAAGGCGGCACGGGTTGGGCAAGAACGGCTCCGAGTTACGAACTTCCGTATTTTACCGACAAACCCTCCGGCGAGAATGCTGAGGGAGCAGGTTTTATTTTTCCATGCCTTTTCAAAACGCCTGAAAACGGTTGGATTTTAGTTTCGGAAACGGGAGTTTCTTCTGCATATTGTGGTTCGCATTTAACTTGCGAAAAACCATCAAGTTACAAAATTGCGAACCCGCTTGATTCCGATTATAATTATAACGGGACTTCGTCCTCGGGCATTCCGCTACCCGGTGAAACTCCTTGGCGCACGATTACCGTCGGTGAAAATTTAGCACCGATAATGGAAACAACCATTGCTTGGGACTTTGTTGAACCGCTTTACGAACCGAAAAAAAATTACACTTACGGTGCCGGTACGTGGAGTTGGATTATCGGTTTTGACGAAAGTGTTAATTACGAAACCCAAAAAGAATACATTGATTTTACAGCAAAAATGGGTTATGTTTCTGTTTTGGTGGATAATTGGTGGGACACTCAAATTGGCAGAGATTCTATTGAAATTCTTTCAAAATATGCTCAAAGCAAAGGAGTTAGTCTGTTCCTTTGGTATAATTCCAACGGATATTGGAACGATGCACCGCAAACTCCGCGCAACATTATGAACAACACTATCAACCGCCGCAAAGAAATGGCTTGGATGCAAAAAATCGGAATCAGAGGCATAAAAGTAGACTTTTTCGGTTCTGACAAACAGCAAACAATGCAACTTTACGAAGATATTTTGACCGATGCTAACGATTTCGGTTTGGAAGTGATTTTTCACGGTGCGACCCTGCCGAGAGGTTGGGAAAAAATGTATCCTAATTTTATCGGTTCAGAAGCGGTTTTGGCGAGCGAAAACCTACATTTCGGTGATGAATTTTGCCGTCAAGAAAGTTATAACGCCACACTTCACCCGTTAATCAGAAACACTGTTGCTTCAATGGATTACGGCGGAGTAACCTTAAACGAATATTTCAACACCGCTAACGATACGACGATTTGGGGCGGACACAGAGTAACGAGTGATATTTTTCAGTTGGCAGTCTCGATTTTGTTTCAATGTCCGCTGAATCATTTGGCTCTTTATCCGAGAATTACAAAAGAAAACCAACCTTGGAAACTTGACTTTTTGAAAAAAGTTCCGACCCTTTGGGACGATATTAAATTTATTGACGGTTATCCGGGAAAATTCTTGATTATGGCAAGAAAATCTGCCGGAAAATGGTACGTAGTGGCAATCAACGCTGAAAACCAACCACTTAAACGGACAATTTCTTTACCGTTTATCAATTCGGATTTAACGCTCTATGCTGACGAATCAAAAGGCAAAGAAACTGTAAAAAACCTCAAAATTTCCAAGAACAAAACCTATCAAATTGCTGTTGAGAAAGATTGTGCAGCGATTTTCGTAGGAAAAGAATAAAAAAAGTTGTTTTATTCCTCAAAAAATTATATCTTGCAAAAAATATTCTGCAAGAATGTTAAAAAATGTTGTCTTGATATTAACGATAGTGCTTTCTGCATTTTTCCCCGGCAAAGTATCGGCTCAAAATGATACTGAAAACTTTGTTGCGGAATTTGGAGATAGTATTTTTTCTACTCGAGACAGCATTTTTTATGACAGTATAGCCAAAAGCTACGTCAATACAGCAATCGACCTTTCAATGGAAGACGATTGTTTGGATTCTACGGTTTCGTACCTTTATAAAGCATTAGAAATTTTTGAAAAGCTTAAAAACAAAAAAAACGTAGGGCTTATGCTTGTTAACATAGGCCTTATGTATTCTAATTACAATCAGTTACAACTAAGTTTCGACCATTATGAAAAAGCCTTAAAAATCTTGGACGAGGCAGGCGACATCAACAATTTGGCTTGGCTAAACTATTTGTTAGGAATCTCTAACATGAACCTCAACGCCGTTGACGTAGCCGCAAATTACCTCAAAAGGTCTAAAGAAATGTATGCTTTAACAAAAGACACCAATAATTATAAACTCGTAAATGCCATTATCGCCAAAAATAATTTCGATATTTCAAAGCCTAAAGGCATGAAAAAAATGATTGAGGCTAACAAAGATCAAGAAACTAAATTAAAAGAAATCAACGTCCAAGAATTTATGATTATTGACTATATAAGTCTGTGTTTCAGTACAATATCGGATTTTTATTATGTTTTTTCACGACTTGAAAGCAACGATACGCTCAAAAACTATTACAAAACTACCATGCAGAAAATTTATAACAGCTGCATCAAATACCATGAATACATGGGACAATATTCCTCCCGTGAAAAAATTTCAAAAGCTTACGTCTTAATGGCAAACAATAATCTCAAACAAGCTGGAAAATTATTAAATCAAATAGAAGAAAAGGACACGCCCGAATTTTACGGAGCGATGGAAGAATATTGCAAAGCCTCAGGCGATTACGCTCAAGTTTTGAAATACAATGAATTGAGGGACAAATGCGAAAAAACGGTTTTCAGTTCGGAATATTCCGTTAAATACGAAAGAAATTTAACACAAAAAGCCTACGAAGACAAAATCGTTGAAAGCGAAATTCGTCAAAAACGTCAGAATTATATTTGGCAACAAACACAACGCAGAGCCGAATACAGACAGATTTTTATGATTATAATCCTAATTTTACTGATTGCGATAATAACATTTTCGTATTTCAAAAGTATATTTTTAGGACAACTGACGCAACAATTAAGAGCAAGAAACCATGAAATCATTAATCAAAACAGAAACCTTCAAATAAAATATCAGGAAATTTATGCACAGAAAGCAGCGATTGAAGTTTTGAAAGAACAAGTTGAAGCCTACCGTCAGGATTTGGCATCGCTTAACAAATACTTGCTTTATTCGATACACACGGCAGAAAAGATTCAAAACGCAGCTATTCCGTATTCCGAAATCATGCATAAAATTTTCGGCGAATGTTTCGTTTATTGGAAACCGAAAAATATCGTTTCGGGCGATTTTTATTGGGTCAATGAAATCGGAGAGCGCAAATTTCTTATCACAGCAGATTGCACGGGACACGGTGTTCCGGGCGGATTGTTGAGCATTTTAGGAATTTCGATTCTAAACGATATAGCCTCAAACTTTTCTTCATTAGAGGCAGGCAGCATTTTGGACTTGTTCAGGAAACGTTTCGTTGATACTCTGAACGTAAACGGAGAATTAGAGGACGGAATAGATTTGGCGTTAATAATAATAAACAAAAACACTTTAACACTTGAATACGCAGGCGCAAAACGTCCTTTGTTTTTGGTTAGAAACAATATTTTAACAGTTTACAAACCCGATTTACTCAGCATCGGCAGAAACTTTATGAAAGGCGAAAAACATTTTACCAATCATAAAATTAACATTCAAAAAGGCGATATGCTTTATACTTTTACGGACGGAATTACCGATCAAATCGGAGGCGAAACAGGACTTGAAAAATTTTCGGTTCCTGTGTTAAGGGAGTTATTACAAGAGACTGCATATTTTCCGGCACAACTTCAAAAAAGTATAATTTCGGCAGCCATTTACGAACACACAAATTCTTCCGTTATTTTGTCTGTTGAACAATTAGACGATCAATTATTAACAGGTATAAGAATATAAAAAGAAGCGGATTTTCTCTCTTAAAGGAACACAGTCAAATCTAAATCGTAAGAGAAAAATCCGCTTTTTTTTCAAACTTTAAAATACCACTGCCTTGCTTGGATTGATACTACTTGTTTCAAATTTATCCAATAACTTGCCGTCTTTGTCAAAACGGTAAATTGTGCCGTTGGTTTTATAATCCGTTGTGCCGATGTAGAGGTCGTGAGATGCGTAGTCGATGTCAAAGAGATACACCGTTGCAGTGGCGAGTTCGGGTGTTGCGCTAAGGTCAAGGATTGGCGTATCCTTGCCGGTATTAACGTTACGAACAAAGAACGATGTGTTAGTCGTTTCGTTCCAATTTTCGTCATAGACAGTGGCGACGTTAGCGCAGAAAAGTTTGCCTTCGTTAGTGCCAATCATCTTTCTTGCTGCACCAGATGGGGTCAAAGTGCCTTTTTCGATGTCAAGGTTAAGCATTTCTACTGAGAACGACGGCGTGTAATACGTGATATAAACGCTGTCTTTTACTACGGCAACATTCTGATAATTGCCGTAAACATCTGATGTGATGTGTTTTGCGAGGGTGAATGTGCTGAGGTCAACAATGGAAATCCTGTTGTCGGCCACCGACTTGCCGTCCGAACCCGTTTGCTGCGAGTTGCAGACTACGAGATAGTTACCTTTTACGGCGATGCCTTCAGGATTGTTGCCAACCCCCACAAATGCAACCGGCGAAGCGATTGAAGTTGTGTCAAATTTTGCAACTTTACCACCGTAAGTAGAAACGTAAACAAATTTTCCATTGGCGGCGAGACGGCGAGGCTGACCCTCATCGGCTTTGAATTGATATTTTTCTATAACTTTGCCGTTTAAGTCCAACTTTGCCAAATAGTTGCTGCCCCATACCGAAAGATAAAGTCTGTTTCCGTAGGCGATGAGGTCTTGACCCGTATCGCCAATCTTCTCACCATTGGTAATTGAGAAAATATCCTTCTCCAAAACCGTCGGCTCGGAATATGGATTATAACGGTCAAGAGTGGAATTGTTGGCACCCCAAGAGCCTTCATTTAGAATGAAAACACGCCTTGAAACAGGGTCGATAACGGGTTCTTGTTTGTCGTTGTCCTCTTTGTCGCATGATACAAAGCAAGTACTTAACACCAAAGTACTTAACGAGAAAATTTTTAAAAATTTCTGTGTCATTTTTGTTATTTTTATAATGTTAAACTTAAATTCAATTGAAATTGCCGTCCGGGCATCGGATAAAATTTTATAACGTCGTATTGCTCATTGGTAAAATTTATACAAGAAAATTTTACAGAAATTTGAGTATTTTTTATGCGAAATTCCCTCATCAAAGAGGCTGAAAATTCTGCATAACCTGAAATTTCGTTGTCAGGAATATTGTACGCCAAAAAGTATCTTTTGCCACTAAGCACAGAAACAAAACTCAGCGCATATTTCCGATACTTAAAAACCGAATAAAAATTGCCCGAATGTAACGGCGTATAAGGTATTTGATTGTTGTAAAGTTTTGATTTTTTGTCGGTTACGTCTACGGCTTTTTGATAAGAATATTTTGCGCAAACATCAATATCAAATTCTGAAATCCTGAAATTTTTGTCCGCAGAAAAATCCGCTCCTAAAATTTTAACTTTGCCGTAATTCGACATTTTCCAAACATACAAAGTCGGAATCGCAACTATCTTATTATCAACATTATTATGATAAAAATCAGCAGAAACGTTCCAAGTTTTTTTGCCGTAACTAAAACCAAAATTCACCTCCGATGCGTCTTCCGGTTTCAGCCCTGTTGAACCTAACGTTGTGTAATACAATTCGTTAAAAGTAGGAACGCGATAAGTATTTTTGTACATAAGATTAACAGAAAAATTTTTTATAGGAAAAACTTCCAATGTCATATAAGGCGTTCCCTTGTCCAAATCTTGAAAATGTCCGCCGCTAACAGTTTTTTCTCTTAAATGCGTAAAAACTTCGCCAAAAGTAACTGAAAACAAATTCTTGAAACGATAACGCAAATTTGCCGCCGCCTGAATTGTGTTACGCTTTGGCTGTCTGTCAGTTATATCACTTTCAAGAGTGTTGAAACTCTCGTCCACACTCATCGAAAAACTCAGCGGCGCAATCACTTGCCAAAGATTTATCCACGAAAAAAAAAGTTCGTTTTGAGTGGAATTTTGTTTAAGTTTTCCGTCTGTATACATAACATTTTTGTCGGTGTAATAATTGTTGGAATAATCGTATTTTGCAATCAACTTAGTTGTTAAATTACTAAAAATACGGCGTTTATAATTTGTCTGAACAAAAAAATCAGCGTCTTTGAGCCTCTCTTCGGCGTGCGGATTATAAAAAACAACGCTTCCGGGAAGTCCCCTCTCCGACTTATAACCGTAAAATTTTATATCAAAATTATTTTTTAACGAATCATTGAAACTCAGCGAAAACTCCAATTTGCCTGAACGAATGTCAGTGTTGCGACGTTTTTCTTTTGTTACTGTTTTATAATTTTTCAAAGTGAAATCGTACATTCCGTCCGAACGCAAAAAATCAGCGTCTGCTTTAAAAATCAAACGGTTAGAGATTTTCTTCAAAAAGTCAGCACCCAAAAAAACATATCCGAAAGAGCCTGTTTTAAGACTTAATTTCAATTTTTGAGACTCTGGGAAAACGTTTTCAAACGAGTTGATACTCAGCGTTGCACCTGCGGCAAAAAGTTTTGCGGGTTTTAGAAGATTGTCCGTCTGACCGATACAAAGATTTATTTCTGAAACGCTGCTAACCTCAAAACGCGAAATGTCGATTTGTCCGCCCAAAGTGTTTGAAACGGGCACTCCGTCGTATTCAACTGCGGTATGCGAAGCACCGAGAGACCGCACTGAAACGGTTTTCAAACCGCCCGTACCGCCGTAATCCTTTATGTTAAGTCCGCTGAACAATTTCAAAACATCAGAAATTTCGCTAACCGGCATAAGGCATATAAATTTTCCTTCAAGTGCCTGAACGATAGAGGATTTCTTTTTGTCCTTATCAGCATACACATCTATTTCCCTTAAATTTTTGGTGATAACGGTGTCTGAATTTTGCGCTGAAATATCGGCACAAAACACCATCAACCACACCAAAATAAGAGAGTATGGCAAAATATTTTTCATCTATTTCTTAAATGATGATTTTTAAGTCGTTACCAAAACCGTCCTCGCAGTTTTAGCAACAAAAAAGGCTGTTTTGCAGGTCTTCTGACTTACTTTAAGCATTAAAGCCTTCCCGAAAATTTTTGTTTTTTCAGTGGCAAAAGAATATAATGCCCGTTATTAAAAAAGTTAACAGCAGCGGGACTGTTCAGGTTTTTCACCTGATTCCCTTTTAATTCCGAAAAACCCTGAACGGGTACGGAAACAAAACACCGAAGGCAAAGGTAAATGTTTTTTTTCAGCCTTTTTTTGGGAAATTGTTATTTTTATATTAACAATAAATACAAGCAATAATTCACCCTTGCAATGCGCCTTTGCAATTTTTTGCAAAAACGTACTGCAAGGGTGAATTGCAACATTGCAAACCACAAGAAATCAGTAATCTACGACCTCATAAACGGCTTGTCCCGATGAACAATCAGGAGAAAGAATTTTCAAAATGGTGCAAAGAGTAGGCGTAATGTCCGCCGTGCTAATTTTTCGGCTAACCGACAACTTGTTGATGCCACGACCGTAAAAAATTAATGGTACATGAGTATCATGATTATAAGGAGAATTCTGTGCTGAAAGCGAAAATTCTGAAGTATTTTCTCCAATTTCATACCAGCCCGGTTCAAGGTTTATAATTATATCTCCTGAGCGCTTTCTGTTGAAAGAATTTACGGCTTGTTTCCATATTCCCGTTAATGAATGATTTTCGAGCAAAGCCGAAGCCGGCACAGCATCAGAAATACCCTCTATTTCCAACAAAAACTGCGATGCCATGTCTTGAACCTCTTTCAAAGAGAGTTTATGTCTTTCAATGGCAAGACGGTTAAGATAAACCTGACGGTTGAAATATTTATCGACCCATTTTTCATCACCGTACAATGCCCTAAGATAGGCATTAAGAAGCGTCATATAATGTTTTACGTCGATTTTTTTGCCGCTCATGCCCATATCTTGTAAGAAAAGCGGCGTATCGGAACTGCCTCTGTCTGAGGTCAAAAAAACAATGTAATTGCCACGGCCTAATCTTTGGTCAAGACGTGTTAAAATCGTAGCAATATCACTATCAAGCCTCAAATAAATATCCTCTAACTCAACGGAACGGATTCCGAAAACATCACTCGCATAACCAGCCGCAGAAAAATTTATCACCACCAAATCAGTAAAATTATCCTTGCCGATGTCTTCGTTTTCGATTAAATTCAACACAAAATCCTTGACATATTCGTTTGCATAGGGCGTATAACGCAATATTTTATAATCTCCGGCAGTATTCATCTGTTTCAGATTGTAGGGGAAAGTACTTTTGCCGGCAATACCGTTTTCGTAAAAACTGTTATCGGGAAGCGAAGCCTTATATTCGTTCATGTTTTTTAATGTAAACCAGCCGCGCTCCAAATATTGCGAAGGAAAATTTATACTGTTAAAAGTTTTCACCCATTCGGGTAATTCGTTTTTATAATAAGAACTTGTTATAAAACCGCCCGTTTTTTCATCAACCCAATAAGCACAATCACCGAGTTTTCCCGCCGGAATTACCGCTCCGTAATTATTATAAGATACGCAAAAAACTTTACTCTGCTTAAAATTAGAGAGTTTCATCTCGTCGCCCAATGTTGTGCCCAAAAGCGATAACGGTGAAACCTGCCCCGTCTCAGATTCCGAACCGACAGCTCTGTATCTCGTATCCTGAATACAAGGAACATATTTTTTGGATACTCTGTCGTACCAAGTATCGGCTATAATACCGTGATTGACAGGATTTGCACCCGTAAAAATAGTTGCATAACCCGGTGCAGGTTCGGTTATCATATATTCATAATAAGCATTATTGCAAACCGCGCCCTTTGTTAAAAGCCGCAAAAAACCGTTATCGCTCATGGTTGCGCTATATCTTGCAATAGCGTCATAACGCATTTGCTGAACAACGATACCAACAATCAGCGGTAATGACGAATTAGAATTGTTTTGTGCAAAGCCATGAAAAACAAAGCCGCACAACAAAAAAAATATAAACGGAATTTTTCTCATTTTGAAATTCTTAATTTTAATTCTCTTGTTCTCAAACTATCTTTTAAAGTATTATTTTTGACCATAGCCTCCAAAGAAAGCCCCGCATCGGAATTTCCGCTCCAACGTCTGCAAAGATACAAAACATCAAAAATCCTTTCCAATTTATATTGTCTTGACAATCTTAAACACAAATCATAATCCTCACCGTAACTCAAATTTTCAAAAGGATTTTCCCTTATTATAGGCGTAAAATAGCATCTCGGTGCTCCGAAACCATTAACTCTCAATGCGTTATTAACACCGTTTTCTTTTGTATATTCTCTGTGGTCGATAATAATATCGTTTAGAGGTCTCATCTGAAAATCTGTCAAACGATAACTTCCTATTACAACGCCGCATTTTTCCCTCAAGAAAACATCAACGATTTTCTGCAAAACATCATCGCTTGAATAAACATCGTCGCTGTCGAGTTGAACGGCAAAAGCCCCGCAATAAGGAGAATTGATTGCTTTGTTCCAACAACCACCGATTCCAAGGTCAGTTTCTTCAGGAATAATATGAACCAAAGCCGGATTCTTGATTGAACGGATTTTTCCCGTTGTCAGGCTCTCCGAATGATTATCCACGACGATAACATTGAAAGGGAAATTAGTTTTTTGATTCAACGCCGAATTAATTGCCGTTAATATCGTATCGGGACGGTTTTTAACCGGAATTATTATACTTGCAAGCGTTTTGAAAGTTTTTACAAGCAAATCAAAGTCTTTAACTTCGGTATTAACGGGTGGAATTTTAGCGTTAATAGTCTCAAGATATTGTGTAAAAACTTTTTCCGCTTCTATTTGATAATCACGGTTTTTGGGGTCACAATACGCAAAATGCGCAGTCTCAAAATCTTCTGAAGAATTTCCGCTATTATATAAAGTGTAAAAACTTTCGGTTTTAAGAATTTTCCCAAGCCTCGAGATTTTTAGTCTGAAATCATACAGGCCGGCATGAAAAAGTTTTTCTTTTTGAGCTTTGACAGCTTCTTTGGCTTTAGCATTATTAACGATAATACATTTTCCAAAATCGAAATCGTCCCTTAATGAGCCATCCAAATAATCGCACAAAGGCACTTTTTTATTAATATTATCATAATATTCGCTGTAAAGCATCGAAAAATCTCCGCTCAAAGTGATAATTTTAGACAAGATTTCCTCTTTTAAACTGATATTTTCAAAAATTAGAAGAGAAAAATCCTTGTCGGAGGCCTCAAAAAAAGCAGAAATATCCTCTGATGAGGAAAAATTAACTTTTTTTGGAAGAAATTTCGCATATAAGTCAGCATTGCAACTATCTGATATTGCAACATTTAAATTGTTTAAAACGTCCATCGCATATTTTTTTTGAAAAATTAATGTAAAAATATTGATAAAAAATTTGGTAGAAGCATAATTTTTGTATAATTTAACGCAGAATTAATAAGAGATCTTTTAGATATTTAATACAATTAACAAAAGGAAAACGTATGGCTAATATAACTATTCCACCAAAAACGCGTATTGAATGGGCTAAACTTATAAGCGGTGAGATTGATTATAAGTTTAAGAATTACGTGTTACAAATACGTATATACCAAATGCGCAAAGACATCAGCATGGGTAAACTCACACTAAATGCGGCTGTAGACCAACTATACGAGTTGTGTCAAAAGTATTCTTTAGCAGTTCAGGTAGACTGTAAGGCAATTTTTGGAAAATGGTAACACTAAAAATCAGAAAATTATGGAAAGTAAATTATACACAAAACAACAAGTCATAGAGTTCATTAACGCCGGAAACGTCATGTTACTCTCCGGTAGTGCAAATGCTCTTAAAGATTTACCCAAAGGTAAATGGATTGCCGGTACAACACCATATTGCATGGATAATGTCGGCAAATGCGAGGAAGAGATGATTTTTGTTGATGATTTCACTCAAATTGCAAAACAGTCAAAAATAGAAGTTTACGACAAAGATACGATTAAAAATATCGCTATCAACGGTTATAAAAACGGTATTGTATTTCTTGTACTGCCAATAGAAACGGACGTTTACTATACGTTTTCAGACAATTCTTTGAGTTACGAAGGCATTTTTGATAATCCCGTAGTAGGTTACGTTGCGTGCATGAAGATGGAGGATTACGGAAAAATAAAATCCAAAACAGCGTGCGGTATCGACGGAAAACTCACTGAAGATAAAGCAGTTGCACTTTATATAGAACTTCCGAATGATTTGGCTGCCCGTGCCGAAATTATCAATCTTGACGCAATAGATTACGATACTTCCGTTATAGTATTCCCCAAAACCGGATTTTTACAATCGGATTGTACAATAGACGGCAAGCCGGGCAATATCGCTCAATACTTGGAAAATGTAATAAAACCCAAAGTCGGCAATTACTCACAACTTATAACAAGTCAGAACGGTGCACTTATCAACCGCGATATAAAAGTAGTAGACGTTAATAAAGGTGAAGTATCATTTTTCTCATCGGCATACGCAGGCGATGAGTACAGAATGGTAAAGCACGGTGCTGATTATTTGAAAATGTTCAACGAAACATTAGCTGATAAACGTTCTGAAGTTGCAGCTTGTTTCTCTTGTGTGTCATACTTTTTCGGAGGTAATTTCCTCGGAAAACACGTAAGCCAAAACGGTATTTACGCATTCGGTGAAATTGCATATCAATTACTCAACAAAACAATCGTTACCTTGGAAATTGATAAGGTAGGCTAAAAGATTTCATTCTCTCTTTTATTCATATTCGTTATGTCAGACTGCTAAAAAATAGAAAAAAATTTTAGCAGTCTTTTTTTGTACAATAACGAATTTTTTTTTTAACAAAACGAATTACAATTCTTCGATTTCAGTATCTGCGCCCTCTACGGTAGAGCCTCTCACTAAAAGTTTTGTGGGAACAATAACAGTTTCAAAAGGTTGAAAAACTTGAGTTTCAATACGTTTCAAAAGTAATTCCGTAGCTTTTGAACCGATTAACGAGCCGTTTTGATCCACAGTCGTAAGCTGAGGTGTTGTTACCTGCGAAATCAAACCGTTAGTAAAACCAGCAACGGCTGTCTGTTGAGGCACTTTGATACCGTTTTTCGTTAAGGTCGTAATAGCACCGATAGCGGTCATATCGTTTACGGCAAAAATAGCGTCAGGAATTTCTCCCGATTTACAAAAATCGTCCACTATTTTCACGGCTTGAGAAAACTTATCGCATTTATAAATCATATCCTCGCCTAAAAATAATTTATGACGTTTCAGAGCATCAATATAGCCGCGTTTTCTGTCAGCACCAATTCTTACGTTGTCAGGACCGGCAAAATGTATGATTTTTTTTCTGCCCGTCGAAATTAAATGTTCAACAGCAGAAAAAGCAGCTGCATAATCATCAATTATACATCTGTCGCAAAGTGTAGCATGAGGCGGACGGTCAAAAAACACAATCGGAATCTGACGGTTCATCACGTTGAAAAGATGATCGTAATTATAAGTTTCTTTTGTAATAGAAATCAAAATACCATCAACACGGAGCGAAACAAGCGTTTTGATATTGCTCACCTCACGCTCGTAACTCTCGTTTGACTGACAAATCATAACGTTATACCCCGCCTTTGCAGCTCTCTCCTCAATACCGCTTATCACAGACGAAAAAAAATGGTGTTTTATTTGCGGAATGATAACGCCGATAATATTACTTTTGCCGCTATGCAATCCGAGTGCAAGAGTATTAGGTTGATAGTCAAGGCTTTCTGCTGTTTTTCTAACAATTTCTTTAGTTTCAGGACTAATATCCGGGTGATCTTTCAACGCACGAGAAACAGTAGAAGGCGACAAACCTAAAATCTTCGCTATATCTTTTATCGTAGCTTGTCTTTTAATTTTCATAATATTTTAAAATAAAAGTGCCTAAAATTAAAAAAAATACAGCATTTTTTCAAAAAAACTCTATATTATTTTTCATACATTAAATTGCAACCTCTCGTATCGGAATTGTCAAACCGTCCTGAAACTTTAAACGTTCCGTCAGGAAATTTTATTCCTAAATCTTTCGTCTGAATAAAACTGCAAGAATAAAGATTTGCCAAGTCAATAACATTGATTCCGCCCGTAACTCCGTCCTTAACATATTCAAACGGGTCCAAGGCGTCACGAATTAAAATTTTCATCGTTTTTGACTCTTTGTAAATACCGTTAGCGGAAGAATAAGCCTGCGACAAAAGTTCAGTCATACCGTATTCTGAATGTATAGTTTCAACGCCGAGTCTTGAGCATAAAATCTCATGGACTTCCTCACGCGTAATCTCTTTGCGGCGGCCTTTCATACCACCGGTTTCCATTATAATAAGATTTTTTCCGTAATTTTTTTGAAATTTTTCAGCATAATCCAAAAGTGCAAACGTTACGCCTATCAGAATTATTTTTTTTCCTTTTTCCAGCAAATAATCAATTTTCTTTTCAAGGGACAAAAAATCATAAAGATAAAAACCGTCGTTACCGTTACCGGAGAGTTCCATAAGTTGTTCAACCATTGTAACAAGCGACGAACCTTTTCTCTCTAAATACGCCGGCAACAATGCCAAAAAATGATATTGCCTTACATCACCGTAAAATTCCTCAAAACCTTGAATAAGAGAACGATAATAAATTTCAGATTTTTTAACATAATGATGCGAAGCCTCTTTACCCGTCGTGCCGGAAGACAGAAAAACCTCCTGAGGCAAAAAATCCGTTGTTTTAACCTCAAAAAGTTTAAAAAACTCAGCCGGCATAAACGGAATTTGCCTAACATCATTGATTTTTTCGTCGTATTTTTTCAAAAGTTTCAAATATTTTGCGTAGACGGGATTATTAACCCGTTGAAAATCATATATTTCGAGAGCAGTAGAAAAAAAATCACCGCCCGAAAAAATTTTTTCTTCCAATTTGTTATCCATGCCAAACTTTTCGCTTGTATTATTAATACCAACCTATATTTTTTTTAACTATTTCGAGGCAAAATTACCAAAAATAAATGACAAAATTTCCGTTTTGACAAATTGTCAGTGAATTTTTGTCTGTTTCATGACAAATTGTCAGCAAAAATAATAATTTTCGGCATTGGCACTCAAATTGAATATTCCTCAAGTGTAAACAACAAACAAAAACAATAAACAAAGAAAAAAATAAAAAAATGAATAATATAAACTTTTTAAACAAGGAGGCTATTATGTTACAGAGATTTTTCAACAATGATGACATTGACTGGTTTGGTAACAATCTGTTTCAGATTGACAACAACAAAATGAACGGTGTTCCCCCGGTAAACATCAGCGAAAAAAACGACGGTTTCATTATCGAAATGGCCGCTCCGGGTTATAAAAAAGAGGATTTTGCCGTTAATGTAGATAAAAATATGCTGACGATTTCCGTTAATAAGAAAAAAGAAAACACTTATACGGAAAACAACAACGGCAACAACAACGGCAACAACAAAGACAACAACAAAGACAACAACAAAGAGAAAAACGAGGCAAAAGTTTATCGTCGCGAGTATAGCTTCAGCAGTTTTTCAAGGTCGTTTACTTTGCCGGAAGGCGTTGACGCTCTGAAAATCAGCGGTTCTTACACCGATGGTATCTTAAAACTCGAGATTCCGAAATGTGAGGTTCAGAACACCAGAAAAGCAATCGAAATAAGATAAGGGTTAATGTTATCAAAAAAAAGAGAAAAAGGGATTTCCCAAAACGGGAAGTCCCTTTTTTTATGTTAAAACGGATAACCGATACCGATATTAAAAGCCCAATTTGAAGTGTTGAAAATAAATTTTTTATCATCTTGAAAAACCCAACGGCGGTCTTCTTCTAAAGCCGGGTCGTAAAGTTTCAAACCGAAATCTGCTCTGAAAACAAAAAAATCAAAATCCAATCTCAATCCTAAACCCGTACCCAAAGCAATCTCCTTATAAAAACGGTTGAAAGCAAAATCGCCGCCTTCACGTTTATCATCTTTGTTAACAGACCAAATATTTCCGGCGTCAAAAAACCATGCACCTTCCACAACCCAAAAAATCTTAAAACGGTATTCAAGATTCGCCTCGATTTTCATATCGGAGGTCATATTAGGATATTTTGAAATCAAACCGTTTTTTTCGTCATTAACGTAACTGCCCGGGCCAAGACTTCTTATCTGCCATGCTCTCAAAGAGTTAGCACCGCCGGAGAAATATTGTTCAGTAAACGGCATTACAGAAACGTTTCCGTATGGAAAACCTACGCCCAAATAGGCTCTGAAAACCACCGTATTAGTTCCTATCGTCTTGATATAATGTCGAAAATCAATATCCGTCTTTACGAACTGAGAATAAACAGTTTCAAAAAAAGGAACGGTATAGGCTCCCGAAGAGTTTTTTTCTGCATTAGAATGTTTGTTGATGGCATACAAAAGGTTTCCCGCCCATGAAAGACTGATTTTAAAATAATTATACATTCTCTTACCACGACTCTGATTGTTAAAAGTAAAAGAATAAGAACTGCCCAAAATAAAATGGTCTTGATAAGAATCTTTAATATAAAGCCTATCAAGCCATGCCATAAAAGCACTATCGGCATCTGAGATGCGGATAGAACTCAATCTTACGGGCGTTACGGTATTCGTTGCGTATTTTCCGACATTCCATTGATAATAAAAACTACCGTTAATGGCAGCTCTTGTATAATCGGGACGCTTGCGGTAATTGAATCCCAAAGAAAAATATGATTTAGGAGTTTTCCGGCGCGTTATCATGCGGAAATACCTCGGTGCTAAAAGTCTCGGAAAATAAAATCTCGTTTCTAAGGCATATTCCTGAGTGTTAAGATCGAAATGTTTTTGCTCAGCAGAAAAATTATTTTGCGATTCCAATGCCAAAGACAATCTCAAATCGAAACTTTCAGCACCGTGAAAAATATTTTTGTGCTGATAGGTAAACGACGACAAAGCACCGAGATTGCCCGAAGAGTTCGTTCCGTCAATTTCATAACTATAAGACTGCAATGCCGAATTTGTCAAATAAATATTACAATTAAGAGAATCCCTGTATGAAGAAGGTTCAAACTCGATATTAACCAATTTGTAAATATTGAACGCAGTTAAATGCCGATATGTATTATTAACATTTTGTTGATTGTAAACCTGACCTTTACGCAAAAAAACTTCACGAAAAATCATGCTGTTTTTTACGACCGAAGGCTCTTTTGAAATAAATTTAATACCGGGAAAAATTCGGTCTTTGGCTTTAAGATAAGTAGTATCCATATCGCTCAAATACTCGTCCCTATCCCTCAAAGCGGCTTTATTGTCAAAATTCGGATAAACAGAAACCTCAGAAATAAACGAACGTAAATGCTTAACAGTCTTGCCGTTAGACAATGTTACTGGCAAAATCTCTATCGTAACATCCGCTAAATACACCGAACGCGAAGTATCAAC
>JAFYDK010000094.1 GCA_017544805.1 Bacteroidales bacterium | reverse complement strand
CCAATTGCGGAGGACACCAATCGTTTCCAGTCGTCAATATCAAAACAAACTTGATTGCCGCTGCTTGATGCGTTGATTTTCAGGTCGTTGTATGAGGCGCAGACATATACGGATTGGCAACTGTCCCTCACCAAAAAGTTGAGCGGCGCAATGTTGGGCGGGATGCTTACGTCGATGTAATCGGGATAAATATCTGGCAATGAGTTAGTTTGCTTAAAGTTTTCGGGTTGCGAATTGCAGGATAGAAAACCAAGCATGACAAGTACGGCGAAAAATTTGAAAAATGTTTTCATTTTTGAAGTGCCTTGATATATAATTTGTTTAATCTTTCTCTATTGTTTTTAACGCAAAATTTATAATAATCTGCCTTGAATGTTTGGGTTTGTCCCAAAATTAAATCCGTACACAATAAATAATCAAGTGCAACGGTGTTTTCAGGATTGCTTTCCAAAAGTTCCGTTAAAATTTCTCTGCAATTATCGCTTATTCTGATTGATTTGGAAGTGTTGGAAAATTTTCTTTTTTCTAAAATTTCCTTTTTAACTTTTTCGTCCAAAGAATAAGGATTGTGTTTTTTTGCCCAATCTTTGTATAAAAGTGTCTTTTCTAAAATTCTGACATATTTCATCGCAATTGCCGTGTCGGCGCTGACAAGATTTATTTCACACAAACGCTTTAACATTTTGACGTTACGGTTTTTGGGCGAGAAAACCTCTGCTAAAATTGCCGCCCTTTCCGCCATCGCCATATCGCCAATCAAATAATAAAAATCGTTCATTAAAAAAATAGCCTCGCTGGGTGAATTTTCATCAATGTGAATTAACGTTCCAAGTTCTGGAATCGCTTGATTTTCAATTTTTTCAGGCAAAATTCCTTTCTGCGCTTGAATCATATTGTAATAAATTCCGGATTGTGCCGTCATCGTATCTTGTTTTAACGCTATTTGTTCCAACTTTTCAAAATGTTTGAAATAATATTCCGTTGAAACCGAATACGAAAATTCTGTATACAAATCGGGAAGTTTTGGCGAATAAACTCCCGGATATAAAAGATTGTTTTTGTATGTCGTTTGAAAAAATCTTTGTCCGAAAAGAGGAATTATAAAAACAAGCGCGGGGATAATTATAAATTCTTTTAATTTCATTTCTTTTAATGATTTAGCGGCGAACAAAAATGCAAAAATTATTTGAGCAAATCCTGCCGAATAATAAACAATTATAAGACATATTGAGGCGGAAATGAAATCTCCTTTTTTGAAAATTTTGGAATATATTCTGTATGAAAAAACAGCAAAAAATACCGTCAAAAGGAAATCCAATCTGAAATTATTGTTGAAAACAGTAAAAATCAAAAGGATTTCTATTGTTAAGGTTATAAAAAAACTCAAATTTATGGAAAAAATATTGCTTAAAATTTTCCTTAATTCTAATGCCGTAAAAAAAATCAGCATTGATGTAACTATCGGTCCTACAAACAGATAATAAAAAAATTGCGTAATAAAATCGCCTAAAAAAGCCGTTAAAAAACCGTTTTGAGAGAAATATTCAAAAAAATATTGTTTGGAATAAATAAAAATTTGGTTTTGCTCTTGTAAGAAAAAATGATATTTGTAACAAAAATGAAATATCATTAGTGATAAGAACGGCAAAACTGCAAACGTTAAATTATATTTTTGAAATTTTTTTAATTTCATTTTTTCTTTCTTAGTTGAATCTAATATTGGGCAAAGATAATACAAAAATCTGCAAAAACAATTTTTCGTTTGAGAAAATTTTTGCAATCGTTTGCGCATTTTTTCGGTTGGTTTGTATTTGAAAAATAGCGTTTAAAAGAGAAAAACTCAGTAAAATTGCATTGTAAAAAATTATAACAGAAAAAAATGATGACTTGTATATTTGATTTGGACGGAGTTTTGGTAGACTCTGCAAAATACCATTATTTGGCTTGGAAAGCCCTCGCTGACAAATTAGGTTTTGTATTCACCGAACAAGACAATGAGCGTTTGAAAGGTGTCAGCCGTATGAAATCTTTGGAAATCCTTTTGGAAATCGGCAAAATCAATATGACGGACGCTGAAAAAGAAGAGGCGGCTGATGAGAAAAACAAATTGTACAGAAGTTATATTTCAAAAATGACTCCTGAGGAAATTCTTCCTGGCGTTGAGGATTTTTTGAAAGAATTGAAATCTTTGAATATAAAAACGGCAATCGGTTCTGCAAGCAAGAATACTTCTTTGATAATGGAGCGTACAGGCTTAGACAAATATTTTGATGCGATAGCCGACGGTACAATGGTTTCAAAGGCGAAACCCGACCCGGAGGTTTTCTTAAAAGGTGCTGAACTTTTAGGCTCTGATCCTAAGGATTGTATCGTTTTTGAAGATTCCGAAGCCGGTATCGAAGCTGCTCATAGAGCGGGCATGAAAGCTATCGGAATAGGAGATGAGAACGTTTTGAAAGAGGCTGATTTAGTGATTAAAAACTTTGTCGGTTTTAATGTAAAAATGTTGCGATAGTAAAAAAAATTAAAAAAAAATTTGGATTTTATAAAAATTCTCCATATTTTGCAGCCACTAATTTTATATTCATTAACCAATAAAAATTTTAACACCAATTATGGAAGGATTAAAAGTTGACGGAAGAATGAAAGTTAAGACCTTGAAAGAAAATTTCAAGAAAACTTTCGGTTATACTTTAAGAGTTTATAACACTCAGAATCACTTTGTTGATGAAGAATTGCTGCTTGCTGATGTTCGTCAGGACGACAGCGTTAAGACGGGAGAATTTTCTATTGATCCCGAATGGACAATTGATGAGTTTGAAAGAAATTTCAAAGATGCTTTTGCAATAAAAGTTCAGGTTGCAACTTCCGATGATTCAGCTTTGGCAGAAAACAACTTGAAAGTTATTTCCGGCAAATCGCTCAAAGTGGACGGCAGAATGAAAGTAAAAACTTTGAGAGAGGCTTTCAAAAATACTTATGGTTTCTGCTTGAGAGTTTACAATACGCAGAATCATTTTGTAGACGACGAATTGCTCCTTGCTAACGTCAGACAAGATGCTGATGCTGCAAAAACAGGCGAAACGACTATCGACCCGACATGGACAATTGACGAGTTTGAAAAGAATTTTATGGCAAATTACGGCATAAAAGTTCAGGTTTATACTCCTGATGACACTAAACTTGCCGAAAATAACATAAAATTGTTTTGGGGAAATAACTAATTTTTAATTTGTTTCTATTGCATATTTATGATTTTGATCCCGTGCATTTTTGTACGGGATTTTTTTTGCATTTCCTTAAAGTTGGTAAACCTATCTTAAAAAATCCTTTACAAAAAATTAACTCGAAATGTTAAAAAATGCGTTTCTGTCAAATATAGTTTACTAAAATTCTGTTAATAAATTACAAGCTTTCTTTACTTTTTGGAAATTTTAAGGGTATTTTCTGTATTTTTTTTTAAAAAATTTAATATTGATTTATAATTATTTGCATTGTAAATTTTATGTTTTTTGCGGGCTTTGTAATTTTTTTTTTTTTCTTTTTGAAAATTGTACTTTACCTTTGAAACCGAGTTAAGATTATTGCAAAAAGTTTATCAAACAACTTTTGAAAGAAGAAAATTATGCGGGGGAGTTTTTTTAAAATGGAAGATTATGCTGATTATTAATTTTTTTTAATAAATAACTAAATTTTTATTTTATGAGAAGATTGATTTTTCTGGGATTGTTTATTCTGCTAATCCCTTTTGCTCTGAATGCTCAGAACATCAGAGTCTCAGGTACGGTTGTTGATGAGGGCAACGAGCCGTTACCGGGTGTCAATGTCGTTCAAGAAGGTACTACAAACGGTACTATTACAGACATTGATGGTAATTATTCATTGGAGGTACCTTCCGATGCAAAAATTTCGTTTTCTTTTATCGGTTTTATGAATCATACCGAAAATGTTGATGGACGTACTTCTATTTCGGTTGCGATGAAACCCGATAATCAAGAAATTGAAGAAGTGGTTGTTGTCGGTTACGGTACACAGCGCAAAAGCGACCTTACGGGTTCGGTTGCTTCGGTAAAAGGCGAAGACCTTATGAATAGGTCTACAACGGATGCGGCTGCAGCTCTCCAAGGTAAAGCTGCCGGTATTCAAGTCCTCAACAGTTCGGGTAAACCCGGTCAAGGCGCGCAAATCCGTGTCCGCGGTTACTCATCAAACTCTGAGAAAATCGGTCCGCTTTTGATTGTTGACGGTTTGCCTGTTTCAAGTATTCAATACCTTGATCCCTCGTTGATTGAATCTATGGAAGTTTTGAAAGACGCTGCTTCTGCAGCTATCTACGGTGCTGAAGCTGGCAACGGTGTCGTTCTTATCACCACAAAAACAGGCAGTAAAAAGAACAACGGTACTATCACTTACGATGCTAAATTCACCAATCAGATGCTCGGACGTGTACCCGAACTTCTTAACGCTTCTGAATTTATCGACTGGATGACGATGCAGAAAGGTGCAGATGAGGTAAACGGTGCATTATCTGACGCACAGTCAAAATATGGTTGGGATCCCAACACTAATACTGATTGGCTTGACGCTTATTTCGAGAATACATGGGCTCAACAGCACACTGTATCATTCTCAGGCGGCAACGACCGTGGCTCTTTCTTCGGAAGCATCGGTTATGTTGATCAAGATGGTATCGTAAAAGGCAGCAAAGATAAATACGAGCGTCTTACCGCTCAGATTAACGCTGACTACAAAATCAAAGACTGGTTGAAAATCGGTACTAACACCTCTATCGAAAAATGGAAATCACAGGGCGTTTCTGAAAACGGCTACGGTACTTCTTTTGAAATGCTTTTGCTTATCGACCCCTTGACTCCTTTGTATTGGAATAACGAAAGTCAAATGCTTGACGATTACAAACCTCATTATCAGGCTGTTCAGGCGGGCAGAGAAAATTACACTCTCTTCGGCGATGAAAACGGCTATTACGCTACTTCATATTTCAACCCGCGTCTTGCCGGCGGTAACCCCTTCTCTCAGAGAGACCGCGCAAGAGAGAAAAAAGACGGTGTAAACGTCAACGGTTCTGCTTACGTGAACATAACCCCGATCAAGCAGATTACTTATACTTCACGTTTGGGTTATCGTATTGCTTACAACAACACAAGCAACTATGAGTTCCCGTATTACCTTAACGGTCAGACCAAAGGCGACAACTACATGATTAACGGTATTAGTCAAAATTCACTTTGGTATCAGTGGGAAAACTTCATCAATTACAATCAGACATTTGCTGAGAAACACAATTTGGGGGCAATGGTCGGTATGTCGTACCGTGATGAAGGCACAAATGAAGTTAATGCAAAGGCCGAAGGTGCTGACATCTTGAAAGCTTATACTGATAATTACATCTATCTTAACAGTGTAAACGGTCTTGACGAAACCAAGAGAACCATAGGCGGTGTTCCCAACACTTTGCGTTCAATCTCTTATTTCGGACGTTTGACTTACAATTTTGACAACCGTTACAGCGTGCAGACCAACTTCCGTGCTGACGCTTTCGACGCTTCAAAACTTTCTCAGGACAACCGCTGGGGTAAATTCTTCTCGGCATCTCTGGGTTGGACATTCTCTAACGAGTCTTTCTTCAAAGACAATATTGACGAGAGTATTATGTCGTTCGGTAAAATCCGCGCATCTTGGGGACAAAACGGTAACGTTAATGTATTGAGCAATTACAAATACAGAACCGCACTTGAGGCAAGCGGCAAAATGTACAACTATGGCGAGACCAACAAAGGTACTTTCGGTTCTATGCAGAACGGCAGGGGCAATCCCGGTTTGTCTTGGGAAAAATCAGAACAAATCGACCTCGGTGCTGATTTCCGCTTCTTAAGAGATCGTCTTACTATGGGGCTTGACTGGTACAAAAAGACCACCAAAGACCTTCTCGTAGATGCTCCCACATCACCGGAGTTAGGTATTTCTTCTTACACTATCAACGCCGGTGAAGTTGAAAACAGAGGTTTTGAAATGGAACTTACTTGGAAAGACAAAATCGGTGATTTCAATTACAGCGTTTCAGGTAATATGGCAACGTTGCACAACGAGGTTACATACCTTGATCCTTCCATCCAGCGTATCAAAGGTGGTGATGTAGACGGTTCTAACTTGTTTGTTGCCTGCTACTTTGAGGAAAATCAGCCGATATGGTATATGCGCGGTTATAAATACGCTGGTAGGGCTAATGACGGTTCAGCACAGTTTTATGACAAAAACGGTAACTTGACCAACGATCCTCAGTCTGATGATATGACCAACATTGGTTCTGGTTTGCCGACATTGACATACGGTATTACTTTCAACGCTGAATACAAAGGATTTGACCTCACTGTTTTCGGAACCGGTGCAGCAGGTAATGATGTTTACTACGGTCTTTACCGTACAGATTACAACAACATCGCAAAAGGTGTGTATGACGACTTTAAGTCTGGCGACTTCCCCGATGCTTCTAAAGTTGCAGGCGGTAAATTCTGGAGTTCTTCTGCAATGGTATACAGCGGTGCTTTCTTCAAAATCAAACAGATACAGCTCGGCTACACATTGCCGTCAGCCATTGTAAGGAAAGCTTTCATGCAGAACGTAAGAGCATACGTATCACTTGACGATTTCTTCACATTCACCAAGTATCCCGGTCTTGACCCCGAAACCTGTACGCAGGGTTACAACGCTCCTGGTCTTGACAGAGCCGCTTATCCTAACATGAAGAAAGTTGTTCTTGGTTTTAGTGTAACATTTTAATTATTAATTTGAATTTATAATGAAAAAGATAATTTATTATACAGCCGTTGCGGGACTGCTTTTAACAACTTCCTGCAATCAAGATCTTTTGGATATTGAACAAAAGTCAGCTAGCAGCATAGATGATTTTTATAAGACCGACAACGACGCTGCATATGCGCGTACGGCGATGTATTCCACATATATTGACGAAATAGCCGGACAAGAGGGTATTTGGAATGCCTATATCATGGGTCTTAACTATTCAGCCGACGATGTGTTTGCAGCCGGCGGCGATATTGACGACCATATTGATTTCCGTACATTAAACGAATTTCGCTATGACCCGAGTTCAGCGCCGATTACCAAGCTTTATGAACATATTTACAAAGCGATTTTCTCCGCTAATTTGGTAATTGATAATTTCAGTGGTGCTAAAGCCGATACTGACCTCAAAAAGCAGGTAGTTGCCGAGGCAAGGGTTATGCGTGCATGGGGACACATGTTAGCGGCTCTCGTATATTATCAGCCGCCTTTGGTAGACCATTTGCTTACCGAAAAGGAAGTTCCTGTTAATGCAAAATCTCAAGAAGAAATTCTTCAGTTCTGTGTTAAGGAATGTGAAGAGGCTATGGCTGACCTTCCCGAGCGCAAAGGTCCGGATGACAAAGCCGGCGCATGGATTGCAACAAAAGGTTTTGCACAATTTGTTGCCGGAAAATCAGCTCTCTTTTTGGGCGATTACAAGAAGGTTATCGAAGTTATGAAACCTCTTGTAGAATCATCTAACTATGCGCTTGTTCCTGGAGATAAATTCCGCGACCTTTTCCATGTAGAAGGCGACGGTTGCAGCGAGAAAATTTTTGAGTTCAATTACATAACCAATACCTCTTTGGCAGGTGGCGCAGCTTCTTGGCAAGGCAGCAACGGACGCGGACGCTGGATGGTGGCAAATGTTATAAACTGGAGGGGTGATGACATTGTTGGCGGCGGCAAAAATCCGTTAATATGCTCTACAGGCGGCTGGGGCGGTGCTTCTATTAATCAGGATTTTGCACACAAAATGCTTGAAAACGACGGAGACAGCTATCGCCGCAAAGCAACATTCCTTACCTCTGACGAATTTTTCAATATCAACGACGAAGGCCTTTGTCCTTGGAGTGTTGATGTTATAAAAGACGCAAAAGGCAATGTTGTCAGAAGCAAGACCAAGGAGGAAAGAGAACTTGATCCTCAGCGCGGTATCAACAAAAAGGCGGGCTCATTCTCGCGCAGCGACGTTATGGAAGTTAAGATGATGATGCACCCCAACGATGCGGGTTTTGCTGTCGGTGACAACTGCAACCAGACCAACGTATGTCTTGCACGTCTTGCTGAGGCTTACCTTATCTATGCAGAAGCTTGTATACAAGAAGGTCAGGCAGGTGAGGCTTTGATTTACATCAACAAAATTCAGGTTCGTGCCGGTGTTCCTGACGAAAACCAAGCAACCGAAGCCACGATGGAAGTTCTTCGAGACGAAAAACAATACGAACTTTGGTTTGAAGGCTGTCGTTGGTTTGACATTGTCCGTTGGGGTATTGCTAAAGAATGTTACGACAAAGTTTTGGACAATATTCCTTATCAGTGGGACGAGTTCTGGGATACAGTAGAGTTTGCAACCGAAAAGAACGAAAAAGGCGAAGATGTCAAGCAAAAAGACGAATACGGTATTGATATTGTCAAGAGTGCAAAACCTCACAAACTCCGTTATGAAATCAAACATCCTTTTGCAGAAAAAGGTATTACGCTTGAGTTTGTAAAAGGTAAACACGAATACTGGCCTATACCGCAAAGCGTTCTCGACGTTAATGATCAAATCCATCAGGTTCGCGGCTGGCAATAGTAGTTTTTCAAAATATAAAGTTTAACTCTTAAATTTTTTTAGACCGTTGTGATGAGAAATCGCAACGGTCTTTTTGTTTTTGGTGCGTAAAATACACTTAAAGAATCCTTTATATAAAATTAACTTTTAAATGTTAAAAAATGCGTTTTTGTAAAATATACTTTGCTTAAAATAAGGTTTTTTGTTAAATGTAAACTTTACATTTGGACTCTTTTTTGTCTCGTTTTTGTATTTTTTTTTGATTTCTTTGATTTTGATTTATAAATATTTGACCCTAAAGTAATATTAAATTTTTACCATTTGTAATTTTTTTTTTTCTTTTTGGAAATTGCGCTTTACCTTTGCCGCCGACGTTAAGATTTTTTTTTTAAGAGTTATGACCATACTTTTTTAAAGGGAGAATTATACGGTAACTACACAGATTTATTTTTTTTATTAATAAATAACTAAATTTCATTTTATGAGACGATTGATTTTTCTGGGATTGTTAATTCTATTGATCCCTTTTGCTCTGAATGCTCAGAACATCAGAGTATCTGGTACGGTTGTCGATGACGGCAATGTGCCGCTACCGGGTGTCAATGTCGTTGAAGAAGGTACTACTAACGGTACTATTACAGACATTGATGGTAATTATTCATTGGAGGTACCTTCCGATGCAAAAATTTCGTTTTCTTTTATCGGTTTTATGAATCATACCGAAAACGTAAACGGACGTTCTTCTATTTCGGTTGCGATGAAATCCGATAATCAAGAAATCGAAGAAGTGGTTGTTGTAGGTTACGGTACGCAAAGAAAAGAAGCCGTAACCGGTTCAGTGGCTTCCGTAAAGGGCGATGACATGAGAGCCGTTGCCGGAAGTAACATTACTCAGTCTTTGCAGGGACGTGTTGCCGGTGTTGAAATGACACAGACATCTTCAAAACCGGGCGAGACAATGCAGATTCGTATTCGTGGTACGCGCTCTCTTAACGCAAGCAACGACCCGCTTATCGTGCTTGACGGTATTCCTTTTGCAGGAAGTCTCTCCGACATCAACCCCTCTGACATCAAATCTTTGGACATTTTGAAAGATGCTTCTGCAACCGCTATTTACGGTTCTCGTGGTGCTAACGGTGTTATCATTATCACCACCAACAGAGGTTCTGAAGGTCAGAAAGCACAGTTTTCTTACAACGGATATTACGGTGTAAAAACGCTTTTCTCTAAATTCCCGATGATGAACGGTGAAGAGTTTGTACAATTGCGTGAAGCAAGAGGTCAGTTCAAAAATTCTGTAGACGAGGCCAATAGCAACGATGTAGATTGGCAAGACCTTTATTTTGAAACCGGTATGGTAACAAGTCATGATATTGGCGTTACCGGCGGTACAAAAGCAGGTAGCTATTCTTTTGGCTTGGGTTATTACAAGGAAGAAGCTGTTGTTCCTTCGCAGGATTTTTCGAGATTTTCTTTGAGAGGATCTGTTGATCAGAAACTCGGAGATTATTTTAAAGTAGGTTTTTCAACCACCAACAACTATTCTATCACCAACGATGCAAACCAGATTTTTACTATTCTTTCTGCATCTCCTATTGTTAATATTTACAATGAGGATGGCTCTGTAAAAGATCGTGTTGATAATACGGACGGAAAACGTTACGTAGTAACTGCTGACAAAGTAAACGACCTCGGCGATCAATATTCAAATCAGAAAAAAGTATTTGGTTCTTACAACACTTTCTACGGTGAGGCAGAACTTCCTTATGTTAAAGGTTTGAAATATAGAATTAACGTAGGTCTTAACTTCCGTCATCAGAACAACGGTAATTATACCGGCGTAGGTGTTTTCAGCGGTACTCCTACTGCTAATTCTAATGCTTCGATTACTAACTCGCTCTCTACAAACTGGGCTGTTGAAAATCTTATTACATACGATAAAATTTTCGCAGAAAAACATTCTATTAATTTCGTAGCAATGTATTCTGCTGAAGAGAATATGTATAATTCTTCTAATTTAGGTGCTAAAGACATTCAGTCTGACCATTTCTTATATTACAATCTTGGTCGTACAGACTCTCCTTATACTGTTGATCCTTCAAATCAGGGTTATCAGAAATCAGGTCTTATCTCTTATATGGGTAGAGTTATGTATTCTTACGACAGCAAATACATGATTAGCGCAACGGTAAGAAGTGATGGTTCTTCACGTCTTGCCGAAGGTCATAAATGGCACACTTATCCTGCTGTTTCATTCGGTTGGAATGTTAGAAACGAGGCATTTATGGAAAGTTTAGACTGGCTCGATCAGTTGAAAGTACGTGCCGGTTATGGTGAAACTTCAAACCAGTCTGTTGATCCTTACAAGACTATTGGTCTTCTTGGTACTTCGGCTTATAACTTTGGCGGCAAAAACACAACCGGTATGAGAGTTACTGAACTTCCGAATGAAGAACTCGGTTGGGAATATTCTACGACATGGAACTTCGGTCTTGATATGGCTTTTTTCAGAAACCGTTTGAATGTTACTGCTGAATACTATTCTATGAAAACCAATAAAGTTCTTTTGGGTATTTCAATGCCCGGTTCAACGGGTGTAAATTCCGTTATGGCTAACATTGGTAAAACTCAGAACAGAGGTTTCGAGATGAGCGTAGACGGTACTATTATCGACAACAAAAACGGTTGGACTTGGACGGCTGGCGTAAACTTCTACGTAAACCGCAACAAACTTGTTGAACTTGCCTCAGGTCAGACCGAAGACAAAGGTAATAACTGGTTTGTGGGTATGCCTATTGATTGTATTTATGATTTCAAATACGAAGGTCTTTGGCAGGAAGATGAAGAAGATATGAGAAAAATTCTTGAACCTTCAGGCAGCGCAGGTATGATTAAAGTAGAATACACCGGCGAATACGGCTCTGACGGCAAACCTGTTAGAAAAATCAATGACGATGATAGAATTCCTCAAAGCATGGAATGTGATTTCCAAGGCGGTTTCAATACTACTCTTGCATGGAAAAACATTGATTTGAACATCGTAGGCGCATTCAAAGCAGGCGGAATTCTTATCAGCACTCTTTACGGTGGTTCAGGTTATTTGAACCTTTTATCAACCAAAAACAACAACGTTTCTGTTGATTACTGGACACCTGAAAACACAGGTGCGCGTTATCCGAATCCTAAAACCGAACGCAGCGGTGATAATGCAAAATATGCAAGTACACTCGGTTATTTCGATGCTTCATACTTGAAAATTCGTACTATTACTCTCGGATATAATTTTGAAAAACTTCCCGCTTTGAAAAACGCCGGAATTTCAAAAATGAGAGTTTACTTCTCTGTTATCAATCCGTTTGTAATGTTCTCTCCCTACAAGAAAGAATCAGGCATGGATCCTGAAACCAACTCTTACGGTAATGAAAACTCTGCTGTATCTTACGGTCAGAAACGTTTGCTTACCATCGGTACTAACACACCGTCTACGAGAACTTATATGGTCGGTATGAATTTTACATTTTAATTGATTATAATATTTAAGTAAATAATGAAAACAAATTTAAAATATATATTAGCGGTTGCTTCATTGCTTGGGCTTTCTTCTTGTGATGATATTCTTGACGAAGAACCGCGCGGAGTTTTCACTCCGGAATATTATAAAACTGACAAGGGTATTGAAGGCGGTCTTGTAGGACTTTATCAAAACTTGCGTTATGTTTACGGAAATATGTACTTCTTCAACTCTCTTGAAACAGGTACTGACGAATATACATGGGCGCAAAGTGCTGATGGTAACTTCAAAGATGCAGACCTTTCGGGTGTTGGTACTTTAACTCCTTCTTCGTCTCGAAGCGACGTTTTGTGGGGTAATGCATTTTCAAGTATCAACTCTGTAAACTACATTCTTGAGTATGCCGGTGAGGCCGGTGTGTCAAATCAACTTTTGGCGGAGGCTTATTTCTTCCGTGGTTTCAACTATTTCTGTCTTGTTCAGACATTCGGCGGTGTGCCGTTGGATTTGGGTTGTGGAGTATTGAAACCTGTTATAGAGACAGTTAGAACAAGTAAGAGAAATACTGTTCCTGAAGTTTACAAGCAGATTTTCTCTGACCTTAAATTTGCAGTTGATAATCTTCCTGATAATCCGCGTTTGACAGGTACAGTTACTAAAAACGTGGCAAGATTTTTCCTTTCAAAGGCGTATTTGACCTACGGTTGGTGGCTTGAAAATCCGAATGATATTCCCACTTATCCTCAATGTTCAAGAACTGACCTTGACGGACACGATTACAATTGGTATTTTGAACAAGCTTACAATCTGTCAAAAGAAGCTATTGATAATCCCGGTCCTTACGGTTTGATGCCTACTTATTACGAGGTAAATCTCGGTCAGAACGACAGAAACAAGGAATGTATGTTTTATGCCGACAGAACCGAAAGTAGTGCATATTATAATGGTGGCGACCTTTCATACGCCGGTGGTAGCGGAACAGAACAGACTACGGTTTGGGCTCCGACATGGAACTATTGCAACCTTCGTACCTACAAAACCGCCGAAGGTTCTATAAAGAATGAAAAAGGCGAGGAAACCAGTCAAATAGACCCGTGTAAACGTGAGGCTGCTCAATGGGCAGGTCGTCCGTGGACTCGTATGGCTCCTGTTCAGGAAGTGTTCTTAAATATTTTCACTGATAAGGACAAGGATTCCCGTTATGACGGAACGTTTGTAACCGTTTACCGTGGCAACTGGGCAAAAGACGGCGATAAAACTGAAAAATATTACAACGCCAACCTTATGCCTATTGAAAACGGTGATGCTGTTTTGACATTCGTACCAGAGCAGCTTTCTACATCGGTTGAATATCCACAAGCCGGTTTGGGTAAAAGTAATGTAGGTGCGGGTGAAACCGAAGGTCGTGCCGATTGGGTTATCGAACCCGAAAGCATAAGCCGTAACGCTTATCCCGGACTTTGGAAACTTGGAACTTACCGTACTGACAACGGTACTGGTTTAGGTCAGCCTAACGGAGCATTAACACGTCCGTTTGTAATTGCTAAATTCTCAGAACTTTACCTTATCGCTGCCGAGGCTGCCGTAAAATTGGGTAAAAACACCGAGGCTCGCGAATTAGTAAATGTTTTGCGTGAAAGAGCCGGTAAATGGAGTTTCAACAATGCAGAAAACAAGGCTGTAAGCGAAGATTTTTCTTCAGACTTAACAGATGCTACTCCTGCAACCATCGACATTGATTACATTCTTGACGAGCGTATGAGAGAGCTCTTTGGCGAAGGTATCCGTTGGTACGACCTTGCACGCACCCAGACATGGGAAAAACGTGCTGGTGAATATACTATATGCGATCAAAATGCTGACAAAGCATGGTGCGAAAGAAAAACCGTTAAACGTACTATCGAGAAATTCAATTATCTCCGTCCTATTCCGATTGGACAATTGAATTCTATGGATATGTCGGCTGAAGATATTAGCGCATATCAAAATCCCGGTTATGATAAATAGATTTTTCTTTTAACTTTTTCTTATTAAGACCGCCTTAAACTCTGTTAAGGCGGTCTTTTGTTTTTAAGAAAAATTTACACTTTTTGGGGGCTTAAGAAAAACACTTTTTTAGGGGCTAAATAACGCTTTTTGGGTACTAAAAAAACGTTTTTTTGTTATCAAAACTATTATAAAGGTATAATATACAATTAAAATCTTTTTTACATAAAATTAACTTTAAATGTTAAAAAACGCTTTTGAGTAAAATTTACATTACAAAAAATAAGGTTATGTTTGAAATGTAAACTTTACATTTTTGCCTGTCTGAAGGTTAAATTCTCTATTTTTTTAAAATTATTTAATATTGATTTTTAGCCTTTTACACAAAAAACTAATTTTTTATTTCAAAAAAATACAAAAAAATTTTTCTTTTTGGATTTTGCAATTTATCTTCGTAACTGTTAAGATTAGTTAAGGGGTGTTAATTACGAACATCAATTTTAACAGACTAAAATTAATTATACGGGATACGACAACATAAAAAAATGTTTTATCAACTATCTTACTGACGAAACAATTTAAAAAAGACTATTAACTTTGATGTTTTTACCATTTAGAAAAAATGCAAGTTAGTTAGTCTTTAGTAACAAAATAGAGTTTTAATTTTTTTTTATTAACAATAACCAAATAATAAATTTTTTTATGAGAAGATTGATTTTATTGGGGTTATTTATTATGCTAATCCCGTTTGCTTTGAATGCCCAAAACATCAGGGTATCAGGTACGGTGCTCGATGATCAAAACGAGCCGTTACCCGGTGTTAATGTCATTCAAGTAGGTACCACAAATGGTACAATCACGGACATTGACGGTAAATACGAGTTGCAGGTTCCGTCAGATGCCCAACTTACGTTTTCATTTATCGGTTTTTCCAACCACACCGAAAATGTTGACGGAAGGTCAAACATCACAGTTACTTTGAAATCTGACAACAAAGAGCTGGATGAAGTCGTAGTTGTCGGCTACGGTACGATGAAAAAATCCGACGTTTCGGGTTCAGTCGTATCAGTCGATACAAAGGACATGATGAAGCGTGCTCCATCTAACGTAAACCAAGGTTTGCAAGGTGCTGCCGCAGGTGTTATGGTTACCGCTCAAGACGGTTCTCCGGACGGTAATTCTCAAGTACGTATCCGTGGTGTTGCAACCATCAACGGTAGTGCTGCTCCCCTTTATGTTGTAGACGGTGTTCAGGTTGGTACTGACGCCAACTTCCTTAACCCTGCCGATATTCAGAGTATTGAGGTTTTGAAAGATGCTTCTGCAACCGCTATTTACGGTGCTGCCGGTGCTAACGGTGTTATCATGATTACCACCAAACATGGTGATAAAGGTAAAGCCCGTTTCGATTTTTCAGCTGATTTCGGCGTTCAGGCATTGCCCTATCATTTGGATGTTTGCGACATCGACCAATATTCTAAAAATATTCGTCAAGCACGTCTTAATGACAACGGCTATTACAACGATGCTACAAGTCTTAACAACCAGATTTGGAGCGAAAAATTTGACGGAAAAAGAAACGAAATCAATTGGCAAGACGAACTTACACGCCTTGGTATCAAACAGCAGTACAATATGTCTGTTTCTGGCGGTACAGAAAACACTCAGGCTATGTTTTCAGCTTCTTACCTCAAAAACAACGGTATCTTGAAAAACTCTTCTTACGAGAGAGTAACCTCAAGAGTAAATGTTAAAACCAAAATCACCGACTTCTTGGAGGCAGGTGGCGATTTGAACTACGTATATACCCGTAGCAATGGTTCTAACTTCGGCGCAGGTCAAAACAACTTGAACCTCTCTTCTCACAGAGACTTGGCTTACATCTGCCCGACGTTGGATTATATTGATGGCGACCGTTATGTAGCTGCAAGACTTGAAAACGAAGACGGTTCTTACGGTGCTCCTATGCAGGGTACTAACGTAAACGAAGGTATCACCGATGGTATGGACAACCCCTTGGCAAGAATTTATGAAAACAACGCTGTTTCAAAATCTAACCGTATGTTCTCAAGTATTTACGGTCAGATTAATATCATCAAAGGTTTGTCGTTCAAATCGGTTGGTTCTTTGAACTTCTATTCTTCTGACTGGAACAACTTTGAAATCGTTCCTCACAGATTCAATCCTTCTATCACTGGTGAACTTGAAGAATTAAAATTGGCGAGAAACTCTACAAATGCTTTCTCTATCAGTCAGAGCCAAAATACTACTATTAATATCGAAAACTATTTGACCTACAATTGGAAAAATGATATTCACAACATCTCTGCAATGATTGGTCAAGAGGCTTCAGATTCTTGGGGTGAATGGGTTAATGCAAGCGCAAGAGAGTTCATTAGCGAGGCTAACAGAAAACTTTCGCTTACTACCAACACTTCTACTATAAAAGGTGATGGCGCTTATAACGCTAAAGTCAGAGGTATTTCTTATTTCGCTCGTTTGACTTACAGCGCATTCGACAAATATATTTTGACAGCTACTATCCGTCGTGACGGTTCTTCTAACTTCGGTTCTGGTAATCGTTGGGGTACTTTCCCCTCAGTTGCTTTGGCTTGGAGAATTTCTCAAGAAGATTTCTTGGCTAACAACGAAATCATTACTAACTTAAAACTCCGTCTTGGTTGGGGTCAGACAGGTAACTCAGGCGGTGCAACCGATCTTTGTATTCCTCACTTGACTTCAAAAGGTGTACTTTATCACTTCTTCCCGCAGAACGGTACTATGGGTAACTGGGGTTACTCAGGAAACACTCTCACTGGTCTTGAAAATGTTACTGTAGACAGCAACCTCAAATGGGAAACCAACGAACAGACCAACATCGGTATTGACTTAGGTCTTCTTGGCGGTCAGATCAACATGACTCTTGATTACTTTATCCGTAAATCTAAAGACTTGTTGCTTTACAAAAACATCCGTTCATCTTCTGGCGTTTCGCAGGTTTACACCAACTTCGGTGAAATCAGCAACCAAGGTCTTGAAATCATGATTAATTATCAGAAACGTATCGGTGATTGGAATTTTGCCGCTACACTTACTGGTTCTACAATCAAAAACGAAGTTAAGAAAATGGGTAACCCTGTAATGGCTACCAACGACGGTGGCGACAACGACCCGGCTTCTAAAACTTCAGACGGTTCTAACATCGGTACAATCGGTGCTGCTGACGGTTTCCACTGGGGCGACCACTCAAGAAGTCAAGAAGGTGAGGCTGTAGGTTCTTACTACGGATATGTAGTAGAAGGTATCTTCAGAACAGAAGAAGAACTTGCTGCTGCTAACAGACTTGCCACTGACAAAGCTATAGAGAGAGGCGATGTTAAGCCTGATGAAAAAGATCCTAACAAAATTTTGGAATACTACCAAGTAGAAGGCACAAAAGTTGGTGACTTCAAATTCAAAGATCTCAATGGTGATGGTAAAATCACTGAAGATGACCGTAAAATTTTGGGTAATGGTTTCCCGAAATTCAACTATGGTATCAACCTTACCGCTAATTACAAAAATTGGGATTTCTCAATCTACGGTTATGGTGTAGCAGGTTACAAGATTTTCTCTTACTCTGCAATGCGTCTTAGCACAATGTTCTCTGGTGATGACCAAACTGTTCCGAACCTCTTGAAAGAAAGCTCTGACGATGCTTGGAGTCCTGAAAATCCGAACGGTTCTTTGCCCAGACTTTCTATCACTGACGTAAACAACAACATGAGAGCATCTGATGCTTGGGTTAAAAAAGCAGATTATTTCAAAATCAGCAATATCCAAGTTGGTTATACTTTCCCGCGTCAGACTATCGAACGCTTAAAACTCTCTAATGCAAGAGTTTACGTATCAGTAAGCAACCTTGTAACATTCTCTAAATACAAAAAATACGGTGATCCGGAAGTTGGTCAGGGCTGCGTACTTTATTCAGGTTTGGATGCTGGACGTTATCCTATGCCGAGAGTATTCCAAGCTGGTTTAAGTTTCTCATTCTAATTTAAAAATTTAAACGTTTTTTTTAACTGAATTTAATATGAAAAACATACATAAATTATTAGGTTTGGCACTTTCCGTCGGTATGGTTTCGGGTGTAACTTCTTGTAAAGAGGATTTTCTCGATGTAGACCAGTACGGAATTGTAAACAGCGATGCCGTAACCGAATCGGAAAGCAATATGTTAGCTGGTCTTATTTCTTGTTATTCCGAATTTCACCAAAAAACTAACAAGGACGAGTTCAAACCGAATCTTTGGATGGGTTGCCACCCGACGATGGATACTCAGGCTACCGGTTGGGATACCGACTGGAATCAACAGAAATGGAAACCTGAAACCGGTGAACTTAGAGACGAATGGAGTGCACTTTATAGAGGTATTTCAAACTGTAACGAATATCTTGCAACCATTGAAAAATTGGGCGAAGAAAAAATCAGTGCTTCAAAAGTTTTGCAGGATTATATCGCAGAGGCTAAGACAATGCGTGCTTATTATTACACATGGCTCGCTCAAAACTGGGGTCGTGTTCCTCTTATCGGTACAGGCGAAACATACGATAATACACCCGAAAAAGCTAAAGCCGCTACTTACGACGAAATGTGGGATTGGATTATCAAAGATTACGAAGAGGCAAAAGATGTTCTGGATTGGAAACCTTTCAACGACGAATACGGCCGCGTAACCAAAGGTATGTGTTTGACTTATTTGGCTGACGCTTATTTGTGGAAAGCATTCCGCTCAGGTGTTTCTGCTACCGAGGCTGACGAAAATGTTAAGAAAGCAAAAGAATACCTCAAAGAAGTAATCGACAAGGGTCCATACGAACTCAATCCTTCTTATACCACTCTTTGGGATCCTATTGCATGGCAAAAAGAGGCTATCTGGGAAGAAGTTGCTGACCCGCAGTCTTGGGACTGGGCTGCTAACAAAAACAACACCGAGTTCTGGTCTACTTTCTACGCTGCTTGTCCTGCTAACGGCGGATGGGGTACTCTTTACCTCTCTTGGGAATGGTATACTTCGTTTGAGGTAGGCGACAAACGCCGCGATGGTTCTGCTTGCACAGGCCCTGTAGATTTCAAGGAAATCGTTGACCCGATTACTAAACAAGCACTTTCTAAAGTTGCTAAATCTCAATATTGCTATGGTCATCATCCGTACCTCAACATTGCTGTCGGCAACGGTAACGACCTCGCAGCTCACTATCACTACAATATGAACGGTGATTTTGCACCTTCTATTTGGAGCTTGAAATATTGGAGAACCGGCGAACCTGAATGGAATGGTCAAACTTATCCTCCATGCCATGTATATTGGAAACGTCTTGCTAACGTATACTTGGATTATGCTGAATGTTGCTTCCGTACCGGTGCTGCGGCTGAAGGTTGGGAATACATCGAGAAAATCCGTGAGCGTGCTTTCGGTTATCTTGAAGATGGCAAAGAAGAAGCTCTTACCAACACTTATTTGCCCTACTATCAACAGTATCTTACAAGTAAATTCAACGTACAATCTCCGCAAGTGGCTCCCACTTCGTATCCGATTCCGTTCGGTCATCAGATTGATAAGTCTAATTATGTAAACGGTCAGACTTATTACGCACAAGTAAAAGAAGCTTTGAACTTCAACTTGGAAGTATGGCAGGTTGCACTTTTGCAAGAGCGTCGTAAAGAGTTCAACGTAGAATGGGGCTTGCGTCCTGACTTGCAACGTTCTGGCGTAATTGCAGAACACGTTGCTAAAAACTATCAAGATGATAGAGGCAGACAATCGAATGAAGCGTTGATAGACAATCCTTGGACTCCTCAATATGGTTTTACATATTCTGACCAGAAAATGGATATGCCTATTCCGCAGTCTGAAATCAATAACAATCCGGCATGTGAACAAAACCCCGGATACTAAAAAACAATTTGTTAAACAAGAATTTTTTAATAGGTAAATAATATGAAAAACATATTAAAAGCAGCCGCATTCGCCGCAATATTAGCGGGTCTTGTTTCTTGTGAGAAAAAAGAAATTACTGATTACACTATAGAGACGGTTAATTCTGGTGATGTTGTTAAAGAATATGCTACCGGCAAGGTCATTGTAAAATATGACCTTAACGGTGCAGTCGGTGTAATTCCCGCACCGCATTATGTTAAGGCAGGTGAAACGGTTACATTGGACGCTCCGGCACAAGGCGATTTTAAAGACAAGGAAACTGGTAAAACTATAACTAAAACTTCCAAAGGGTGGTCTCTGACCCCCGAGGGAGATGTTATAACTTCTTATAAAGCTGATCAAGGTGCAGTTTTGTACGCTGTTTGGCCGGAGGAGGAATAAACAAAATAAACTTAAATTAAAAAAGTTGAAAAGAAATGAACAGAAAATATATTTTAGTGGCTATGGTGCTTAGTGCCTCTATATTGTCTTCTTGCACCAAAGAAAAGGAAGACAATTTTGAATACAAGGAAGTATCTGCATCGCAGGTAGTTTCCGACTTAGGTATCAGTAGTAGTGTTGTTACTTTCAGTATTACTGCGGGTAATGGCACAGCTCCTACTGATGTAGTGGCTTTGACAGGTTCGGAGATTGACCTTCCTGCTGCTAATAGTTTTTCTCTTGACGGTTGCGATTTCGACGGTTGGTCTACCTCTTTTAACGGTACACCTTTGGAGAAAGACAAAGACGGCAAACAAAAATTAAAAGTTGAAGAAAACACCGTTCTTTACGCTACTTGGAAAGTAAGAACCGTTAGGAAAGCTATGGGTGCTGAAAAAGTTCCCGAGGACGGCAAACTCGTAATTGAAGAAAAAAATCTTACCGAATGGGAGTTTAAACATTTGAAAGAGTTGGTAATAAAAGGTTATACTGAAATTGACCTTTCAAAAACCGAAATTACCGAAATCCCTAAGGGAACATTCAATTTTTCAGAATACGAATTGGCGATCCCTGGAGATGGTCATTTCTATTATATGGACCCAAAAGAGCACGAAAAACTAAATTTTGATGGACTGAAAAAAATCACTCTCCCTGAAAAATTGAAGAAAATCGGAGAAGGTGCTTTCACTGAATGTATTTTGCTTGAGGAAATTAATTTCTCCAAAACGGCTCTTGAAGAAATCGGTGATGGAGCTTTTGGTGCTTGTCCATCATTGAAAACCTTAACTTTAAATGAAAAGGTTAAGACGATTGGTGAAGAAGCGTTTGATGGTTGTCCTCTTACTAATGTTACCGAAGAAGATCCGGATGGGGAAAAAGCTTTTGTAATTCCTAATTCGGTAACTTCAATTGGTGATTATGCTTTTTTTAATGCAGAATTTACAAAAATTGAAGTAGGTGAAGGTTTGAAACTTGTTAGAAGAGGAACTTTTGCGTACTGTAGCAATCTTACTGAAATTACTTTCAATTATAACGGTATTGATAAGTTAAGAATCAATCCTAATGCCTTTGACAGTTGTGAAAAATTGGAAAAAATTCTGTACAAGGCAAAAGAGGGGGTTGATTTGCCCGATGATAAATTGGGTGAAGGTCATACAATCGGAGTTGATGTAGAACCTACAAAAGCTGAGTAATTAACTTAAAAAAAATTAGAAAAAAATGATTAGAAGAATATTAACTGTAGCGGCTGTTCTCGGCTTTATGGCAACAGTTTCGAGCTGTACGAAAGAGACGGAGAACGACCCTATTACTATAAGTGCAAAAGACGAGGTAAACGTTTCTGCTTTGGCGGGAAAAATTGTTACTGTAGACTTTAAGACTAATGCTAACGGCAATGCGGTAAATCCCGCAACAATATCCGTAGCTAACGGAGAGAAAATTAAATTACCGAAACTTACTTTGGGTACTGAAGATGCAAAACTTTTGGAACTCAAAGGTTGGTCGGATGGTACTAACTTTTATGAGCCGGAAAAAGAGTATACCGTCAGCGGCAATACTGTTTTCAATGCGGTTTGGGCTTTGAAGCCGATAAAGTTAAAGGACGTGGAAAAAGTTCTTGACTATATATCCGACTTTAAGTCTGACGAGCCTATTGAGATTTCTTTGGAAGGTTCTGTTCCTGATCATGCTAACGAAATTTTTGCTATGATTATTAAGGCAAGTAATAAGCAGAAACTTTCTTTGAATCTTTCAAAATTGGATTGGAAAGAGGTTTATATCCCCGCATATATGCACGAGACCGATGATTACATCGGGAACTACATTTGCGGATTGGTTCTTCCTGAAGTTGCTACTTCTGTAACAATTTTCGGAACAGAGATAAAGGAAATTACTATTCCGAAATATGTTACTTCTGTTAATATTAATGCTTCTAGTGTTGATGTTGCTAATGGGTATAAGTATTTCCCATCAATAATATCTTCTATAAAATTTGCTGATGGCTCTAAATGTACGGATGTTTCCTTATTCGAACTTAGCAAATTAGAAAGTATTGATTTACCGGCAGGTGTATCCTATATTAATATTCGCTATTGTGAAAAATTACAATCCATTAATGCTTCAAATGCTACAACTGTAGACCTTAGCGGGTGCACTGCTCTTGAAGAAGTTACATTAGACAGAGGTATAGAAGAAATTTACGGAAATGCTTTTTATGGAACAGCATTGAAATCAATTGTGATACCTGAGACTGTAACTAAAATTTGGGAATCTGCATTTGAAAATTGTAAATCATTGCAATCTATAGTAATTCCTTCTTCGGTAAAAGAAATAAGTGGAAGTGTTTTTAAGGGTTGTGAATCTTTAACTTCTATAGAGGTAAAAGTAAAGACCGACGAAGTAGAAGAAGGAGACAAAACTGTTGAGAAGGTAGTTTCGATGCCGGATGTTGACTATATTTTTGGTGACGAGTTGTTGTCTTATTACGATAAAGAGAAAGAGGAAGAATTCTTGAGAGATAACCTCAAAATTACTTTCAAGAAACCTGACGGCTCAAAAGTCAAAAAATCAGAAATAGAAGGTTTACAAGAATATGAGTCTTGGCGTACGGCTGTGAGAGGTGCAATTAAGATTTCTGATGCAGATTTAGAAAAAGCAGATGAAATTATAGATGGCTATTTCGATTTTGAAAAAGAAGACGAGAAAAAAACGAAATAGCTTTCTTTTGATATTCTAAAAAAGGGCATCCGGCAGAAAAACTCTGCCGGATGTTTTTTTTTGTGTATATGTTGTTGTTTTTTTTGCGCAGGGGTGTTGTTTCGTTAGAAACTAAAAAAACCTGTAAATGAAATAAATACGGATGATATAAAAAAAAACGAGCCGCAATCATTGCGGCTCTACAATGAGGTTATAATTTTTCGATTTCTTCGAGAGGAAGTTTGGTTATTTCGGCGATTTCTTCAAAGGAGAGTTTTCCGGCAGCTTTCAAACTGCGGGCGATGTCAAGAGAGCGTTGTTTTTCGCCTTCCGCACGTCCTTTTTCGATGCCGATTTTTTCGCCTTTTTCGATACCAATTTTTTCGCCTTTTTCAATGCCGATTTTTTCGCCTTCTGCACGGCCTTTTTCAATACCGATTTTTACGCCTTGCTCAATGCCGCTTTTTATGGCATGATCAAGCACATTGATATTATCCCGATAAATTTTCAAATCTTTATCGTACTTTCTGCGCTGATGTTCAGAAAGATTTGCGATTTGAGCGAATTTACCGAGTTGTGAAAAAATTGAATCTTTTGACGCCCAAGGTATATATTCCAAAGTTGCCATATTCTTAAAAATAAAAATCCAACGATCAAAATTTGTTTTACATTCATCTTCCGTCTTTGTAAACAGTGGAAGTTGTAAGTAGATGAATTTCATCTTGTCAGAAAGGACTTCACGTTCCTTTGTGTTTGTCTTGCAAAGTTGTGTGTCTGTTCTGAACACATTCAAACCGTCAAGCGTAAAATTCATAAAAGCCACGAAATAAACGGCGTGAAAATTAAAATCCCAATCGCCTTTTACTCCTTGTCTTGCTATTGCTTGCGAAACATAATAAACACTCCGCTCTATGAAATGTTCCTGCGAACGGTTTTGCATTTCAACGATGATTTTCTCTTTTTTGTCCGTTTCGCATAATATATCATAAATCACACCGCGGTCTTTTTTGTAGACCCGCGGTTTTTCTTTGTCAAGAAAAGTAACGTCCGTGATTCTTTCCTTGCCTTCCAAAAGGTTGTTCAAGAAGTCAATCAACAGAGGTTTACTCGGTTCTTGTCCGAAAAGTATCTTAAATCCCGTGTCTGTAAACGGGTTTACGTATTTTCCCATTTGTGAAAATTTATAGTATTTGCAAATATGAAAACTTTTTTTGAAAAAACAAAATAAAAGAGAAGAATTTTAGAAAAAATCCTTGCATTTTTTTATTTCTAAGTTTTGGAAAAAAGTATTATTTTTGCAAAAACAAGTTTTGTTATGAGAACAGACATTGAAAGATTTATTCCTAAAATTCGTGATTATTTTGTAACTCAACCCATAAATAAGGCATGGCTTTTTGGGTCATATTCAAGGGGAGAGGAAACAGAGAATAGCGATATAGATATTTTAGTGGAGTATTCAAAAGATGAAAAAGTTTCTTTATATTTGATTTCCAAAATATTAGTAACACTATCCAAAATTCTCAATAAAAAGGTGGATTTGGTTGAGGATGGTCAGTTAATGGATTTTGCAGTCAATAGTGTCAATCACGACAAAATTTTGATATATGAGAGAAAGAATTAAAGATTCAGAGCGTTTAAAGCATATATTGGATGCCGTGAATGTTATTCTTGATAATAAGGATAAACATTTATTTGATGAAGTTGTTTCCGATCCGATTTTGCTTTTCGGTTTTGTAAAGCATATTAAAAAACTGTCGAAAAAGGGGAGGAGTTTTATATAAAAATCCGCCTTTTCGACAGTTTTTTCTTTTGAATTATAAAAAATAAATTAGTTGTTAACGCCGGCGTCAAACGCTTTTAAGTTTGTCTCTACGATAGCCTCGCCTTTTTTTGCGAAAATCGTTTTAACAGCCTCGCGAAGTTGTTCTACGCTGAGAATTTCAATAAACGGTGCTGCCATTCCGAGCAAAACCATATTTGCTGCTTTGGGCATTGCAACTTGTTTTGCAATTTCTTCAATATCAAGTTTTTTGATGTTAGGCAATGTGTCCAATTCTGCAAATAGTTTAGCCTCGTCGGGGTAGTCGGGAATGTTGATAAAAGGTTTTGCATTTGTTACGACCTGAGACTTTTTGTTCAAATAAGGCAAATAACGCAAAACTTCCATCGGCTCCATCGAAATAAGCAAATCGGCTTTTCCTTTTGGAATCAAATCAGAGTAAATCTCTGAATCAGAAAGTCTTAAATTGCTTTGAACGTCGCCGCCTCTTTGACTCATACCATGAACCTCAGCCTGTTTTAAAAACAATCCGGCTTTTGTAGCTGCTTCGCCGATAACGGTTGCGATAGAGAGGATTCCTTGTCCGCCTACACCGCAAAGTATTAAATCTTTCTTCATTTTTTCTTGTGTCTTTTAAGGGTTTGCATACATTCGCGGCGGGGAATTATAACCGAAACGCCGTTATAATTGATTTCTTCCTCAATAATTTTGGTAATTTCGGGCATATTTTTCGGCATCGGAACCACAACTCTAACGTGCTTAGGATCAACGCCCAAACCTATACAAATAGCCTCGTATTTGTTTAAGCCTGCCGAATCTTGACCGCCTGTCATTCCCGTTGTTAAATTGTCAGAAATTATGACCGTGATATTAGCATTTTCATTAACGGCGTCCAAAAGACCTGTCATTCCCGAATGTGTGAAAGTTGAGTCGCCGATAACAGCGATTGCGGGGAAAAGACCTGCATCAGCCGCGCCTTTTGCCATAGTGATTGAAGCTCCCATATCCACGCAACTTGCCAATGCTTGAAACGGTGGCAATGCGCCCAAAGTATAGCAACCTATATCGCCGAAAACTCTTGCATTTTCATATTTTTTGATAACCTCTTTCAACGCTCCGTAAACATCTCTGTGTCCGCAGCCTTGACAAAGTTGAGGCGGACGGTTTGAAAGATTTTGAGCGGCAGGGAAATCTTCTTCGATTTTAACGCCGAAAGCCTGAGCCACAGAATCCGGTGTGAGTTCGCCTTGACGTGGCAAATCACCTGTCAGGCGTCCCAAAACTTCAGCTTTGTCGCCGACAATTCTCTTAACGTCCTCTTCTACAACGGGTTGTCCGTCTTCTACAACGAGGATTTTTTTGCAGTCTTTGGTTAAATTCAAAACTGCTTGTTCGGGTAGTGGGTATTGAGAAATTTTTAAAAGTTTTATGCCTTTGACGCCGTAATTTTCAATGGCTTCTTTAACGTAGTTGTAACCTATGCCGCAGGCTACAACAGCCAAATCTTGACCGTAATTTTCTTCACGGTTGAAAACGGATTTTTCAGCGGCGTTTTTCATTTGAGGCTGTTTTTCAATCAAACCGGCGTATTGTTTTTTAGCGATTCCGGGCAAAAGCACCCAACCGCGTGATGTTGAAGGATTAAAAGGATTCATATCCTTAACTTCGTCGATTTTAACGGCAGCCCTTGAATGAGCAAGACGTGTTACAACTCTCAACAAAACAGGCTCTTGAAGTTTTTCGCTTAGTTCAAAAGCGTTTTTCATCATATCGAAAGCCTCTTGTTGGTTTGAGGGTTCAAAAATAGGAATCATTGCAAATTTTCCGTAAAATCTTGAATCCTGTTCGTTTTGACTCGAATGCATTGACGGGTCATCAGCTGCCAAAACGACCAAACCTCCGTTAACACCTGTTACGGCGGAGTTTACGAAAGCATCGGCGCAAACGTTCATGCCGACATGTTTCATACAAACTAACGCTCTTTTTCCGGCGTAAGACATACCCAAAGCGGCTTCCATGGCCGTTTTTTCGTTAGTGCACCAACGAGAGTGGATATTCCGCTCTTTGGCGGTTTGATTGTTTTGAATAAATTCGGTAATTTCAGTGGACGGCGTTCCCGGATATGCGTAAACGCCGGAAAGTCCGGCATATATCGCACCTAAAGCAATCGCTTCGTCCCCTAATAATAAAGTTTTTTCCATCAGAAAAGAAATTTTTTTTTTAAAATCGGGGGTAAAGTTACAAAATTTTTTCTGAAAAAGGGGAAAAATAAGGTTTTATTTTTTTATTGTGGGTCTCTTTTTTTCTTACGCATAACAAAAATACTCAGCTCTAACTATGTTTTTTTAGGTAGTTACAGCTGAGTATTTTAAAAAAAACAAGAAAATTTTCTTGTTGTAAAACTTTTTTCTTTAGCTATTGTTGTTTGTACATTTCTATTAAAGCCTCAGAGGGTTGTCCGTTAGATGAAAAACCGCCCATTCCGTAGTCGTTGAATTTATTATAACATTCTGGTTCCCAATAGAAAATGCCTTTGCATGAGGCAACGTTGTTTTTAATATATTTGAATGCTGTAACAACGGTGTTGCCGGCTGTCGTTTGAGAAATGTTTGTTGTTCCTATTTCGCAAATCATAGTTTCTTTGTTGAATGATGATGCGAAAGAGTTCATTACGTCAGCGCATTTAGTATATTGAGCTTCGGAAATACCGTTTTCGTCAGCCACCCACCAATCACCTTGTTTTGTATATTCGGGGTAAAGTGAAAAACCGAGAATGTCAAAATCCAAGTCTTTTGCAATATTTGTAAAAGATGAATAAAGGGCTTTTTGACCGTCTTGAAAATGGGTTATGATTTTAGTATTGGGATATATTTCGCGGGCGGTAGCAGCACATTTGTTGTGAATTGTTTTGTAATTGTTTCCCATTTCGCCGTTTACGTTAGTGTTTTCGCCTTTTGATGAGGTTAACATCATTCCTGAGCGTGTTTCGTTGCCTATTTGAACCCAATTGACATCAACGTTTTTGCTTTTTAGGACTTCTAACACTTTTTTAGTGAAAGTAGCGGCAGAGTCTGCAAGTGCCGATACTGAGGGTGCATTATCCCAAGCGGCAGGTTTTTTTTGATTTGAGGGATCGCACCATGTGTCGGAATAATGAAAATCTATCATTATTTTCATTCCTGAATTTTGAGCACGGATTGCTTTTTTTAGGACGTCTTCTATATTGCAAAAACCCCAAATACCTTTTTCCTCAGACGGGTTTACCCAAATGCGAAAACGGGCGGCGTTTACACCTATGTTTTTAAGAATTTCAAGGCAATCTTCTTGAGTCCCTGAGGTGTTATAAAACTTTTTGTCTTGTTCTTCCATTGCCGTAACCCAGCCGGGGTCTGCACCGTATGCAAATGTTAAATCAGTGTGTGTTACTTCTTTTGCGGGTTCAATATCAGGAAAATTAAGAACTTGTGTATTATCTGTTTTTTCATTATCTTCTAAATGAATAATTTCCGGGCCTTTTTTGTTGTTTTTATCATCGTCGTCTTTGCATGACGAGTTTATAGCAGTCCATGATAATACTGCCGCTATCAGTATGTAATTTAATCTTTTCATTTTATTTTAGTGTTTTTTGATATTTAAAATCCGCCGTTTGTTTTTTTTCTCAAGCGGCGGATTTTTTTATGATAGTTACTTAGGAAACGATTATTTGGCTTCCGTGTATTTAACTGTATTATTAATAAAATTAACTGTTACAGTGTATGTTGCACCTTCTTTTGAGGGATAAGAATCTTTACATTCTTTTGGTGTCAAGATTCCATTAGCTCCACTATACAACTTATTATCCCACGAGTGGTTAAATACAATTTGAGGATTGTACTGTTCCTCTGCTGTCGTAATTGTTGCTGTCCAAATATATGGATTTTCGTTATTTTTAACAAACTCTACTGTTTTTTCATTATTTTCTTCAATTTTCCAACTATTAAACTGTCCTGTAATTTGCATATTAGTAACTTCGGTTGCCGTCCATGTTTCTTCATTCAAATCAAAAGAAATATACATTGGATGCAAAACTATATTGGGGTCATTATCAGGATCAAGATCCACCCACAAATGGTTAGTCGGGTTTTTATGCGTGATTGTATACTGACTCCAATTTTGATTTGTACCATAAACAACACCGTTTTCATCTTTGACAGAAAAATTAAAGTCAGTTGCATTTGCACGACAATACAAACCATTAAAGATACCGTCTCCGTTGTCATTGTAAACGGCTAATAAGACATCGTAAGTACCTTCTCCTTCATAAGTTGAAAGACTTGTCGGTCTAATTTCAAATATCGCTTTTTTATCCTTTATATCAACTTTAATATTATAACTTGCATTCAACTTTAATTCGCTCAAGTCATTGCCATCTGCATCAACAATTGAAATTTCGTAATCCTTTCCGTCACTATATACAAATGATGCGGTTTTGGATGTTGCAACAATTTTTCCTGTATAAACGCCAGATGTAAGTCCGAATTCTATTTCAGGTTTTAGTTCAACTTCTGTTTCGCCTACTACTGCCGTTACTTTTTCCGGATAAATTACAGCATTCGACAAATCCTCAAGTTTATAAGTATATTTGGACGAATTATCAAGGTCAATGACTAATTTGTAACTACCGGCTTTTGGTATATTGATTTCACCTTCGCCTATTGTAATTATGCTGTTTGCGCCTGTTAGCGAAATTGTGCCGGGGATACCTTTTTCATCTTTTTTTTCTGCTGCAGATTCTTGACCTGTTTGAGAATTATATGTAAGCGTATTGCCTGATATATTGATGTTTCGGTTATCTGCGGTAGTTGTAATAACTGTAGTATATTGACATTTTTTATCATCAAATAAAAATGTTCCCTCAACATCACCTGAAAAACTCAAATCTTTAACATACTTATATTCTACTTCACCGGCTTTTGTATCGACGGTAACAAAGCAACAGCCTTCGTTAGCGGTCATCCATTGGTGAAGTTGTGTGTCTTCAGACTCGGTAGAAGCCGTTTTTCGTGATATTATCTTACAGAATTGCCAATTTTCGTCTTTGCAAGTACCCCAAGCGTTTTCAAACATATCCCAACCTGTCCAATTAAGCCAAGCGTTGGCACTGATAAAACCGGTGTAAACTCCGTCTTCATTAGCGGAATAAAGAGAGTCTACTGCATTGTCTACTGTTTTTTCTGCGCCTGCGAGCATAAACCAAACAAATTTTATTTTGTATGTGGTAATAGTTACTGTAATCGGGTCAGAATAAGCTGCATTTAGGAAATTGGTACTACTGATGGCATGTACAATTCTAAAATACATTGTACCAGTTTCTCCGCCCTCAATGCCACCATTCAAGGCGAGAATGTTCAATTGCATACCTGTAAGAGTATGCGTGTTGGCACCTTTGGTGTCTGGCATAACGGTGTTTGAAGTTTTTTCGTTGGGAAAATTTTTGTCCAATGATGACTGCAAGATGTAAACACCGGCATTTGTTTCTTCACCGTTGACCACAAGAGGACCAACTGATTCGTATGACAAACTAAGCATAGGGTTGCGTAGGTCATCTTCAGTAATCGTGATCGTACTTGTTGAAGGTGTTATTGTTGTAGGTGCTAAATTTTCGGATATTTGGAAAATATCCTTATCGTCGTCACAAGATACCAATGTTAGCCCCATGCAAAACAACATTGATACCAGTACTTTATGTATATTTATTTTTTTCATTTTATGACAATTTTAGTGTTTTATTAGTTAATAACCCTCATTTTGTTTCAGGTTTGAGTTAGCTGCAAGTTCGTCGTTAGGAATAGGGAACACATTGCGGTAGGCTTCAAAGTTCTTGCCTTCGGCTTCCCCGCCTTTAAATTCCCAGTTGTAATCGACATTGCCGCCATACTTGTTGAACCTGATAAGGTCTGTTCTGCGAAGTGATTCGTATGCCATTTCACGTCCACGCTCTGCGAGTATAAAATCATCGTCAAGAGTGTAAGACGTGGTGGCTCCTACGCGGTCTCTTATTTCATCAAAAATTACTTTTGCCTCAGATGTCTTGCCCTGACGGTAAAGAGCTTCTGCTTTGTTGAGTTTTACCTCTGCCAGACGAAGAATCGGAAGGTCTGAGTATGCGGTGTTGTTAGTTTCGCAATGAGCCGCAGACCCGTCATCATGTTTATTGGTGAATTTAGTGGTTATCCATCCTTGTTTTTTGTCATCTTCAACGGTAACCTTTTTCTCCCATTTACCATCACCGTTCCACCAAAATGTAGAGCGGATGTCGTCATTTTCAGAAAAAAGGTCTGTAAAGGCTTGGTTTGCCCTCATAGAAGACCAACCTTCGTCAATTCCGAGTACTTCGTTCAAGTCGCCTGTGTTAGGAGCAAAACCGCTGATGATGTTGGTTGTAGCGCCCCATGTTCTGCAATGGTCTGCATCAACAAAAAAAGCGAATATGATTTCATTGCCTTTTCCTGCGCGTTTGTGATTGTCAGCGTTGAAAAGTTTCCAATAATCGTCTTTGCTTGCAAGAGCATAGCCTTCAGCCTCGCAATTATCAGCTGCCTTAATACATTTGTCGTAGTCCTCTACGCCCGCATATACTTTAGAATTAAGATAAATTCTTGATAACAAAGCGTATGCTGCACCTTTGGTAGCGCGGGGATATGCCACTGTTGAAGACATCTTGGGTGCTATTTCTTCCAATTCGCTTGTGATAAAATTGTAAATATCCTTTCCTGATTTTTCAGGCACTACGGGATTGTTTTGTCCGAGTTCCAATTCTTCTGTAGGTAATACGCCTTTGCCGAATAAGTCAAGGATGTATGAGAGAGAGAGCGAACGCAAGAAACGAGCCTCATAAACCATATTTTGGATTTCAGGGTCTGACGAATCTGAAGTTTTTCTTATGAAATCATTGCAAGAGGTTACTATGACATAGCATCTGTACCAAACATACTTTACCCATTGGTCGTCAGCGTTCCAATTATTGTATGTAAGGAAGTCAAGTTTATCGCCAGAAAGCCAAGTGTAAGCAACAGCATCAGTTGTGCCTTCTTGTAAGTTGAACAATGAGCGGAGTAACGGCTCGCCGCCTACGTTAATATCTGTAACACCGTTACCGTTTACAACAAACGACATATAGCATTGTGCTAACACGCTTTGTGTACCTTCCAATGTTGAATATACTTCGTCGGCAGAAGATTCAATTATCGGATTTTGGTCAAGGTCATCACAAGCCCCCAAAGTAAGGGACAAGCCCATGGCTGCAATATATGTTGGAATTTTTTTCATCTTTACTTAGTATTTTTTTTGTTATTAAATTTGTTAGAACTGAAATGCTAAACTTAGCGAGAATGTTCTCGGTCTCGGATAGAAATAATCTTCTATACCGGTATAGATTTCAGGATCCACGCCTTCGTATTTAGTTGCCGTAAATACGTTCTGAACCATAAATGTAGCATTAAGAGCCATCCATTTCGTAATCGAGCCAAAATTGTAACCAAGACTTACGTTATCCATTTTGAGGAACGAAGCGTTGTGCAAATAATAATCAGAATCGTATTGACGTTTTTTGAATTTGGTATCCAAATAAGTAGAGGAAAGAGTGTTGATTTGACCATCGCCCCAAGCGATTGTTTCAAGTGCACCCATTTTTGCAGCAGTTGCATTGTAAACGTAATTTCCTATGTTGGCACGCAATGCTGTGCTAAGAGTCCATTTTTTATAACGGAGTGAAAGTGAATATGCAAAAATCCAATCAGGTGTAGGTGAGTGTTGATAATATTTTTCTTTTGAATAAGCACCTTCCACGGGATTGCCCTCTGCATCATACAACTGATGATATAAATAAAATGCGTAAGGAGTTTGTCCTTCTGTGAAGTATTGAATAGAGTTCTTTTCTACGTATCTAATCGGATTATTAACCTTTTCGTCAGAATTGTTGATTGAAAGGTTTGTAATTTCATATTTTTCCCATGTAGCGTTGAAACTCATATTCAGACCCCAATCTTTGGTATTGAGTACATCGTAATTAGCTGTGAGTTCCACGCCCTTGCTGTCTACATTTCCTACATTTGTAGTGATTTGGGAGTTGAAATTGCCGCCGGCTGCAACAGGAACCGTGCTTATTAAGGCTTCTGTTTTTCTTGTGTAGAACTCGATGCTACCATTAACTTTGTCTTTAAGGAATCCGTAATCAATACCGAAGTTCCAAGACTTTGTAGTTTCCCATTTAAGCGTCGGTACGTATGCAGAGGGATTATAAGTAGAAATAAGATTACCGTTCCAAAGGTAATAATATAAACTTGTACTTTTTGAGTAATTGGGCAAGTAGCCATAATTGCCGATACCGTCCTGCTGACCTGTTACGCCATAACTTACACGGAGTTTGAGATTATTGACAACATCTTGCAATCCTTCCATGAATGATTCATCAGAAAGTCTCCACGCAACTGCCACTGACGGGAATGTACCCCAACGCTCGTCTTTAGAAAATCTTGATGTTCCGTCGCGACGCATTGTAGCGGTCAGCATATATTTGCCTAAGAAAGTGGCGTTTACCCTGCCGTAGTAGGAGAGAAGGACGTGAGTTTGATCGGTAGCCGCAGAGGTTCCGTTTTGTACGCCGAGTGCATTGTAAGTATAGTATTCAGGAGTGTTAGTGTTCCAATACTGATAATCATAACCAGCAGTAACATCAAAATTAACGGCATCAAACTTCTTTGTATAGTTGAGATAGCTCGTGAAAAGTTTGTTGGAATTTTTAGCCGGACCGTAATCATAGTCAGAACCGTTTGAAGTATATTCGTCGTATGCCTCTGCCGGTACATAAATTGAGCCTTCGCCTTTGCCGAAATCAAGACCGCCGGTAACATGAGCTTTGAGGTCTTTCAAAAACGGGAATGTATAGTCCAAATCAAGGTTTGTAATCAAACGGCTTACCGTTGATTCGTCTTTTTTATAATTAAGCAATCCAACAGGGTTCGTTGCTGCCGATGTTACAGGTTTAATAGAACCGTCTTTTGCATCAACAGTATACACTTCGTTATATCCGAGAAAAACATCATCGTTTCCTGAATAAATCGGTTGAGTGGGGTTGAATGTAATTGCACTGTATATTGCTCCTTGAGGTGCAAATTTATTTTTATTCATTGATGCCTTTACGCTTAAATTAACTTTAAGAGCATCATGAAAGAATGTCGGATTAAGATTGATATTGCCGGAATAGCGTTTTGTGTTGTCATTTAGGAGAATACCGTCTTGAGCAAGATAACCTACACTGACACGAACGGGAAGAACTTTCGCAATATTACCTGATACGCTGAGGTTGTTGTCAGTAGCCCATGCTGCACGGAATATTTCATCAGTCCAATTAGTGTTGGCATCGCCTAAATATTGAGAAAGATCTTTCTTTTCTGCAATCGTAATCGGGTCTTCCACTACTGCTCTTAATTGGTCTGCATCAAGCATATCGGGAAGTTTAGTAACGAAAGACACCGAGTTTGTGGTGTTGAAATTGATTTTTACTTTGTCGTTAGCACCTTTTTTAGTAGTGATAATGATAACGCCGTTTGATGCTCTTGAACCGTAAATAGCAGTAGAAGAGGCATCTTTCAAAACCGACATTGATTCAATATCGGCGGGGTTGATAAGAGAGAGAAAGTTGCTTGAGCCGGAAATGCCGCCTGTTTCCAAAGGCACACCGTCAAGGACGATAAGCGGGTCGTTTGATGCGTTAAGAGATGCACCGCCGCGGACACGGATTGTGCTACCGCCTGAAGGCGAACCGCCGCCGTTTGTAATCTGAACACCGGCAACTTTACCGTTGATGAGTTGTTCCGGAGAAGAAACAACGCCGCCGTTGAAGTCTTTTTCGCTCACAGAAGCAATAGAACCGGTGAGGTCGCCTTTACGTTTAGTACCGTAACCAATTGCCACAACTTCGTTGAGCTCGGTAACGGCGGGGCGCATTTGAACGTTCAATTTGCCCGCAGAAGGAATGTTTGTCGTTACGCTTTCGTAACCGAGAAATGAGAAGATTATAGGTGTGTCTTCGTTTCCGTTAGGGATACTCAAGGTATAATTACCGTCGATGTCGGTAATCGTACCAATAGTAGTTCCCTGTAAGACAACGGTAACGCCTATCAATGGCTGATTACTTTCGTCTGTTACATTTCCCGAAACTATTTTCTGGGAAAATGCAGAACATGAAAGCACCATAAATGTCATACATAGCATTAATCTCGCTATAATATAACGCAAATTTAATGTTTTACAGTTCATCTTTTTACGTTTAATTGTTATTGATAATATTAATTATTGTATTGTATATTAGTTATTTACATTTTCAAAAGTACGAAATCTTATGTTTTTTTGTCGGAATAAAGGTAAAAAGTATATTTAATATATGCAACATTATTTTAAACTTTTTTTAACTTTTATCCGATTTTTTAAACTTGTCTAAGCAATAATTGTATTATAATAGTTTGATATACAATTAAATATATGTCTGTTGTTTTATTAATGTTTTAGCAAATGTAATGCTATTTTATAATAAATTGCAAAAAAAATAATTGTTTTGTTTCAAAAAAATATCGCAAACGATTGCAAAAAAAATCAAAAAAAGGTTGCTGAAAAATTCAACAACCTTTTTTTTGAAAAGAAAATATCGTAAAAAAATCAAGATTATACGATGGGTGAAATATATTTTTTGATAATTGAGATGCCTTTTTCGTTGTCGCCACCTTGAGGAATGATGATGTCGGCATAGCGTTTGGTCGGCTCAATAAATTCTAAGTGCATGGGTTTTAACACATTAACATATCGTTCCATAACCATTTCCGCTGTTCTGCCGCGTTCTATGACATCACGTTTTATAATACGGATTAATCTTTCGTCAGAGTCTGTATCAACGAAAATTTTCAAATCCATGAGGTTTCTCAATTCGTCTTTGATGAGGGTCATAATACCTTCAACAATCATAACCGGCTTTGGTTCAACGTGAACGGTTTCTTTCAGACGGTTGGAAATAACGTAGGAATAAGTTGGCTGCTCCACTGCGTGACCGTTTTTCAATTCGGAGATGTGCTTAAAAAGCAAATCCCAGTCGAAAGCGTCAGGGTGGTCGAAGTTAATGTTCCGGCGTTGTTCCTCTGTCAAATCGTCAGTACAATTATAATAAGAATCAAGTGGTATAACTGCCACATTGTCAGGTGGTAATGTCTCGGCGATTTTTTTTACGACCGTTGTTTTACCGCTTCCTGTTCCTCCTGCTATTCCTATGATTATCATCGTATTATAAAAGTTTTTATGAAAAAAAATTATTCCTGAGGTTCTATTTCTTGTTCAGGGTCTTCTACTTTTTCTTCGTCAGAGAGGTCTGCCGAAAAATTATCTCCTTTCATTTGAGCCCTTACTTTGTCTTCAATTTCTTTTGAAAGTTCAGTATTTTCTTTGAGAAGTTGAAGCACAGCATCACGTCCCTGACCGATTTTGCTGTCGCCGTAGCTGAACCAAGAACCGCTCTTTTTAACGATTCCCATTTCAACAGCGGTATCAACGAGTTCGCCCGTAAACGAAATACCCGTACCGAACATCAAATCGAATTCCGCTTTCTTGAACGGAGGCGCAACTTTGTTTTTAACAACTTTCACTTTGATTCTGCCGCCGATAACGTCCTCTCCGTCTTTGATTTGACCTATTCTGCGGACATCAAGTCTGAGAGAAGAATAGAATTTCAGAGCGTTACCGCCTGTTGTCGTTTCGGGATTGCCGAAAAGTACACCGATTTTGTCCCTCAACTGGTTGATGAAAATTACGCAAGTATTTGTTTTAGAGATGTTTGCTGTAAGTTTTCTTAATGCTTGCGACATCAATCTTGCTTGAAGACCCATTTTAGAATCGCCCATTTCGCCTTCGATTTCTGCTCTTGGGGTAAGTGCTGCGACGGAGTCAATGACGATAATGTCAAGTGCACCGGAGCGGATTAACGAGTCGGCAATTTCCAAGGCTTGCTCACCGCAGTCGGGTTGTGAAATCAAAAGTTGTGAAACATCAACCCCGAGATTTTCAGCGTAAGTGCGGTCAAAAGCGTGTTCGGCGTCGATTATTGCTGCAATTCCGCCGAGTTTCTGAGCCTCTGCAATAGCATGGATTGCAAGTGTTGTTTTACCTGAAGATTCAGGACCGAAAATTTCAATCACACGGCCTCTCGGATAGCCTCCGATACCGATTGCAAAGTCCAATCCTAACGAGCCTGTCGGAATGCAGGGAATATCCTCGGTTACTTTGTCGCCGAGTTTCATAATCGTTCCCTTTCCGTAGTCTTTATCTATTTTGTCGAGCGCAAGTTGCAATGCTTTAAGGCGTTCTGCTTTAGCATCAACAGGCGCGGCAGTTTCTTTTTTTGCCATTTTTCTTTTTTTTATGAGGTTTAAAATTATTCGTGCAAACGTAATAAATAATTTACGAAGTTGCAAATTTTTTTAGAATTCCGTTTCGGCTTTTTTCAAGAAATCACGGCATGAATCTTTATGAACCATAAGTCCTGTTGTTTTGGCTTTAACGAAATTGACCGAAACATAAAAAAAGCCGTCAAAATTATTTGTTTTGCCCCAAGAGTTTTTCACTTTATAATATTTGTTGCCGTTTTGATCGGTTGCCGTGCCGATGATTTGCATTCCGTGGTCATCGGTTGTGTTACGGTTTTCAAAATCTATTTGACGGCTTTGTTGTGTTACGCCGATTTCTAAGCCCGGTTTTGTAAGACGTTTGGCTTTTTCGGCTTGTTTTTCAACGGGGAGGGCTTGAAAATCTTCAATTTGTTTTTTTGTCATTTTGTCAGTCTCAATTCCGGGCAGCAAAGCGTATCCGCGTCTGTAATCAAAACCGTTTTCCGAGATGTCGCTTGCCCACAAAACCGTGTGTCCTAACTCCAAAGAATTGTCAATTATCGTTATCAAATCATCGACTTTAACATTCAGAAACAACGACCAACGCCAATTATCAGGCAGCTCCAAGGCAATGTATTTGTAAAAATCGTGATGAGAAAACGATGTTACTTGGATATAATCGTCGTATTTCAATTGGCAATAATCCTCGGCGAAACTTTTAGGAGTGTATGTTTTACCTTGATATTCAAATGTTTGAGGGATAGTGTCAAAAAAATCGTCCAAAAAGGAATTATATTCGTTTATCCAGTTTTGTGATACGAATTCTCTATCGGGCGAGGCGATAGAATCAATGTAATTTTTCAATTTTTTTTCCAAATCGGAGTGGTTGATGTTAGAAGTCCCCGATTTAGTATTGGGATAATTCTCTTCGGGCATCAAACCGTAATTTTTCATTATCGCCAAATTGTCCAAAAAATAACTGCCTTCGCTAAATGTCATATTGCCATGAAGCATGACATATTTTTTGGCACGGTCAAGATAATTGTATCTGACAACGAACATTTCCGACAAATTCGGCGGATTTTTAACACCGTTTTTCATCATTTCGGATTCTATAAACGACATTGACGAAAAACACCAACACGTTCCTGAATAGCCTTGGTCCTGAACATTTGGACATTCTAAAACATTTTTGTCGGTAAAAATGAATTTGTTTTGAGCGTAACTTGTTATCAAACAAGAGCTTAGAAGTAATGTTGAAATTATTTTTTTCATGATTCTTTTTCCTTAATTTTAATTTTACAAAGTTAAGCATTTATTTTTAATTAAAATACTGACAATTTGGCAGTAAAAATATATTGGCAACATATTTGATTTATTTAACTTTGCAATCAAAAAAATAGAAACAAGATGTCAAAAAGAAACAGAAGAAAACACTTTGATAATAAGAAAGTTAATAAACAAAATATTACGATGGAACAAAAAACCGCTAATTCTGAGGCTCAGGGAACTGATTCTCAGACTGAAAATTTGTCAGAAAATGACGCACAAAATGTCAGTCCTGACGCACAAACTGACAGTCAGACACAATCTTCTGACAATGTGTCGGAAGAAAAATCTGACAATATGACAGAAGAAAGCACTTCCGAGGGAGAAAATTCAGCTCCAAAAGAAGAAAATTTTGAAGAAAAATACAATGAACTCAACGACAGATATTTGCGTCTGATGGCAGAGTTTGACAATTACCGCAAACGTACTCTTAAAGAGAAAATGGAACTTACCAAAAACGGTGGCGAGGATGTTTTGAAAGGCATTTTACCCGTTGTTGATAATATGGAAAGAGCCATGAAATCTATGGAAACGGCTACGGATACCGAAGCGGTGAAGGAAGGTATTAATTTGATTTACAAGAAATTTCAAGAGTTTTTGACCGGCAAGGGTTTGAAAGAAATTGAGGCTCAGGGTCTGGAGCTTGATACCGACAAACACGAAGCTGTTACCAAATTTCCTGCTCCGAGCGAGGATTTGAAAGGTAAAATCATTGACGTAATCGAAAAAGGCTATACCCTTAACGACAAAGTTATCCGTTACGCTAAAGTTGTTATAGGAGAGTAATTTATCATGGCAGAAAAGAGAGATTATTACGAGGTACTCGGTGTTGAAAAAGGTGCATCGAAGGACGATATTAAAAAAGCTTACCGTAAATTGGCAATGAAATATCACCCTGACAGAAATCCGGGTGATAAAGAGGCTGAAGAAAAATTTAAGGAAGCTGCCGAGGCATACGAAGTCTTGAGCGACGATCAAAAACGTGCACGTTATGACCAATTCGGACACGCCGGAATGCAAGGTGGCGGTGCGGGCGGTTTTAATATGGACATTGAAGATATTTTCTCGAATTTCGGAGATATTTTCGGTGGTTTCGGTTTCGGCGGATTTTCTGGTTCGCGTGGCGGTTCAAGACAGAGAGTTAATAAGGGTTCTAATTTGAGAATCAAAGTAAAACTCACCTTGAAAGAGATAGCCGAGGGTGCCGAGAAAAAACTGAAAGTAAAAAAATATTGTTCTTGTCAGGCTTGTAGCGGTACGGGTGCTCAAGGCGGCAAAGGCGGTACTGAAACTTGTCCTACTTGTCATGGCTCAGGTGTTATAACTCAGGTTAGAAACACGATGTTAGGACAAATGCGCAGCACTTCGCCATGTCCTAACTGCGGCGGAACGGGAACTGTTATTAAAAACAAATGTACTTCATGCGCTGGTACGGGTATCGTTCAAGGCGAGGAAGTTATCACGATTAATATTCCTGCCGGTGTAACAGACGGTATGTCAATGACGGTTTCAGGCAAAGGTAATGCGGCAAGAAATGGCGGTGTTAATGGCGATTTGATTGTCGTTTTTGAAGAAGAACCGGATCCGCTCTTGACAAGGGAAGATAATAATTTGATTTATAAACTTAACATCAGCGTTCCTGATGCAATTTTGGGTACAACGGCTGAAATTCCGACAATTTCAGGAAAAGTTAAATTCAAAGTTGAAGCAGGTACTCAGCCTGGCAGCATTTTAAGGCTGAAGGGCAAAGGATTACCGACTTACGGTGAATACGGACGTGGCGATTTGTTAGTTTTGGTAAATGTTTGGATTCCTAATTCTAAAAATCTTTCACGCTCGGAAGTTAAGTGTATTGAAGATCTTCAAAAATCTGAAAATTTCGGAGCAAAAACCACTGATACATCATCAAAAAATTCAGGTTCGATTTTCGACAGATTGTTCGGAAAGGATTAATGAAAAAAAAGGAACTGCTTTAGGCGGTTCCTTTTTTTTGTATTATTATCTGGCTTCAAATTTTTTACCCGGATACGAATTTATCAAATCTTTAAATTCCATTGTTAAAAGTATTGACGCTAATTCGGGTTGGGGAATTTCTGTTAAAGCTGATAAAATGTCAATATGTGTCTGACCTCTTGAGCGTAAAATGTCTATGATTTTTACCTCTTTCGGTGTTAAACCTTCAAGTGCTAAAGAGGTTTGTTCGGGTGTTTTTCTTTTGGTTTTTGTCCAACCCATAAGACGTTGTAAATCTTCTGCTGAGGTTATTAACGAGGCTTTTCCAGTGCTGATTAAATTGTTGCAACCTGCATACAAACTATCGGAGGCTCTTCCCGGAAACGCAAAAACATCTCTTTTATAATCAATTGCATCTTCTACCGTGATGAGTGCACCGCCTTTTATCTTGCTTTGTGCTACGATTAACGCATCACAAAGTCCGGCTATGATTCGGTTTCGGGACGGAAAATTAAATTTGCTGACGGGTTCGCCGTAATAGTATTCCGTCATTAACATTCCTTGATTGTGGATTATGTCGCTTGCTAATTTTCGGTTTGTGGATGGATAAATCATGTGGAGACCGTGTCCTAAAACGGCTGCAGTCGGTATTTGAAATTTTAATGCCGCTTGATGCGCAAAACTATCCGCTCCGGCTGCTAATCCGCTGATTATTATTGCGTTAATGTCGTTTTCCTTTAAATCCTTGACTAACGAAAAGATATTGTTTTTGCAATCGGCATCAGCATTTCTTGTACCGACAATGCCTACGGTACGGCTTAAGTCAAAGTTGATGTTTCCAAGCGAAAAAAACATTGCCGGCGAATCAGAACATTGTGCCAATTTTCTCGGGTAATTGTTTTCTTTGTAATATGTGGCGTTAATTTTATGCGACAAACATGTATCAATCTGATTTTTAGCCATATCCAAAACTTTTCCGTTTATAATACGTTTTTTAATTTCTTCGGATATGACTTTTTTTTCGACAAATTCATCTAAATTCTCGAAAAAATATTTTTCAGATTGGGTATTTGCCGCAATTTTTTTAACACCGGCACTGCCTACACCGGGAATCATGTTGAGCGCAACAATGTACAAAGCGTCCTGACTTTTCAGATCCATTTTTTTATTTCGGGGCTTTAAAGTACAACACTATTCCGATTATCGTATAAATTATGTTCGGTATCCAAACTGCTAAAAGCGGAGGCAATGAACTTCCTATTGCAAACTGTGTGAAAATCTGCATGAACAGTATGTAACTGAAACTCAGTCCTAAACCGATTCCAAGATTAATACCCATTCCGCCTCGGACTTTTTTGCAGGAAAGTGTTACGCCGATTAGCGTTAAAATAAAGCACGCAAACGGATACGAAATCCTGCGGTAACTTTCCACTTCAAAAACTTCGATGTTTTCGCTTCCGCGTCTTCTTTGTTCGTCGATGTATTCGTGAAGTTCGTCCGAATTTAAGGTTTCAATTTGACTTAAACGCTGATTGAAATCGGTCGGTAAAATTGCTAAAACCGTATCCATGGTTTTGCCAGTTACAACGGAATCTCCGTTTTCGGTGATGTAGCGGATATAATAATTCTGAATTTTCCATTTTTGAAGTGTGGAATCCCAAATTATATTGTCGCTCATGAGCTTTTCTTTCATCTCCTTGCCGTTGAATTTTTCCCAACTGAAACGGTAGCCAATGTTGGAGGCGGCATTATAAGACTGTAAATAAAGCCGTGTAGAATCGTTCACCTGTCTGTGAATGTTTCTTGCATTATTGACGTAAGCCCTTTTAATATAAGTGTTTTCAAAATTCAGACGTATGGCTGTTGCCGGTGGAATAACGTATGCACTAAGCAAATACGAGAGCACCGCCAAAACAAGAGCCGATTCAAAATATGGTACTAACAATCGTCGAAAACTTATTCCGGCACTTAAAATGGCTATGATTTCGGAGTTGTTGGCAAGTTTCGAGGTGAAAAATATCACCGAAATAAATATGAACAAGAACATGAACATATTAGCATAATAAGGCGCAAAGTTTACGTAATAATCGAAAACTATCGCCTCAAAAGGTGCTTTTTTCTCCATAAAATCATCAAGTTTTTCCTGAATGTCAAAAACGATGATTATCGAGATCAGAAGCAACAACGAATAAAAAAATGTTCCTAAAAATTTTTTTATTAAATATCTGTCTAATATCGTAAACATTTTTTAATGCTTAATTTTTTTTAATCATTATGCATTATGAATTATGAATTGTGCATTATGAATTCCTCATAACCGTTCCATCATTTTTTTAGCGGCGTTGTCTTTCCAGTCAGCGAAAGAGCCGTCAAGTATTCTTTGGCGTATTTCTTTTACAAGTGCAAGATAGAATGCAAGATTGTGAATACTTGCAATTTGTGATGCTAATCTTTCACCGGCTATTGTTAAATGTCTTAAATATGCTTTTGAATAATATTTATCGACGTATGATGTGCCATCCGGGTCGAGTTCGGAGAAATCGTTTTTCCACTTTTCGTTTTTGATGTTGATAGTTCCGTTTTTGGTGAAAAGCATTCCGTTGCGACCGTTTCTTGTCGGCATTACGCAGTCAAACATATCAACACCTCTTGCAACGCCTTCAATAATGTTTGCAGGAGTGCCTACACCCATTAAATAACGCGGTTTGTCTTTTGGTAAAATGTTATTGACAACTTCAATCATTTCGTACATTTTTTCAACGGGTTCGCCGACAGAAAGTCCGCCGATAGCGTTTGCTTCCATGCCTTGAGAGGCGATAAATTCCGCTGACTTTTCTCTCAAATCTTTGTACACAGAGCCTTGAACGATAGGTAGATACGCTTGCGAATAGCCGTAAAGCGGTTCTGTTTCTTTATAATGTTTAACACCGCGTTCAAGCCAAGAGTGAGTTATGTTTAAGGATTTTTTTGCATAATCGTATGTGCAAGGATATGGCGTACACTCGTCCAAAGCCATCATAAAATCGCTGCCGATAATTCTTTCGGTATCAACGACGTTTTCAGGCGTAAAAATATGTTTTGAACCGTCAATATGAGAGCGGAAAGTAACACCTTCTTTTGTAATTTTACGGTTTTCGGCAAGTGAAAAAACTTGAAATCCGCCGCTGTCTGTCAAAATCGAGCGATTCCAATTGATAAATTTGTGCAAACCGCCTGCGTTTCTAATTATTTCCATACCGGGGCGCAAATAAAGGTGATATGTGTTTCCTAAAATGATTTTAGCGTCAATGTCATCGGAAAGTTCCCTTTGATGAACGCCTTTAACGCTTCCTACCGTGCCTACGGGCATGAAAATCGGGGTTTGAATTTCGCCGTGCGCCGTTGTTATAACGCCTGCACGAGCTGAAGTCCGTGTATCTGAATGTGTAATTTCAAAATTCATGTCAAAATCTTTTTTATTAGGGTACAAAGTTAGTTTTTTTGCAAGTAATATCCAAAAAAGATGATTTTTTTATGTTAAAATTTTTTAATAACAAAAAATGATTTTAAATTTGCAGAATTATATGATGGAAATTTTTAATAGGTTTTTAGAAATAGTAACGGACTTTAGATGCCCTGAATTTTGGTTTTTATGTGCGTTAGTCCTATTTTGGCTAATACAAATGAGTTATTATTTGTTTGTATTTCTTAGGATTTGCGGCAAAAAGAAACCGGGAGAATATGTAGCAGCGATGCCCGTTTCGGTGATAATATGTGCTAAAAACGAGTCAGATAACCTTAAAGAAAGACTGAAATTCGTTTTGGAGCAGGATTATCCCGATTTTGAGGTTATTGTAGTAAATGACCAAAGTACTGACGATACGGAACTCGTTTTGGACGAGTACAAACAACAATACAAAAATCTTTATGTTACGGAGATTTCTCATGATAGAAACTTCCGTCAAGGGAAAAAATTAGCCTTGACTATCGGTATAAAAGCTGCTAAACACGAATGGCTGCTTTTGACCGATGCTGATTGTATGCCTGTAAGCAAATATTGGATTCGTACTATGAGTCAATATTTTACGGACAAAAACGATTTCGTTTTGGGTTATGGCGGTTACGAACAGCAAAAAGGTTTTGTTAATAAAATAATCCGTTACGATGCTGGTTTTATTGCAATGCAATATTACACGTTGGCGGAGGCGGGAATGCCGTATATGGGTGTAGGCAGAAATTTGGCTTATAGAAAATCACTTTTTGAAAAAACACGGGGGTTTGCCTCTCACAGTCGTCTTATGTCAGGCGATGATGATATTTTTGTTAATGACAATGCTAAAAAGAAACGTGTCGGACTCTCTTATAATCCTGATTCGTTTACATCATGTATTCCGAAAAACTCTTTTTCGGATTGGTGCAGTCAAAAACAAAGACATTATACGGCATCGGAAAGATATAAGTCATGGCATAAATTCGTTTTAGGGCTTGAACCGTTTTCAAGGTCGGCGTTTTATGTGCTGTGTGTTGTTTTGTCGTTTTTTCCGCCGTTGTATATTGCAACTGCGGGACTTTTCCTTATAAGATACGGCGTTTTTATCTCCGTGATTGCGGGAATGTCGAGAAAATTTAAAATCAAAAATATAAAAGCCATTGCGCTTTTGTTGGATTTTATTTTGCCTTATATTAATTTTGTGCAATATGTTTTGGGTAAAAAACGTAAAGAACGATTAAAATGGAAGTAAAGGAAACAACATATAATGTCGTAGATAAGTTTTCTGACAAGGCGAAAGCTGATTTTCAGCTTGTTACCATGGCTCAGGGCGGAGATCAGAAGGCTTTTACGAAATTACTCTCAAAATATCGGGAATCAGTGTATTTTATGATTGCCAAGATGGTAAAAAATCATGATGATGCCGAAGATTTAACTATGGACTCATTTGGAAGGGCCTTTAGAAATATCAGCCTTTATAAGCCTACGAGTGCTTTTAGTACGTGGCTTTTTAGGATTGCCTCCAATAATGCCATTGATTATATCAGAACCAACCGTCAAAAAACTATTTCTATCGACAAGACTCAGGAAGAAGAAAACGAAACTAATTATGATGCTTTTCCGGCTTTGATTGAGGGCAGCAAAGATCCTGAAGAGAATATGATTTCTGTGCAAAAAAGCAGAATCATGCGTTCTGTTGTAGATCAGTTGCCTGAGGATTACAAGCATATAACCGAGATGCGTTATTTTCAGGAGAAAAGTTATATCGAGATTTCTAAAGAGTTGGATTTGCCGATAGGAACGGTTAAGGCGAGACTTTTCCGCAGTCGTGAATTGCTTTTGGCGATATTAAGAGATAGAAATTTTGCAAAGGATAATTTCAAATAATTTAAAAAAAAACGAATTAGAAGATGGACATTCAAAAATATTTTCCGGATTTAACACCGCTGCAAATAGAGCAGTTTTCTGTTTTGGAGAGGCTTTATCCTCAGTGGAACGAAAAAATCAACGTTATTTCAAGGGCTGACATCGAGCATTTGTTTGTCCGTCATATACTTCATTCCCTTTCTATTGCAAAATTCAATTTGATAGAATCCTCCGAAAATATCCTTGACGTAGGTACGGGCGGAGGTTTTCCGGGTATTCCGTTAGCGGTGATGTATCCTGAGAAAAAATTTACGTTGATAGATTCAATCGGTAAAAAAATCACCGTTGCAAGCAGTATAGCTCAAGCTGCCGGTTTAAAAAATGTTACGGCTAAACAAATAAAATCCAATATGTTGAACGAAAGGTTTGATACGATTACAAGTCGTGCCGTTACTGCATTTCCTAACTTTTTGAAACAGACGAAAAACAATCTTGAGAAAAACGAAAAATCAAAAATCGTATATTTAAAAGGCGGAGATTTCGAGGATGAAATTTCCGCCGTAAAGTCTAAATATAAAATTTATAACATAACGGAGATTTTTGACGATGAATTTTTTGAAACCAAAAAAATTATCGTTTATACGCCTTTTATAAATACCGTTAAATAATTTCTACGAAAGGATTTTCTGTGGTTTCATGGCTTACGGAAGTCGGTTCGCCATGTCCGGGGAAAATTTCGTATGCGCAGTCAAAACGTAAAATTTTGTTGCGGATAGAATTCATTTCGTCTTCGTATGATGCGCCCTCAAGGTCAGTCCTGCCGATTGTACCCTTGAAAATCGTATCACCGGTAAACATAAATTTCTCTTTTTCAGCATAAATTGTCATGCCTCCGGGCGTGTGTCCGGGCGTTAATATGCATTTCAACTCTGAATTGCCGAATTTTAAGACCGTACCTTCCTGACATTCGATGTCGATTTTTATCGGTTCTGAAATTTTCCAACCCCATCTTGAGGCATATTTATCGGCATTTTCCAAAAGGAATTTGTCTTTCTCATTAGCAGCAAAGGGAATTGAAAATTTCTCTTTCAGAAAATTAACACCTAAAATATGGTCGCTATGACAATGGGTATTGGCAATTAAAACCGGTTTTAAACCTTTTTCCTGAAGAATTTTTAAGAAAAAATCGCGTTCGGCTTGACTGTAACAACCCGGATCGATGATTACACATTCTTTGGTTTCATCATAAACGGCGTATGTATTAACTTCAAAAAGATTGAATCGGAAAAACTCTATTTTCATAAATTTTGCAGTACTTTTTCTAAAACGGTTTTGTGCATGGGAATTGTTTTTTTGGCAAATTCAAATATATCTTTTAGTGCAGCAAAACTGTATTCCATGCTTGAAAAATCCGTGTATTGTTTTATCTCGACGTTAGATTGCAAAATATTTTTGGTACTTTCGTCGAGCATTATGAAACATTCGATTATAACAATAACATTAGTACGGATATTATCAAAAACTTCTTCAGTTTTTTTAATTTCTCCGTACATATTATAATCGGCTGTTACAAACATGATATTTTTACATGCTTGTAACATCCGGTTAATTATGTTTTTTGTGTCGTTCATTATTGTTTTTCGGGTTTTATAATTAGTGACAATTCGTCTAATTGTTCGTCAGAAATTTTAGACGGAGCGTCAATCATAATATCCCTTGCGGCATTGTTTTTCGGGAATGCGATAACGTCTTTTATCGAATCAGAACCGTTCATTAACGCAGCCCAACGGTCAAGACCGAAAGCCAAACCACCGTGAGGAGGTGCACCGTATTTGAAAGCGTTAATAAGACACGAAAACTGAGCCTGAGCCTTTTCTTCAGTAAAGCCCAAGAGTTTGAACATTCTTACTTGAAGTGCCGAATCATGTATTCTGATTGAACCGCCACCGATTTCTACACCGTTGATTACAAGGTCGTAAGCGTTAGCCCTTGCCTCGCCCGGATTTGTTTCCAAGATGTCATAATCCTCTTTTTTGGGTGAAGTAAACGGGTGGTGCATTGCGTAAAATCTTTGTGTTGCCTCGTCCCACTCAAAAAGCGGAAAATCAACAACCCAAAGCGGTGCAAAAATGTTTTTATCTCTGAGTCCCAAGCGGTTACCCATTTCGATACGAAGAACACCCATTTGGTTTAGAACAGGAAGTTTTTTGCCGCAAAGGATTAAAACTAAATCGCCTGTTCCTGCACCTGATTTTTTAGCGATTTCGGTGAGTTCTTCGTGCGAATAGAATTTATCAACTGACGATTTAATTGTTCCGTCTTCGTTGTATTTAATATAAACAAGACCTTTTGCGCCGACTTGCGGACGTTTTACCCATTCGGTGAGTTCGTCAGTTTGCTTGCGTGAATAATTAGCACAACCGCCGACAGCAATAGCGCAAACGTATTCAGCCTCGTCAAAAATCTTGAAATTATGACCTTTAACATCGTCTGTGATGTTGTGAATCTTCATGCCGAAACGAATATCTGGTTTGTCAGAACCGTATTGCTCCATAGCGTCTTTCCAAACCATGCGCGGGAATTGATAATTCATATCAATGCCTCTGACGGTTTTGAAAAGATGTTTTGCCAAACCTTCAAAAACTTGAAGTACGTCTTCTTGTTCTACGAATGACATTTCGCAGTCGATTTGCGTGAACTCCGGCTGACGGTCAGCGCGTAAATCCTCGTCCCTGAAACATTTAACGATTTGATAGTAACGGTCGATTCCGGCAACCATCAAAAGTTGTTTGTATTGTTGAGGGCTTTGAGGCAAAGCGTAAAACTCTCCGTGGTGAATTCTTGAGGGTACAACATAATCTCTTGCGCCTTCAGGAGTTGATTTTATTAACATCGGAGTTTCAACTTCCATAAAAGAGTGTCCGTCCAAGAATCTGCGGACTTCAAACGACATTTTGTTTCTAAGTTGAAGACCTTTTATAATTGGTCTTCTTCTTATGTCCAAATATCTGTATTTCATCAAAAGGTCTTCGCCGCCGTCAGTGTTGTCTTCGATAGTGAAAGGCGGAATTTCACTTTTGTTAAGGATATTGAGTTCATTGACGGTGATTTCGATTTCGCCGGTCGGAATGTCTTTGTTTTTGCTTGAACGTTCAGTAACAACGCCGATAGCTTGAATGACAAATTCTCTACCGAGTTTTCTTGCTTTTTCGCAAAGTTCAGCGTTAGTTTCGGTATTGAAAACAAGTTGTGTGATACCGTAGCGGTCTCTTAAATCGACGAAAGTCATTCCGCCGAGGTTTCTTACTTTCTGCACCCAGCCGCAGAGAGTAACTGTTTTGTTGATGTCAGCGGCTCTTAGTTCGCCGCAGTTATGTGTTCTGTACATTTTTTACTGTATGTTTTTAACAAAATTTTCCGACCCCAAAATTACAAATTTTTTTGGAATAAAACGATGTAACTGAATTAATTTTCTAATATTCTGAAAAAAATAATTTTTTTTGCGCTGAAAGTTAAACGAGTAATTTTTTTGATGGGTTGTGATTATTTCACTTTGATACCCGTTAGCGGGTATTATAGAAAATCCAATGAAAAGTATGAAGAAAAAAATTTTGTTTTTGAAAATTCGTATAGATTTTTTATATTTGCCAACTAATAAAAGAGTAAAAAATCATGGCAACACCGCATAAATATCCAACAGGCAGGGCTGATTTTGAGTCTATAATCAACGAGGGTTTTCTCTATGTTGACAAGACCGAGCGTATGTACGAAATGATTGGCTGTCGTAAGTTCGTGTTTCTTTCACGTCCACGGCGTTTTGGCAAATCGTTGTTGGTGAATACATTACACGCATATTTCGAGGGGAAAAAAGAACTTTTCAAGGGTTTGAAAATTTTCGATTTGGAAAAAGATTGGATACAATATCCTGTTATTCAACTTGATATGTCGGCAGTGAAAGACGAAAAAATTGCCGATATGCCCAAGGCAATAAGCCTTCAATTGGAAGATTACGAAAATAAATATTCTATTCCAATAGACAAAGAAGCAAGCAACGGTGCAAGATTCAATAGGCTTATCAGAACTGCCAAAGCTCAGACTGGTAAAAATGTTGTTGTACTTATCGACGAATACGATGCTCCGCTCAATGCACATCTGTATGATGGTAATTTGAAAGAAGTTAAATCTATATTACAAAACGTTTATCAGCAACTGAAAGTGTTGGAAAAAGACGAACGTTTTGTTTTTTTAACTGGCATATCAAAATTTTCGCAGGTTTCGATATTTTCTACTATCAACAACCTTGAAAAAATTTCGATGTGGGATAAGTTTTCCGACATTTGCGGTATAACTCACGAAGAACTTCAAAGTTATTTTAAAGATGACATCGAAGTTTTGGCAGAAAAACACAACTGCACTTACGAAAAAATGATGGAACAATTGATATATCAATACGATTGTTACCATTTTAGCGAAAATTCGCCCGCAATGTTTAATCCTACAAGCATTTTGAATGCCTTTGCCGAGGGAAAACTCAATAATCATTGGTTTGGTACGGCAACATCGTCGTACATTATCGACCATTTGAAACGTCACAATGCCGATATTAGGCGACTTGCTCCAAAGACATTGTTTGCCGACGACTTCGACGTTTCGCCCGAAGATTACGACAGCCTTTGGCCAATTCTTTATCAGGCGGGCTATTTGACAATCAAAAGTTTTGACCCGCAATGGAATACATACGTTTTGGACTATCCTAACAACGAAGTCCGTGTGGGTATGATGTCGAATATGATGAAATATTATTTTCCGAGAAGTATTTCTTCTGGAAAAATTTCAATGCAGCAATTTTATGCCGCTCTGAAATCCGGACAAATTGATGAGGCGTTCATGTACTTAAAAGATTTTTTGTCTGACATTCCAAATATTCTCAACAATAAGGAAGAAAAGCATTTTCAGACAATTCTTTACGTGATGTTTACATGGCTCGGATTTTATACTGAGGTTGAGGTTAATACTGCCGTTGGACGCACTGATGTTGTTATCAAAAACGAAAAAAACATCTTTGTACTTGAACTCAAAGTAGACGGCTCTGCGGATGATGCGTTAGCGCAAATCAATTCCAAAAACTATTCTATTCCGTACAAGTACGACGGCAGAGAAGTTGTTAAAATCGGCGTAAATGTTTCAACGGAAAACAACGTCAGGACAATAACAGATTGGAAAGTTGAGAAATAATTTTTTCCCCACTAAAATTAACCAACATTTTTTTATCATGACTGATGACGAAAAATTTATGAAAGCGGCTTTGGACGAAGCCTTGAAGGCCTTTGACGAAGATGAAGTTCCAATCGGGGCGGTGATTGTCGTTAATGGAAAAATTGTAGCCCGTGCGCATAATATGACCGAGCGGTTAAATGACGTTACTTCGCACGCCGAAATGCAGGCTCTAACCATGGCAAGTTCTCAAGGCGGAAAATATCTTCCTCAGGCAACGCTTTATGTTACTATTGAACCTTGCGTTATGTGTGCCGGTGCATTGTCTTGGGCTCAAATCGGGCGGATTGTGTACGGCGCAAAAGACATAAAACGCGGCTTTCAAAAATATGAAAACTGCGTTTTAAGCCAAAATCTTTCGCTTCTTCATCCTAAAACAAAAGTCGTTTCTGGCGTTTTAGAAGAAGAATGTGCTGATTTAATGAAGTCGTTTTTCGCTAAAAAAAGGTGAGAAAAATTAAAATTCTTTTATTGAACTTTTTTTGTCTTTTTTAGAAAAAACGCGTTTTTCTATCGGTAGAAGCCAATGTGATATTCTTGCTGACAATATGCCGATTCCTGCTCCTGCAACTAAGTCGTTGAACCAATGTCTGTTATTGTGGATTCTGAAACAACCCACCGTTGCAGCTGCCAAGTATGCCGGAATTGACAATGCTTTTCCGTGAGTCAGCCTTATTAATTCTGCTCCCATAAACGCTGTTGCTGTATGTCCTGAAGGAAACGAATTGGTAGCGGACATATCAGGACGTCTTTCTCCTGCAGTTTCTTTTATCGGTGTTACTATCGCCCAACAAATAATACCTGCCGTAGCTGTTTTCAAAAGTCTGTCCGTAAATTTTTCTTTTCCGCCTATACACAAATATGCGACAGCAGGGGCGTATTGAAAAACATCGTCAAAATGAACGTGAGAACCACTCATTTTCTCGTAGAATAAATATCTTGCGGGTCGGTTGAATGTGTTAGGTTTCCCTTCTGGACAATTGTATGCTATTGCGCCGACTGCCATTAGTGATACCGGTAAAATCAATCTTTTATACGAAAACTGATATTCTTTTTTGTTGGAAAATAACGAATCTTTGCTGTTAAAATTTTGTGCAGAACTTGCACCTACATACAAAAGGATTAGGATTGTGAAGATAAATCTCATGATTAATTAATTGTTTTGTTTGTTGTTAAAAAAATCGGCGCAAAGGTATAAAAAAACTTTGTGAGAATTAATAATTTTATTAAAATAAAATAAATTTAATGTTGGTCAAGATAGAGTATTTTTTTTAACTTTGCACCGTAAGAAAAAACAAACATCAAAAAATATCATGGATTTAAAAAGCAAAGTTAATACTTCCGGTCGTTTGATGGCGGCTGCACGCGGCTTGTGGCGTGCTAACGGAATGAAAGAAAACAATTTCGGCAAACCGATTATCGCTATTGCAAACTCTTTTACGCAGTTTGTTCCCGGACACGTTCATTTGGACGAGTGTTCAAAAATCGTAAAGAAAACTGTTGAAGACCTCGGTTGTTTTGCAGCTGAGTTCAATACTATTGCTATTGACGATGGTATCGCAATGGGACATGACGGAATGTTGTATTCTCTTCCCTCGCGCGAGATTATCGCTGATAGTGTTGAATATATGTGTCAGGCTCACAAAGCCGATGCTTTGGTCTGCATTTCTAACTGTGATAAAATCACTCCCGGTATGCTTATGGCGGCAATGCGTCTTAACATTCCGACGGTTTTTGTTTCAGGCGGACCTATGGAGGCTGGACGTTACAAAAACGGTAAAATCGACCTTATCGATGCTATGATTATGGGCGGCGATAACGGCGTTTCGGAAGAGGAACTTTCAAAAGTTGAAAAAATCGCTTGTCCTACTTGCGGTAGTTGTTCAGGAATGTTCACCGCTAATTCAATGAACTGTTTAACAGAGGCTTTAGGACTTTCTTTGCCGGGTAACGGAACTATTGTTGCAACTCACAAAAACCGTGTAAAACTTTTTGAAAAAGCAGGAAAACGCATTGTAGAACTCGCATACAAATATTATAACGACAACGATAGTTCAATGTTGCCGTTAAGTATTGCTACAAAACCGGCGTTCCTTAATTCAATGGCTTTGGATATTGCGATGGGCGGTTCAACGAATACCGTTCTTCACCTTTTGGCAGTGGCTCGTGAGGCAGGTGTTGATTTCAAGATGAAAGATATTGACGAGTTATCACGCAGAGTATCATGTATTTGCAAGGTTGCGCCTAATACTCACGATTATCACATCGAAGAGGTTAACCGTGCAGGCGGCGTTCTTAACATTATGGGCGAACTTGCAAAAGCCGGACTTTTGGATTTAACTTGCAAGAGAATTGACGGATTGACATTAGGCGAGGCCGTTGAAAAATATTCAATTCTTCAAAATCCTGTGCCTGAAGAAGTTAAAGATATTTACACTTCAGCAGCAAGCGGTAAAATCGGACTTTTGAAAGTCGGTTCTCAAGATACCCGTTGGGAAAGTCTTGATACTGACAGAGAAAAAGGTTGTATCCGCGATTTAAATCATGCTTATACAAAAGACGGCGGTATTGCTGTTTTGTTCGGAAACATTGCCAAAGACGGTTGCGTTGTTAAGACGGCCGGTGTTAGTGAAAAAATATTTAAATTCTCTGGTACGGCAAAAGTTTATGATTCTCAAGATCAAGCCGTTGAAGCAATTCTTGGCGACAAAGTAAAAGCCGGTGATGTTGTTGTCATCAAATATGAAGGTCCAAAAGGCGGACCCGGAATGCAAGAAATGCTTTATCCGACCTCTTATCTTAAATCAAAACATTTAGGCGACAAATGCGCTTTGATTACTGACGGAAGATTTTCGGGCGGAACTTCAGGCCTTTCTGTGGGACACGTTAGCCCTGAGGCGGCTTCTCACGGCGAATTTGCGTTGATTCAAGACGGTGATATTATCGAATTTGATATCTTGAACCGTAGCGTAAATCTTAAAATCTCTGATCAGGAGTTGGAAGACCGTCGCAAAAAAATGGATGCCGATCCTCAAGGTTACAAACCAAAACGCGACAGAAAAGTTTCACGCGCATTACAACTTTACGCCGCTCATGCCTCAAGTGCTGACAAGGGCGCAGTAAGGGAACTTTAATTCATAATTCATAATTCATAATTGAAAATTGAAAATTAAAAATTAAAAATTGTGAATTGAAAAAATGAAAATTACGGGTTACGTATTTCGTAATTCGTAATTTTTTTGTTATTTTTGCAGCGGAAGATCTAATTAAAAATCATGGAAATTCATAGTAGAAATCAAAAAACGAAAGGTTATAATACAATTTTGACAGGTGTGGCTATCGCTCTTGTAGTTCCTGTCGTAATTTTCTTATTTTATTGGTACATAAAATTTTATCCGACTATACCTTTGACGGATTTAATAACTCAAAGGCTTAATTTTAAAACACTTATGCAAATTATTGCTGTATGTGCGTTGCCTGTTCCGATAATTTTTTATTTCTTTTCAAAACACAATTATTACCAAACTTGCAAAGGTATGATAGCCGTTATTTTTTTGCTTTTGGTAGTAACGCTTATAACTAAATTTGTTTAACCCAAGAAATATATGTTCAAATGTTTGCCACTCATAATATCGTTAATATTTTGTAGTGTTTCTTTTGCGCAAGTTAAGGAAACAGTTATTAATGAGACTTTTATTTCAAACTACGCTGGCTGGCCTGAAGACATTACAAAAGTCTATTCGGCGAGCGTAAACGGTGGCATTTATTATATTGAACATTTTCAGTCTGTCGGTTCAAAGACTTTCGATATTCCTACAAAACTTTATTTGGGAACGAATTATTTTATTGAAACGGAGGCTAAAATTATTTCCGGTGATAACAACAACGGTATTGGAATCGTTTGGGGCAAAGGTTCGGGCGGTTTCTTTTCTTTTGTCATCACTAACGAAGGTAAATATTATATCCGAAAAAAAACACAAGGCTCTCAAGGCGAATATTTGGTTTATCCGACAGCCTCAAAAGCGATTTATCCAAAAGGTAAAACAAATAAATTCCGTGTTCAATATTCGGAAGGCGAATTGATGTTTTTTATTAACGGAAAGTATATCACGCATTTACCTGTTGAAAAATATTTCGGTGATAATGCGGGCGTAATTCTTTACGGAAAACAAAAAGCGGAGGTTTATAACTTCGGAATTTATGGTACTAAAAATTATGAAATTTTGCCCGATTACAAGGCAAAACTCAGGGTTGCATCTTACGAAATTGATGATAATACGGGAATTAACTCCGATGTTTTCGGTAACGGTGATTGCCGTATTCAGCCCGGTGAAACGGTTAAATTGGCTATAACGCTAAGAAATCAAAGTTATGGACAATGTGCAAATTTACGGGCTGTGTTTTATGCAATCAGCGATTATGTTAAAATTATTAGCCCCAATAAATATCTGATTTTGAATAATATAGAGCGTTATCAGTCGCAAGTTTTGGAATTGACCTTCAAAGTGAGTCAGGCTTGTAATCTGGAAAACATAAAATTCAAAATCGACATTACCGACGACAAAGATAGGTTAGGGGAGAGCATTACTTTCAACGTGCCGACAAATTCTCTGATTCCCCCGATTAATCGTGATGAGGCCGGAAAAATATCTTTTACGATTAATCTCCGTGAGGATAATTCTCAGGATATTAACTCGTTTTTCCCGATAACGCTCAACAATGCGCGGAATGTTTGTGCCGTTGTTATCGGTATCGAAAACTATTTGAATTTACCCAAAGCCGTTTATGCTAACAATGATGCGAAAGCGGTTTATAATTATTTGGTGAAAGTTATAAATGTTCCAAGACAAAATATTATTTATCTAACGAATCAAAATGCAAATCTTCAGCGTTTGAAAAGTGTGTTCTCTATGGCGGGCGAACTTCATAGCAAGGTTTTGACGGGAGCTGAAAATATTATCGTTTATTTTTCTGGCTTGGGTATGTGTCCGAATGCCAAGACTACACCTTATTTAATGATGTTTGAATCCGAGTCCGGTTCTCCGCAAAATACGGGTTATAGTCTTTTGGATATGATAAAAGATATTAAAGCCTTGGAACCCAGAACTTTGATTTGTATGTTTGAAACTACTTTTGCCGGTCTTGACCGTTTTGGAAATAGTTTTGTGAACAAAGGCGGAACGGTTTGGAGTAATGCGCATTTTCCGGTTGTCAGCGACAATTCTACGTGTTTGCTTTATGCCTCAGGCGGTCAGCAGTACAATCCCGTCGTGGAGGCAACTTCGCACGGAATGTTTACTCATTATCTTTTGACGGCTATGCAGACTTTTGGTAAAAACCGTATAACTCTTGATATGAAAATACTTTACGATTTTATTTATCAGAGAATGGACAAAGAGTCTGTAAAAAAGGGTATAAGTGTTTTTCCCAGAATCGATTGCAACAATAAAGACGGTATTAAATTATTGAAATAAACCATCCCAAAAAATGAAGAGAATCTATTTTTTTGTTTTAACATTACTTATTTGCCTCAATGAGGTTTTTGCACAAAAAGTCGGATTAGTTTTAAGCGGCGGTGGTGCTAAAGGTTTGGCTCATATCGGCGTTCTTAAAGCTTTGGAAGAGCAAGGAATCCCGATTGATTATATAACAGGAACTTCTATGGGTTCGATTATCGGAGCTTTGTATGCCTCCGGTTATAATACGGACGAGATGACTGAAATTTTTAATTCCAATGATTTTAAAAAATGGCTTTCCGGAGAGACTGCCGATGAATTGAAATATTTTTATAAACAGGATGATCCAACCTCGGAATGGTTTAAACTTAGAATGGCGGTTGATTCCGTCTTAAAAATTTATCTTCCCACCAATATTATTTCTTCGCATCAAATGGATTTCGCATTTGAGGAAATAATGGGTCCGGCGGCTGCGGCTGCGGGTTATAATTTTGACTCTTTGATGGTGCCTTTTCGTTGTGTGGCTTCCGATGTTTACAAAAAGCGATCCGTTATTTTCAGAAACGGGCATTTGAGTACGGCTGTACGTTCTTCGATGGCTATTCCGCTTTATTTTAGACCTGTGATTTTTCAAGGAAGTCTGCTTTTTGACGGCGGTATTTACAACAACTGTCCGATTGACGTTATGGAAAAGGATTTTAATCCCGATATTATTCTCGGCGTTCAGGTCAGCACCAACAACGAAAAACCTAAGGAGGACGATTTGATTAGTCAAATCGAAAATATGGTTATGGACCCAAGCAATTATGTAATTCCTCAAGGCAAAGGTATTATGATTGTGCCGGATGTCCTAAATCACAGCACTTTGGATTTTGCGCCTTGTGAAGATTTAATCCGCCGCGGTTACGATGCCGTTTATGAAAAAATAGATTCTATTAAAGCTTTGATTAAAAGGCACGTAACCGATGAACAATATTTTGAACGCAGAAGTAATTTCAAAGCCAAAATTCATCCTTTGGTTTTTGACAGTTTTTCCATTTCGGGTACGGGACTTAAAAATTCTCATTCAAAATATATTTTGGCATCTTTCAAGGATTTCAAGCATGATACTCTTTCGCTTGCAAATATGAAACGTGAATTTTATAAAATAGCTGCCGATATAACTTTGGACAGAATTTATCCTACAACGAATTACGATCCTAATGTTGAAAGATACGGTCTTGACCTTGAACTTACAAGACGTAAAACCCTTTGCGCTAAAATTGGTGGAAATATCTCAACTTCAGCCAATTGCGAAGGATTTTTGGAATTAGAAAAACTTTTTTGCGCATATATTCCCACTGTTGTAAGAGTAAACGGTTATTTCGGAAGATTTTATACCTCGGGTATGGCTCAGATGAAAGCATATTTCCCCTCTCCTGAGTTCTCGTTTGAAACTGCCGTTCAACTTAACCGTTACAATTATGTGGAGGCTGACCCGGATGTTTTCTTTATTGACACCAGAAGTCCGATGTGTATTAAAAACGATTTTGAATATTATGCTAATTTTATTTTGCCTGTTATGATGGCGGGTAAATTCTCTTTTGGAACCTCTTTAGGACGTTTTTCTGAGCAGTATAATATTTCACCTGTTTATCTGTCTTCCAATCAGTTAGATAAGACGACTTTGAATTATAACGGTTATCATGTAACTTATCAGCGTCAAACCTTGGATCATGTTACGATGCCGGGAAAAGGAACGAATTTTATGTTGAAATTAAAATACGCAAAAGCAAGGGAAAAATTTATTCCCGGAAGTGATTTTACCGGTGAAAAAAGTGATTATTTGCCCGAAAAGAGAAATTTTTTTGATATTTATATTTCTTACGAAAATTATTCTTTTGGTAGCAAAAATCATAAATTCAGTTTCCCGTTTTCGGTGGAACTCAATTTAAGCAAGCATGACGAATTGCACAATTCTATGGCAACGCTGCTTACAACTAACGCTTACCGTCCTACCGATTATACCAAAACAATGCTTTTTGAGGATTATCGTGCTTCAAAATATGCTGCTGGAAGTCTTGGTGTATTGTACAGATTTACAGAGGATTTCACTTTTAGAATTGCGGGTTACGCTTTTGAACCGTACAAAAAGGATTTCCTTATTGTTAACGAAGAAAAAAATACTTACGAATATGAAAAACGTGGAAAATTTGACGGTTTCAAATATTTCTTCAACGCTGCACTTTCGTATCAAACGTTTATCGGACCTTTGGCCTTTACTGTAAGATACGAGCCTGAAGGCAAAAGTCATTTTTATTATATGTTCAACCTCGGATTTATGATTTATAATAAATCTTGGTGGGACAGAAACTAAACGAGTATTGAAGAATTGAAAAAGTCGGGATTTTTCTCAAACGCTGAGCCGATGACAGTGATGTCGGCTCCGGCGTTAAAGGCTTTTTCAATATCTTGCATACTGCGCAAACCTCCGCCTGTGATTATCGGCAGCGATACGCAATTTCTGACAGCTGAAATCATTTCTTTTCTAATTGGATTTTCAGCACCGCTTCCTGCCTCAAGGTAAAGACATTTTAAACCTAAAAATTCGCCTGCAACTGCTGTTGCCGCAGCTAAATCGGGTTTGTCTTTCGGTATTGGCATCGTATTGCTGATGTATTGAACGGAAGTAATTTTGCCACCGTCAATCAAAATATAACCTGTCGGAATAATCTCTAATCCCGTTTTTTTAATTTTAAAAGCCGTTCTGACGTGTTCACCGATTAAATATTCGGAATTTCTGCCCGAAATTAAACTCAAATACAAAAGCGCGTCAGCCTCTTTTACAACTTGTGAACCCGAGCCTGGAAACAAAACAACGGGTTTTTCCGTGGATTGTTTCAATGCTGAAATTATTTCTTCAACCGGATTATTAACAAGACTACCGCCTGCTAAAATTATTTCAGCAGGAGATTTTTCTATGATTTCACCGTAACGTAACGCCGTTTCTAAAGTTAATTTGTCGGGATCTAACAAAACGGCAATGCGCTTTTTGTCCCGTGAAAAATATTTTTGATATATCGTCATCCTAAAAAAAACTAAAAAAATTATTCAGCGCACCATGCCGTCATGTAGCCGTCAAATTCGTTGTAATGAATGGTGAATTTTTTCTCTAAATCGCCTTGCATGATTTTGCCGGGGACTTTGCCGCATGAAAGATAATCAAAGGTTTCAAGACGGAAATTGTCTTTGAAATCAAAATCCTTTATATTGAAAGCTTTGTACATAGCCTCTTTAGCGCACCAATTAACATAAAGACTTTGGATTTTGTTGTCAGGTTTAAGTCCGCTGATTTCGGATTTTTCCATGAATTTGTGTTCTATTTTCAAAATCCTTAAATTCATTTTTTCGATGTCAAGACCTATATGATTTTTGTCGGAAATCATAACACCCGCCATGTCGTAACTATGTGTTATAGATATATTGAAACCATTTTTGATATAGGGTTTGCCCGAGTCGTAATAAAAAACTTCAGCGTGCTGACCGAGTAGTTTTTGAATCAAAAGTCTGCTTGCAAGCCATTCGCAACGTCTTCTCTCATGCGTTAAATCCTTGTATTGAGTCAATTCTCTTGCATTCAAGGAGTCTTTTAACAGCGAAAAAAGTTCTGCGCTTTCTTCCTCGATTTTCCAAAAACCGATGATATTATTTTCTGATTTTATTGTTTTGTCCAAAAATGCCATAATATTATTTCCATTGCAAAGTTTCAAAAATTTGTTTTATGTCTTCCCGTATGAAATTTACAGCCGGCAAAAGCGAATCTTTGTTAGGAGAACTGTTAAAATAAAGCGAACCCCTGAGAAAATGTTTCGTGCTGTCGGTCAAATAAAACTGCACGGGACTTGCTACGTTGCCTTTGAGATTGTACATAAGACCGTAAACTCTTGTAGAGTCGTTGTAATACGATATTTTTTCGATTGCATCGGCTTTTACGGTGTGTTTGTAGGCAAGTGTATGCGAATCCTCAATCAGAGTATCGAGATTGTTGTTAAGAAAAGTGAACGTAATATGAATTTTGGCGTTCATGCCTTTGAAAACGATATTGGTCCAATATTTTTCGGCTCCTCTTGAGTTTTCTTTTTCCATAATGCAATAATTCGGCATCGCAAAACTATACGGCAAATCCAATGAATCATAAATCGAATATTCTTTTTCAGGAAACGTTATCCTAAAATAACCTCTTGGTTTTGGCGTCGGCTTGTGCGAACACGAAAACAGCATGAAAACCGTAAAAACTGTTATAAAAATTTGTATGTGTTTTTTCATTGTTCTTCTTCTTTGGGATTAGAAATAATTTTAACGCTTATTTTTTCGATGCGTCTGTTGTTGAATGCTTCGGTTATGAATACTAAATTCTTGTATGGAATTTTTTCGCCTAATTGCGGAAATTCACCGCGCATTTCCAAAAGTACTCCCGCTAAGGATTCTGCATCGCCTTTCACACCTTGAAAAAAATCATCGTCCAAATTCAGCGTTTTGTAAAAATCGCTTAACATGATTTTGCCGTCGAAAATATAATGCGTTTCACTTATTTTCTTAAACATTATTTCGTCGTTGTCGTCGAACTCGTCAGAAATCTCGCCTACGATTTCCTCCAAAATATCCTGCATTGTTATCAACCCCGAAATGCCGCCGTACTCGTTTGAAACGACTGCCATGTGGATTTTTTTCTGTTGAAAAACTTTTAACAAGTCAGAAATTTTTTTGTTTTCCGATACGTAACTTATTTTTTTTACAAGTCTTGTCCAATCAAAGCTATCGTCCATGGAAATATATTTCAACAAATCCTTGACGTAAATTATGCCGTAAATATTGTCGGGCGTTTTTTCAAAGACAGGAATTCTTGAAAAATTGGATTCTACAACGAGTTTTTTTAAGGCAGAATATTTTTCGTTTTGTTCTATTGCAACAATATCGTGCCTTGGTGTCATAATCTCTTTTACTTGAGTATCACCGAATTGAAGAATATTTTTAAGAATTTCTTTTTCACCGATTTTGGTGTTACCAGAATCTATTGCAACCGAAATTTGTTCTGAGTCGCTGTCCTCTTTTTCCTTGGCATATACGCTTGAAAAAATTAACAACGAACCTGTTTTGATAGCTGATTTTACGAAAAATTTTGTTTTGAAAACGAATTTTTCTTTTTGCGCCAAAGTGAAAACACGGCTTGGAATTTCAATGCAGATAACAAGCAGAAAGGTTGTTATCAAAAACAAAACCGCATATTCCAAAGCCGGATATTCTCCAAAATCCAAAACTGCCGTGTAAGGCGAAAAAACATTTGACGGCGATTTTACTAATGAGAAGGCACACAGCGCAAAAAATACTGTTAAAAGTATTTCCCACGCCGAAATTGCTGCTTTTGCTTTGTTTTTGTTTTCTTTTTTTATTAACACGCCAACCGCACCTCTTGCCCAAGAAAGTGAGAACAAAAGCGTGAGTATTACAATCATCAGGGCGGGAATAATGTACGCACTGAAGTCTGAAGGCGCAATTAACGCAAAATTTAATATCGTATTTAAAATAGTTTCCAATTCTTACTTAAAAAACAAAAAAACTTAAAAAGGTAAATCATCTTTTGTAACCTCCAACTTGAGGTTGTCGATGTCAAAACCGGGAATTGCCGAACCTGTTTTTTCTTCTTTAGAATCATCCGGTAAGGGCGTGTCCTGACCGCTTTTGCTGCGGGAAATTATTTCAAGTCTGCTTGCTAAAATGTCTGTTGTCTTGAATCTGAAACCCTCTTCGGTATATTCAAAACGGTTTTGAAGTTTACCTTCTAAAAAAATTATATCTCCTTTATGAACATATTTTTCTGCAAATTTCGATAATTCTCCGTAGGTAACGATGTTGTGCCATTGAGTCTCTACAATCTCTTGTCCTAATGCACTTATGACCGTTTCGTCTACTGCCACGGGAAAGGTAATTTTTGAAAAACCTTTTTGTATGTATCTTATTAACGGTTCTTTACCTACTGTTCCGATTATGATTGCTTTGCTGTATCCTTTCATGCTGAAAAAATGTTTGTCAAAACAAAGCAAAATTATATATTTTTATTTATATTTGCAACATCAAAAATTTTCTTTTTTTTCGGTATGAAATTTTTTAAAGTATTTTTAGTGGTAATACTCTTGATGGTGCTTTCCATTGCGGGGTATTTCGGATACAAAACTTATTTGAAGAGCAGGACATCGACGGACGCATTTTCTGCCGTGCCCGATGATGCTTTTTTTGTGGCTCAGACCAACGATTTGTCCAAAGCGTGGAACGATTTGAGTAAAAGTCAGTTTTGGGCGTATCTTAAAACGACGGAATATTTCTCCGATATTAACGAAGATATTGAAACCGTTGATAAATTTTTGAAAGATAATGCCGTAACCCGCAAAATCCTTGAAAACCGTGAACTTCTTGCCTGCGGTATGAAAACCGATAATAATTGGGATATGGCGTATATTATTGATTTGCAGGAGTTTTCAAAATATTACGATGAAATTTCTGCATCGCTCGGACTCCTTAGCGGTTACAGTTTGAAGAAAACGCTTTGCAGAATATCTCAAGATAATCAGTATGAAATTTATACTCTTACCGACAAAACCGACAATACGTTTCAGATAAATCTTACGTTAGCGGACAACATCTTGATTATCAGCCTTGACAGAAGTGTCGTTGAAAAAGTTTTGAAAAATTTCAACACGGGTTATTGGGCTGAAAACAGCAATTTTGAATTTGTTTCTTCCGAACTTTTAACGGGAAACGACGTTAAGTTTTTTGTTAATTTTAAGCAGCTTGACAAAATTTATTCGCTCTATTCCGCCGAAAAATCCGAAAGTCTTGATATGATTTGTCAGTCGCTTGTTTATTCGGTTATGAATCTTGAATTGTTTGACGATCAAATTGAACTTTCAGGCCGTACATCTTTGGATTCTGTTTATTCGTATTTGAGGGCTTTTGCGAGCGTAGATCCCGGCAAAACAAGGGCTTACGAAATAATTTCAAATCAGACTGCATTGTATTTTAGTCTTGCTTTCAACGATTTCAAGAGTTTTTATGATGCTTTGATTCAGGAGTATATCCGTGGCAACAAAGCCGAGTATGACGATATGCAAAAAAATATTTCCCTTGTTGAAAAACTTCTCGGAATCAGTATTCAAAACGATTTCTTGGGTTGGATAGGACAGGAAATTACGATTGCAAAACTTCGTCCTTTGAGCGAAAAATCCCGCGATATTGATGCTGCCGTTTTGATTCAAGCCGACAAAATTGACAATGCTAAAGCGCATTTGGGCAATATTATAACGCATTTGAACAAGCGCACGCCGGTAAAATTCAAAATCGAGGCTTACAGAAATTTTGAAATTAATTATTTAGGTTTGAAAGGATTTTTTAAAATGTTTTTCGGAAAATTGTTTTCAAAAATCGAAAAACCATATTTCACTTATATTGAGGATTATGTCGTTTTTGCTAATTCTCAAGAAGTTTTGAAACAGATTATCGACGATTATCTTCAAGGCAGAACGATGGTAAAATCCACGAAATTCGATAATTTTAAATCTTGTTTCAACAAAAAATCCAATGTAACGGCGTATATTCAGACTCCTAAACTTTTTGAAACGTTTTTAAAATATTCCACCCCCGAGGAGAAAAAGGACATTGAAAACAACCGTGAATTAATCAATAGTTTTGCCCGGCTCGGTTTTCAGCTCGTAAACGGCGGCGGTTTGTTTAAGACGAAATTTGCAATTCAATACGATTCTACGGCCTTGAGCGAGGATATTGCGCTAAAAACCGAAAGTTTAGCAGAAAATTCGCTTAATATCGAAGATATTGATTCATTGCGTTTTAAAGTCGTTTTGGAAGATGAGGCTTTGGAGGACGGACCTTGCAATGTGCTTTATGATAGTATTCAAAAAACGCATTTTGAGGGTAACGTTTTAAGTAATAAGGCTAACGGCATTTGGCGTACTTATTACGAAAGCGGTTATCTTTTTGCAACGGCTAATTATCAGTACGGAATGTTGAACGGTACGGCATATTTTTACCGTAATGCCCCCGGTCAAAAATTAATGGCGGAGGCTACATATTCTGCTGACGAGTTGAACGGTTATTACATTGAATATTATAACAACGGTAATATCAAAGCCAAAATTTATTATGAAAACGGCAGACGGCACGGCGACTGTACGTATTATTACGAAAACGGCAATATGCGTTATCAGTGCAAATACAAAAAAGGCGAACGTTCCGGCAAAGCCGTTGTCTACAACGACAAAGGGAAAAAAATCGGCAAACTTGATGCCGATAATTATTAATGAATCCCTTTTCTGTCAAGTTCTTTTTGAAAATCTTTAGCGTGCCGTTTTTGCTCTTCGTAACTCTTTGAGAAAAAGTGGTATCCGCTAAAGTCGCTCTTTGCGCACATATACAAATAATCGTTGTGTTCATAATCAAGAACGGCCTTTAATGCGCTTTCTTCAGGAAAACAGATAGGAGAGGGCGGAAGTCCCGGATTTTTGTAAGTGTTGTAAGGCGAGTCGGTTTCAAGCATTTTTCCAGAAACTCTTTTTATGGAAAAATCGCCTAACGCAAAAATTAGTGTCGGACAGCTTTGAAGCGGCATTCCGATTTTTAAACGGTTGATATAAAGCCCTGCGATTATCGGTTGTTCTTCTTTGTGTTGAGCTTGTTCCATTTGAACTATCGAGGCTAATGTGCTGACCTCTAACGGTGTTAAATTTATTTTAGAGGCTTTGGCTTTGCGTTCCTCGTTCCAAAACTTTTGATAATAACCGTACATTTTTTCGATAAATTTTTCAGCTGAAGTGTTCCAATACATTTGATAAGTATCGGGAATAAACATTGCCGAACAACTCATGTGGTCAAAACCGTATTTGTTCATAAAATTATCGTCCTGCAAAAGTGAGTAAAGATAATTGCTGTCAATGTCGATTTGATGCGAAACCTTTGAACATAACTGCTTGATTGTACGGATATTATTGAAAGTAAGATTTACCGGCGACTGCTCTCCCGAACGCAAAAGGTTTATAAGTGCGTTGTTGCTCATGCCGTCTTGAATTTTATAACGTCCGGGTTTAATTTTGTTGGTGTAGTTTTTCCTTTGAGCCGTAAATTCAAACATTGTTTTGTCTTCTACACGGAAATTGGCGTAAAGAGAATCTTTAACAGTGTTGAAATCAGCATCTTGCGGAATATAAAGATAATTTTTGCCGTTTAAAAAAATGTTCGGCGAAAAAACTTTACGGTATATAATGTAACCCGTAATTGATGCGGCAAGAATTAAAAATCCAGCCGTGAAACTTATTAATTTAACTGCTTTTTTCATGTTATTAACCAAAAATAATCTGCAATTTTAATCATTTTTTGTTTAAACTAAAAAAAAATTTGGTACTCTTGAGGATATTTAATAATTTTATCCGATTATAATCGGGCTTAAGAGGAAAGTTTATTGTATTGAATAACAGATGGTTAGAAAAGCGAATACTTTTATCGGACGGGATGTAGAACTCAGTATTTTGAGTCAAGCCTTTGATAAAGCGGCCTTAGGAGACGGACAGGCTGTATTTATTCACGGCGTTTTGTGTGTAGGAAAAACTTCTCTTTTGGAGAATTTTCTCGAGAGCATCGAAGATAAAGATTGTTATATTTTACGATTTTTAGTAGGGCATTATCCTGTATGCAGCAGTTATAAAATTATAACGCAAAATGAAGATTTTTTCGGCAGTCTTGATAATTATTTATCACAAAGACCCGAAGAAACGGGTTATAATATTGATAAATTTTTAAGGCAAAAGTCAGAGGAGAAAATCATTGTTTTGGCTGTGGATAACGGCAGTTTTGTTGATGCTGAGAGCCGTAGCGTGATAAAAACTTTGATTGCTTCGTTGGGAAAAAATCCTTACAAAATTTTGATGATTTTTACCTCAACGCCGACGACAGACGTTTTTTTTAATTACAAATATCTCTCTGAGCCGCTGATTTCTAACCTTGAAGAATTTTTCTGTTCAGCTGATGAAAATCCTAAAAATTCTGTTACTATAAATCTTTCGGGCATTAAACTCGCCGATATTTTGTGGCTGATTAATCAGAAATTTCCTAAAAATAATTTTGAAAACGATTTGGCAAATAGGATTCAAAGGTTTTCTATGGGTAATCCTTTTGTTATCAATGAGGTTTTTAATTATCTGATTCAAAGCGGAGTAGTTTATCAGGAGGACGGTGTTTACAAGATTGTGAGTTATTTGTTTTTGGATAATGTTTCGCTTTTGTTGTTGGAAAATGTTAGAATCACGGATTTATTAGCCAAAATTGATACTTATGACAATTCTAAGGAAATATTCGATGTATTTTTTTACGGTGGAATTGATGTCGTAAAACAACTTTGCGAAAATTATTGCAATCATATAATTTTTGATACCGATTTAGAAAAAAAACTTATAGAACTTTGTGATAAAATTGAGGCTTTCCTCTTGGACAAAAGTTTTGAAAAGAAGGATGAGGTTTTATGTAATGTTCATAAAATAAAAGAGTTATATAACAATAAAAATGAACTTTTGAAACCCGAGAAAATCGAAAATTATGATTTTTATCTTCTCAAGAGCCTCTCTAACGAGGATTTAAAAAGAGTTTTTGGTGTGCTTGAATATTGTCTTCAAGAGTACAGAATGAAGGAGTTAGACGATTTGTCAGACCATGTTTATAATAGTCTTGATGAAATTTTCCCTAACCAAGAGGACGGATACGGAGAGGCACTTTACGAGGTTTACAGGCTTAAAAATGCTGCTTTCGATAGGTTGAGTTATTTTAAAAAAGCTTTGGATTTTGCACTTTTGATGATAAAAACCGCTGAAAAATTCAAACTCGGTAACGAAAAAAAATCTAAGGCTTATTCCCGTAAAGGTCTTGAGGAGCTTGCTTTAAGCGATTTTAAAGGTTCGATTGAAAGTTTTTCCACTGCCGTCGAATATGCCGAAAAAACGGGTGATGAACTTTTAATTTCTATTTCTAATAATTATTTAGGTATGCCGTATACTTATCTCAACGAATTAAACAGAGCAATGGTTTTGTTTAAATACGCAGAAAAAACGGCAATTAAATTAAACAATAAGTTAGCTCTTGCAAAGGCGCGTTTGAATATTGGCGTTTTGGATTTTCAGCGCAAATTATACGATGATGCCGAAAGCAATCTTGTTTATACCGAAGTTACTTTTTTGGAAGAAAAATGTTACGCCGAGTATGCGCAATATTTTTGTTACATGGGCTTGGTTTATGCCGAGACAAACTCGCCGGAGTTAGCTAATTTGTATATCAGAAAAGCCCTTCAACTGGGTATTCAATATTCTGATATGGCTCTTGTGGGTATTTGTTATTATTATTTAGGAGTTTTGCAGGCGATAAACGGCTTCGACGACGAGGCTTTGGATTTTTATTATAGAGCCTTGAACATAATTTCCTGTTTCGATAAATTAAGACTTGAAGCCTCTATTTCTATAAGCATCGCTGAAATTTTAGGCAAACAAGGCAAATATCAACAAGCCGAACAATATTTCTTGAAAGCGGGCGGAATTTATTCAGGCTTAGGCTTTCAGGCGGGTTTGATTGATGTTTTTATGGATTTAGGCGATTTGTGTTTTGTTAAAGAAGACCTCGAAAACGCCGAAAAATATTATCTCAAATGCGATGAAAATTTTATGAGGGTCGATGAAAAAATCGATTATTATCATATTTTAGCCAATTTGTATTGCTGTCAACAAAACTTTGCCAAAGGTATGGAATTTTTTAACAATGCCCTTACTTTGGCAAGAGAAAACGCTTTGAACAAAGAGCAGGCTGAAATCCTCAACGATATGGGAAATATGTATCTTGTATTGGAGAATAATGATTTCGCCTTGAGATGTTATACTTTGGCATTGGATATTAACGAACAATTGTATGATACTGCCTCTCAAAGTCTTAATTATGTGAATTTAGGCACGGTTTACGAGCGCAAAAAAGATTTTCTCAAGGCGGCGGATTGTTATCGCAAGGCAACGGAGTGTGACAGGAAAAAAAATGATATGTCAAGTCTTGCGGCTAATTTGGAAATCCTTGCTCATGCTTATACTCAAGTTCAGAATTATTCCGAGGCAGTCAAATACTTTCTTGAAGCCTCTGAAACTTACAAAAAATCAGGTAATTATAATAGTGCCGCTCAAGCCTTGTGCAAAGCCTCTGATGTTTTGAGATTGGATTCAGAATTTCAGAGAGCGGAAAGAGTTCTTCAGGAGGCTCAAGAAATTTGTCAGACAAGCGGCTATATCGAAGGTTTGGGACTTTGTAGTTTCTATTTGGCTTGTGTTCAAAAAGATTCGGAAAATTATAAAGAGGCTCTGAAAAATTTTAAAAAGGCTGTTGAATACTTTTTGAAAAGCAATCCGACTAACAAATTCCGTTATTTGAGTTTGGATTTTATTGCATTGATTTACGAATATACAGGACGCAAGGAAGAGGCACTTTTGAATCATTTGCAATTAGCGGATATTTTCAAAGAGGAAGGCGATTTTGAAAGTCTTGCTCAAAAATATACCGACATTGCCGATTTTATGTCAAATCCCGAAAACGGAGAGGCTTTGGGCGACAACTTTTCCGCTAAAAAATATTACACTTTGGCTCTTGAAACTGCCGAGCAAGTCAGCGACGTATATTTAAAAGCTAAATGTTATTATTCAGCGGGTGAGTTTCATAACTATTTGGGCGAAAATCAAAAAGGTATCGAACTTATTTTGAAGGCCGCTAAAATTATCGAAGATGCTCATAAAAACGATGTTGAGGCTGCAAAATATTATTTGATGGCCTCTGATGCTTTTTACGATATTAAGGATTATGATAGTGCCGTACATAATTATCTTTCGGCAGCGGATATTTATATCGAAAACGGTGATATTCAACAAACTGCATACGTTTACAACAATATCGGCTATACTTACGATACGATGTCAAGATTCCGTGAGGCTATAAAATTTTATCATCAGGCTTACGAGAATTACAAAAAAATCAATTATACTGACGGTATTATCAACAATCTCAAAAACGTAGCCTTAATGTACGAAAGGCTCGAACAATATCCTGAGGCTGCCTCTTATTACCGCAAAGTCCTTGACGGATTGAAAGATTTTGACTCCGAGTACGAAAAAGGCGATACGGCTTTGGACATCGCTCAAAACAGCCTTAAAGCCGGTTTTGATTACCGTGAGGTCGCAAAATATACCGATATGGCTTATACGTTTTTCAAAAATGCCGACGATGAAATTCAGCCGATAATCTGTCTTGAAAATCTTGCATTGCTTTATTATTCTAACGGTGAGGACAAAAAAGCTTTAGGTTTTCTTAAAAAACTTTTAAAAGAACTCAAGGTTTCAAGTGGTGAGGTTAAAATTCAGATTTATAAATCTTTAGCATCAATTTATTTTCGACTTTCAGAATATGGCAAAATGTTTGAAATGATTTCAAAGGCAATTGCTTTGGCAGGTGAAAATACCGACAATTGGGAAGCAATGGGCGAGGTTTATTACGATTTTGCCGTTTTGCTGCTTTCTGACGATTTGAAATACGCGGATAACGTTTCAGAGGTTTTTCCTGATAAGACTTTCGCTAAAATTGCCGTGGAATATCTCGAAAACGCCGAAAAAATCGCTAAAGCCGAAAAAGACGATGCCGCTTTTATGAAAGCTGCTGATTTGAAGGCCGTTGCTAAAAGTTCTTTTGCCAAAATGGATGAGGTTGTTGCTGATTATAAAGAACTTTTGGATTTTGAAAAAGAAAACGATACTCAAAAATATGTTGTAAGCCTTTTGGCTCAAGGCGAAATCATGCTCAATAAATTTCAAAATTTTGAAATCGCAGAGCGTTGTTTTGATGAGGCTTACAAAATGGCTAAAGAAATCAAATCTCCTGATTTGGCAGTCTTGTCAAGAGGATATACTTGTTTGAAGTATTTTATGCAAGGTATGCCGGGTATGGCTAAAATGATTTTGGATAAAGAAAAAGATTATTTTGATTTGATTGTTACAACTGTCCCGGCAATCAAAAAATATTTGTAGCTAATAGTAATAAAAAATTATAAGGTATGAAATTCAACAAATTGTTTTTTATTTTTCTGTTTTTTTCTGCCACCGTTTTTGCGCAGACCGATACGAGTGAAACTATTGTCGTGCTCGGCGGTCAGGACGGCGCATTAGCTTATAATCAGGGAATTACGGATGCTAACAAAAGAGATTTGGACAAATCTTTGGAAAATTTTTCAAGGGCGTTGGGATATGCTCCGAGATATTCAAAAGCTCTTTACAACCGAGGAATCATTTATTTGGAAAAACAAATGAACAAAGAGGCTCTTCAGGATTTAACCGATGCCGTTATCTCCGATAGGGCAAAGCCTCAGTATTATTTGGCAAGGGCAATTGCTCATGCAAGGCTCAAAAATTTTGAAAACGCTTACAAAATGGTGCGTAAAGCCGAATTAATGGATTATAACAAAAGCGAAATTCAATATTATTACGGTTATGTTTATTTCATGGAAGAAAGATACGCTTTGGCTGAAAAATCTTTTACGGAGGCTATCAAATGTAACGAAAAATTTGCATACGCTTATTGCGACAGAGCTGCTGCCCGTTTCCGTCAGGGAAATCTGAAAGCTGCGTTAGAGGATTATACCAAGGCTTTGGAAATAAAACCTAACGCTGTTTTTATTTACACATTGCGCTCTGAGGTAAAGGCCGCTCAAAACAATTTTAACGGCGCAATCGAGGATATTAATTCCGCAATGGAAATTGACACCGAAAACGAAGTCATTTATCTCAACGACCGTGCAAATATGTATGTCAGAGCCAAAAAATATAAACTTGCAATCAAGGATTTTAATACCTGCATCGAAAAATATCCGAAAAATCCTGATGCTTACATCAATTACGGCAATATGTTGATGGAACAAAAAAAATACGCCGAGGCTGAACAATATTACACCAAAGCCATCGAAAAAGATTACAACAATATTGCTGCTTACAACAATAGGGCTAACGCTAAAGAATTGCAATTCAATCTAAAAGGCGCAGAGGCCGACAAGCGTGTTGCAAAACATTTAATCGAAAAACAATAGTTTTTTTTAAGATGAAACGAAATTATTTAGTGCTGACATTGATTTTTGCGGCTTGTTTTTTCGCTCAAGCGTTTTCGCAGTCAGCTCCAAAAATCAAAAAAAGCGAATTTTTGAATATAGATGCCGGCAAAAAAGAGGCTTGGAAGGCTGTTAAAATCGGTAACAAACATTACAAACAAGGCGGTGTTGGGCATTACAGAATTGCCGCCGCTAATTATTTGATGGCATTGGATTACAATGAAATGTACGCTCCGCTGCTTTTTAGATGCGGCGTTAGCGAGTTGATGTCGGGTTTTGACTACCTTGCGTTAAGACATTTGACTGATGCTTATGATTTTTCGTCGTCTGTTGCGCCGGATTGTCAGTATTGGCTCGGTGTTTCAAAACAGCATCTTAATATGTTTGAGGACGCCCGCCGCGATTTGGACGAATGTTCAAGTATGTTTGATAAAAAAACTGCTAAAATTTTAAGAAATTCCGTTGCCTTGAGATTAACGCAGTGCGATTTGGGAATTATGCTGAAAGATGTTCCTGATTTGGCTGTCGTTCAGTGGGTTGACGGCGAGGTTAATAACGAGATGCCGCAACTTGCTCCTGTTTTTTCTAATTTGGATTCGTCGTTGTATTTCGGCTCTAAAGTCTTGGAAGGCAACGTTTCTAAAAAAATCGGAAAAGACGGCGATCCTAATTCTGATATTTTCTTTGCTAAAGCTCAAAACGGCAAATTCGTCGATTTGAAAAACCCTCAGAAAAAACTTAACAAATCTTGTTCTGATTATCCCGTTAATATGAATCTTAACGGTCTTAGAATGTTCGTATTAAAAAAAGAGAAAAAAATTTTTCAGTTTTACCGTAAGAGCGAAAATTCCAAATTTCTCTCTGCCGGAAAAATCATGAAAAAAGTTGTATCGCTCTCATTTTCAAAAGATTCGTCAATGATTTTGTTTTGTACCGACAAGGGAAATGGTCAAGGCGGTTTTGATATTTGGTATGCTAAAAAAATGCGTTCAAAGGGCGGAAAATATGGCAAACCTCAAAATTTGGGCGAAGTTGTTAATTCTCAATACAACGAAGTTTGGGCAACTTTTGGCAGCAACGACACTGTTATTTATTTTGCCTCAGACGGTCAGTTGAGCGTCGGCGGTTTCGATATTTTGAAAACCTCTTACAAAAACGGAAAATGGAACAAACCCGTAAATCTCGGTTTAGGAATCAATTCGGGTACTGACGAAAACTTTTTTCAACTCTCTCCCGGTGAGTCAAGAATTGGATATTATTGTTCAAAACAGCAGGGCGGAAAAGGCGATTACGATATTTATAAAGTTTTACTCTTGAATGAGGCTATCGTACAACTGCCGCCGATTGTTCCTTTTATTTTGGCAGCCGATTTGGCTAAAGAGCCGATTATGAAATTGGAAGAGCCCGAAATTATTAGAACTATGCGCTTAACCGTTGTGAAAGGCAAAGTTACTGATTATGACGGTCTTAAAAATCTTTATGCTCAAATTACCATTACCGACAACGCAACTAATAAGGTGATGCAGCAGATTATGACCGATTCCGAAACAGGCGATTATACCGTAATGTTGGAATCCGGTAAAAACTATGCAATGACCGTTTCTTCAGACGGTTATTTGTTTCACAGCGAAAACTTTGACATTCCTCAAACCACTTCTTATCAAGAGATTAAAAAAGATATAAAACTTTTGCCCATGGATCCGGGTTCAAAAGTTGTGTTGAACAATGTCTTTTTTGATACCGGCAAAAGTGATTTAAGGGAAGAGTCTTTTGGTGAGTTGCAGCGTTTAGCAGAGGTTTTCAGACTTTATCCTAATCTTGTAATAGAGGTTTCGGGACATACTGACAATCAGGGCAACCGTCAATATAACATTCAGTTGTCGCAAAAACGTGCTGAGGCTGTAAGGGAACATTTATTGCTTTTGGGCGTAAAAGAAAATCAAGTTGTTGCCAAGGGTTACGGACCCGATCAGCCGAGGGATTCTAATGCCACGGCCGAAGGCAGACAAAACAACCGCAGGGTGGAGGCTAAAATCTTGAGCAATTAATTTTTAAGCATTTTTAAAAATTTTGGAACGATTTTTGGCATTGGTTAAAGTACATAAAAATTCTATTATTTTGAAACGAAAAAAAATTTTTTGATATGAAAAAAAGGTTTATTTATTCTGCAATTATGGCGTTGGCAGTTGCCACCGGCTGTATTAAGGAACAAGGCGAGGAGGCGTATCTTATAACGCGAAATGATGTGAGAACAAAAGGCGCAGATACTATTCCTAAAACTATTGTTACCGGCGAAGGTGCTTTTATGTACGGAGAGGCTGCCGCAGATACAATTGTGGCTAACACTTTTGATGTTATTATTAATAATAAAAATAAAGTAGAAACTCTTGATTGTTTTTTGAAATTATATTCAAAGTACCAAAAATTAGACTTAGATAGAAATGCTATTACAGATGTCGGATATGTTTATTCTCATACAAATCAATCTCCTACCGTAGACGGTACTAATTGTGTTGTAATGTCGAATAAAAAATATATGAAAACTTCTGAAGTTGATTCAACAAAAGATGAATTTTCATTTACCGGTGAGTGTCATAATCTTGATTTTAATACGGCTTATTATATTCGTTCTTTCGTAGTTTCTACTAAGGGTGATACTATTTACAATTATAAAACGCTCAGAGTATCAACAAATTTACCTCATAATGTATGGTTTCAACGCAAAGATGCTCCTACTACTTTCGGCGGAAGACAAAATTGTTTCTGCTGTACTTATAAGGACGATGTTTATGTTTATGGAGGTAAAGCGGGTTCTAAATTTTATAGTGATTTGTGGAAATATGATAAAGTAAATGATACATGGACGCAATTAGCAACTTGTCCTTCAAGTGCAAACGGAGCATATAATCAAACTGAAAAAGCTAACGGAGCAATGTTTGCTTATCCTTGTCAAGCACATGATGATGTTTTGCTTTATATGGTCGGCGGCGAAATTCAGGGTGGTGAGCCTGTAAATACTACAGTATATTATAGTACAAAAAGTGGTAAATACTGTCAGGAAGGGGATCACCCGAACTATGGTAAAGAAATTGATGCCAGGGATGAAAACGGTAAAATAATTTATTACTATAAGAAGGGTGATGAAACGCTTTATACAACCGATGGAACTATATCCGGTGCAGTAAAAATTGGTGCTACAGTAAGTATTTCTAATGGTGTTGCTGGTATATATCCGAAAGTAAATAACGCAGATAATCCTTTGGGCGGTCTTAAAGGTTGCGTTGCTTTTACTCTTGAGTTCGCCGACAAAACAGAATATTATATCGCATACGGTAAAAATTCAAAAGGTGTTAGTCCTCAAATATTCAGATATAATGTGGAGGATGACGGTGCAATGCCGCACTATAGCATATCTTCTGATGGAAAGAGTCTTAATCAAACAACAGAGGAAGGATTTCCTTGGATGGAAGTACAAACCTCGCAAAAGGATAGAGCAACGGAAGGTCTTTATCAACCGATTTGTCAAATTTGTGATAAACGTGTGATTGTAGGAACCGGAGAATCTTCATTGCCGGGAGTTGGTTATTCAAAGAAATTTTATTTGATAACATCAACTAGTAAAAGTCAAGATGAGGTGAATGTTGAAGAAGTAACTTCTGCTCCTGATGAATTTGACGCAAGAGCAAATGCAGCTTCGTTCTATTTGAATTATTCAAAAGACGGTGAAAATTTCGAGAAACTTTATGTAGGTACGGGACGAAAAGGCGTTGAAGGCGCTTCTGATCCTGATTTGCTTAATGACTTGTGGGCTTACGATTTTATGACCGGCGAATGGTTGAAATGCGCTGATTGTAGTAATATTTATCGTGAGGGCGCAGTAGGATTTTCTATTACGAGAAACGACGATTTGTTTTCAACAGAATATGAGGAAAATGCCCGCGGTATATTCTCTTTTGGTCGAGGCAGAGTTGTAGGTGAGGCTGAATTTAAATATCGTAACGATACATGGGAATATTTACCGTAATACAAACTATAAGTTTAACCAAGAAAAATTCTTTTTAAGATGAAAAAATTATATATTATATTATTAATGAGTCTTGTTTGTTTTTCTAATAAACTTATGGCTCAAGGCGAAATCGAAAACAAAACCGAATACAGGTATGCTAATTTCGTCTTAGGAATCAATCACGGTTTCGGCTCTGCCCTTGGCGGTGAAACTAAAGACTTGTTGTTGCATACTGCTCACGGTGATATGTATCAAAACAAAAAAGGTTTTACCTATACTCCGGGTTTTGAGGTCGGCATAGTTTACAACGTGGATTTCAAAAACAACAAAACGGGTCTTCAAATCGGCGGAAAAATTGTTGATTACGGTTTTCAAAACAAATACACAAGCGAAAACGACGAACACAACGTTAAAGAAACATTCCGTGCTTTAGGTTTCCAAATTCCGATTTTCTTCAAATTCGGTTTTTCGGATATTTACCGTGATATGTCTTATTGTTATATCGGCGTTCAACCTACTGTCAATTTTATGATGTCAAGAGGTTTGAAGGCAAGTTGGTCAAGCGATAAATACGGCGAAAAACTCTCTGACGGCAAACAAATGCTTACCGTTGCCGCTACGCTTGGTTTCAACTACGATATTTTGTCAATCAATTTCAACTATATGTTCATGGATATGGTTGATCCTTCGTTTGAAGATGCTAAAGGTTTCAAACCCTTTGCCGGCATTAAAGGTCATGTTTATGTTTGTACAAGTCTTAATATACCGATGACCCGTTGGATAACGATTCACAACTGGACTGCTGAAAAAATCCGTAGAAAACTCAAAAACGGTAAGTCCATATAAGATTTTTTCATGATAATAGATTTTTTAGCCGGATTGCTGAAAGTTTTTATAGTTTTTCAGCAGTCCGGTTTTTCTTTTTTTTTATAATATTTTGATTTCAACACGTCGGTTTTTTTGACGTCCTTCGGCTGTCTCGTTAGTATCCATAGGACGGGTTTTGCCGTAGCCTACGGTTTTTAACATTTGAGGTTTGCAGCCTAATTTTATGAGATATTTTTTAACGGCTTCGGCTCTCTCTTGTGAAAGTTTCAGATTATCGGCATCACTACCTTGATTGTCTGTATGACCCGAAATTTCAACTTTGAAATTCCCTGTGTTCAAAAATCTTGAAACCCTTTCTAATTCCGAAACCGAGGTCGGCAACAATTGAGCATCTCCCGTGTTGAAAAACAAATTGTTAAGAACTATCGGAATACCTCTTACTGCTAATTCCGAGATTTTTATAACTTCAATATTTTTTTCGATTTTTATGGATGAGGTTTTCCCGCTTAAATCTAAATTGTTGGAAACGGGAAAATATCTGTTATCGCTTATAAAAAAGCCGTAATTTGTTCCAAGTGGTAGCACTGCCGTATAAAAACCGTCTTTGTTGGTTGAAACTTGACCTATAATTTGGTGAGTTTCAAGGTTTTCCAAACAAATATTTGCTTTTACGGGTGATTTGTGATTGTCCAAAACCTTTCCTGAAATTATTGCTAAACTTATATTTGAGGCCTCTTGCGAGCGTAAAACATAGCGGAAAAGTTTTCCGTTTGATAAGAAAAACGCTTGATTGCCGTCGTATGAAAGTTTAAAAAAACTTTCGTCTTCGGGTGTGTTGAACTCTTTGCCTATGTTTTTAGGCTCTGACCATTTGTCCCACGAATTTTTGTCAAGACGTTTTGAATAAAAAATATCTCGTTTGCCGAGCGTGTTGTAACCGTCAGAACAAAAATATAAAGTCTGCATATCGGGACTAAGACTCGGCGAAGTCTCGTTGAAAGCAGTGTTCAAGGCTTTAATTTCTTTTGGCGTAGAAAAATTGCCTTTCTCGTCAAGAAAATAAATAAAAAGATTTTTCGAGGGCGAAATCTCGTTTTCGGAAAGTTTTTTTTGCGAGATAATCATCACTGAGCCGTCAAAAGAATATGTGGTATCAATAAAAGAGGATTGAAACTCGTTTTTGGAATTTTCTTCGGCTATGGAGATGTTCAAATCTTTTCTTTCAGGTGTTGATAAAACGTTTTGAAGTTTTAAGAAATCTTCATTACAAAGAAAATAATTTTTGAAGGAGTTAATTTTATAAAGTGCGCCTTCATAATCTTTGCTTTTGATACGGGTTTTTATTAAATCCAAAAGGGCGTTGTAGGATACTCTGTAAGGTGCGGCTTGAAGTGCAAGAGAGAATTTGTTGCCGCTTAAGAAAATTTCTTTTACTAAAGCATCTTTTTCTTTCAGCTCTTTGAAACCGGCGGATGGATATTTTTTCCAAAATTCGTCAAAATTATAGACGCCGCAATTTTCATAAATTTTGTGCATCATTAAAACGCATGAATCTCTTAATTCTGTGGTTTTGGATGTTTTGTAACAATATTTTATGATTTCGATTTCGGGTTTTCGTTTAGCGGTTTGATATATCGAATCCTGAATGATTGAAATAAGTTCTTTGTTTTCAAAGTTTTCGTTGATGTATTTTTTCAGATAATTCCAATCGGCGGTGTAGTTTTTTTGAAAAGTAAAAATGTCGTTTTTGTATTTAGCGGTTTGTTTTTGGCTTTGCGGTGCTAAATCGTAAATTTCCAAAAACTCTTTGTATGAAGATTGTGAACCTGATTTTTCGGCCTCAGACAAAGCGTATTCGGTTACGATTGAAATTTTTTTGTTGATATTGGTTGCGGAAAGTCCTGATTTTAATAGTTTTGATTTGTCTTTTGTGTTATCGTAAATGTTTTTAGCGATTTTTAGATATGAATACGCTTTTTGTGGGCTGAATCTTGAGAAACTTTTGTCGGAATATAAATCGCCGGCGGCATAGTTTAGGGCGCAGTCTTCTGGCGTAGAGGCTAATGCTGCGTTGATTGAGGCTTCGGCTTGTTCAAAATTTTTCTCTTTAATAAGGTTTTTGAAAGGGAAAAATACTTCTTGTGCTTTGGTGTTAAAGCATATAAAAACCATATAAAATGTAAAGAAAAGTATGAAATTTTTATTCATAGTTATATAAAATGTTAAGTTTTTAACCAAATATTTTTGCAAAATTATTAGATTATTTAGGAATAACCAAAGAAAAAATCTGTTAAATATATCTACTTTGGTTTATTTATCTTAAAATAGTTGTAAGTACTTTTCTTATTTTGTATACGTATCCAAATCTTTAGATTAAATTAACATAATTTTTCATAATTTTGCAGCGTAAATTAAATCAATTAATATAAAAATTATGGGCAAAAGGAAAATTATTTTGTTTTTACTATTATTATTTTTTGGGCTCGGAAGTGCAGAGGCTCAGAAAATAATTACAGGTAAGGTCTTAGGACCTGATGGTGCGCCTATTTTAGGTGCGACGGTAGTATTAAAAGGTACTACAATAGCTACAATTTCGGATGATAACGGGGTTTATAAATTGAGAATTCCTCAAGGGGCTACATCTGATACTATTTCAGTTTCATTTTTAGGTATGCAAACTGAATATCAATCTATCGGGGAAAGATCAGTAATAGATTTTGATTTGCAAGATGATGATGTTTCAGTAGAGGAAGTTGTTGTAACTGCGCTTGGAATTTCAAGAAAGGAAAAAACTTTAGGTTATGCAGCTACAAAAGTAGAATCAGACGAGATTATAAATGCTAAGACTTCAAATGTTGCTGACGCACTTTCAGGTAAAATTGCCGGCGTTCAGGTTTCTTCTACATCAAGTAACCCGGGTGCAATGTCAAATATCGTTATCAGAGGTTTTTCTTCGGTAACTGGTAGCAACCAGCCTTTGTATATTGTGGATGGTATTCCTATCACAAACCGTCAGGCAGATGCCTCTGTAACCGGTGTTTCTATGTCGGCAGGCGGTATCTCCAATATTTCTGCTAACGATATTGAATCTCTTACAGTATTAAAAGGTGCTGCTGCTACTGCGCTTTATGGTTCAAGAGCAGCAAACGGTGTAATTCTTATTACAACCAAACAAGGTAAAAAAGGTCAGGGCAAAAACTTCGTTGTTGAGTACAGCGGAAGCGTAATGGCAAGAAGAGTTTCTTTGTTGCCTGATTTTCAAAACGATTTCGGTCAGGGCTGGCAAGGTAATCAGACTTTTATCGAAAACGGTTCTTGGGGTCCAAAACTTGACGGTTCAAAACAGTTGTACGGTCCTGTTTACGACGGCAAACAACTTTCACACGATTATACTTTAAAAGAGGATAATATAAAAGATTTCTTTGAAACGGGTTGGTCACAGGCTCACAGCATCTCTATTAACGGTGCCTCTGATGACAATAAAGTAAATTATTACCTTTCGTATTCTATCAACGACGATAACGGTTTTATTCCGGGCGATTTTGATACATACAACCGTAATACTGTTTCTGCAAAAACCACTTACAAGGCAACCGATTGGTTGAAACTTAGTTCAAGCGTTAATTTTGCACGTTCAAAATCTAATGTCGTAAATACTGATAATGAAGGCGGTCTTTCGATGATTGACTGTATTTATCAGGTTGCAAGAGATATTGTTATTACCGATAAGACGGATTTCAACGACCCGTTCAATACTCCTCAGGCTTATTTTACTCCTTACGGTGCAAGCAATCCGTATTGGGTATTGGAAAACAACTATTTCAAATTGGATACTAAAGAGGTTTTTGGTAAAGTTCAGGCTGATGTTAATCCTATTAAAGATCTTACTTTGACATACCGTTTCTCTTTCGATTATTCTGATTATAACGACAAATACGGTGTGCCGAAAATGAATATCAGCGAAGATCTTATGTGGGACAACAAAGGTTATCCGTACAGCGAACAGAACAAAAACGGACAGATTTCAGAAGATTTTTCAAAACGTCAGGAAATTAACCATGATATTTTGGCAACTTGGGCAAAGAAATTTTTAGACGAAAGGTTGGATATTTCTGTAACAGCCGGCGTGAACGTAAACGAAAGGTCTTCTGCTAAGTTATCAACGCTTGTAAGTGATCTTACTATCGAAAACGGTTATTGGAATCTTTCAAACGGTGCTACAAAGCAAACTATAACCGATGACGAATGGAAACGCCGCTTGGTTGGTGTTTTGGGTGATGTTACAATTGGTTGGGACGACTTGGTTTATTTGGGTTATTCTGCTCGTAACGACAGGTCTTCTACTTTGCCGGTTGAAAACAATTCATATTTCTATCATGGTGTAACGGCAAGTTTCTTGTTCTCAAACTTGATTCCTGAAAATAATATTTTATCTTTCGGAAAAGTACGTTTGGCTTACGGTTCAACGGGTAATGATGCCGGAGTTTATTACACTGCCGACAACACTTATACTAAAGCGTATGCAAATGCAAACTATATTCCAGAAGCAATCGAATTTCCTGTAAAAGGCATAAATGCTTATCAGAAACTTCAGAGCAAGGGTAATCCTAATCTCCAGCCCGAAATGACTACGGAGTTGGAAGGCGGTTTGGATCTTCAGTTCTTCGGCGGAAGGGTAGGTCTTGATTTTGCAGCTTATATCCGTAAAACCGAAGATCAGATTTTCCAATTACCGATTGATCCTGCAAGCGGTTACAAATATACTTACGTAAATTACGGTAAAGTAGAAAACAAAGGTATTGAAGTCGTTTTGAATACCGAACCTATTAGAAAAGGAGATTTCACTTGGAATTTGGATTTCAACTTCGCTAAAAACGTGAATAAAGTTGTTGACTTGCCGGACGAATTGGAAGGCGGTAAATCACAAATCCGTGGTGCTCAATATTCAACGGGTGCGTTTGCGGTTTATATGTATGCTGAAGAAGGCAAACCTTTCGGCGAGTTCTACTGCAAACTTCCGACCTACGATCCCGAAGGACATATCATCGTAGATGCTAACGGTGCAGCAGTTCTTACAAGTACTGAAGTTGATACTGACAAAAACATTCAGCCTGATTTTACCGGCGGTGTTAAATCAACATTCTCTTGGAAAGGTCTTTCTTTGTCTGCTAACTTAGGTTTCAGCAAGGGCGGATATATGTTCTCAAGAACTATCGAAACTACCGAATTTGTAGGAAATAGTATTTATACGGTATACAATTCGCGTAATCCTTTCATTATTCCGAATTCAGTTGTAAATGTCGGAACTACTGAAAGTCCTGTATATGTTGAAAATACGATTCCGCTCTCTATGACGGATCAATCAATGCAGAGTAAATATTTCGCTAACGGTGGTGTTGATGGTTGTGGACATTATTTGGTTTCAAAATCTTACGCAAAATTGCGTAATATAACCTTGTCTTACACTTTACCGAGAAAGTGGATTAATCCTGTAAAACTATCAGATGTTACCGTAGGAGTATTTTGTAACAACGTGTTTATCTGGACTGACAAACACAACCGTTATACTGACCCTGAAAACTCTACATTCGGATATTACGGAGATTTGGCTGCTCAGTTCGGCGAACAGTTCAGCAATCCTTCGTGCAGGATTTGGGGTATGAATTTGAATGTTAAATTCTAATTTTTTTAAAGATTTAGGAGATTATAGAAATGAAAAAATATTTTATATTGCCGTTAATAGCATTCGTATTGATGTTTTCTTCGTGCGATAAATATTTGGATATAAACTACGATCCGACGAAGCCGACCGAAGATATGTTGAACCAGAGTCAGATTCTTCCTGCTGTGGAGATGAATTTGGCTGCAAGTTACGGAAACTATCTTCGTATTGTGGGTGGTTTTTTGTCCGAACAATATGCTCAGAGATACGGTACAAGCAATTATCTCGAACTCTCGCAGTTTGAAGTAAAACCTTCAGCAACAGGTTCGTTAGGTTATGAGCAGTTTTATTTAAGGGTTATTTCTTTAGGAAGCACCGTGATTAATAAAGCAAAAGAAAGTAATGATAATGGTACTTTACTTGCTGCTACCGTTTTGAGAGCATTTGCTTTTGCTGCAATGGTGGATTGTTACGATTCAATACCTTATACTGAGTCAGTAACCGATAACAAACAGCCGAAATATGATGACGGACGTACTGTTTATAACGGCATTATTGCAGAAATTGACGATGTTTTGGCAAAAGTAAAGACTTCAGATCTTGTTGCTACGAATTTCCTTTTCCCCGGTCAAAAAGCAGAAGTTTGGATTCGTTTTGCAAATGCTTTGAAATTGAAACTTTATACAAGGATTTCAAATGTGGATAGCGATGTTCTGCCTAAAATTGCAGAATTACTCAATTCTCCGCTTCCTACAAGTGATGTAGCCTTTAAAGGTTGTTGGAATCCGAGTGCCGGTGGTGAAAACCCATTTTACGCCGGTGAGTTCGGTTCTAACTTTAGCGTGCAGTACAATGTGGTTGTAAATACCACGTTGATTGAAACTATGAAAAACAGCGGTGATAAGAGAATTGCGGCTTTCTTCACTAAAAACAACAAAGACGATTATATGGGCGGTGTATCGGGTACTAATTTTTCAACTTTTACTGATATTTACGGTTCTGCATCTTTCAGCCGTCCCGTTATGACATACGACGCTCCCTTGAGTTTGCTTTCTCTTACAGAGATTGAATTTTATAAAGCTGAGTATTATGCACGCATGGGTGATGCTGCAAATGCTAAACTTTATTATGAAAGCGCAATCAGACAGAGTTTTAAAAGTGCTGGTGTAGACGGAGCAGACGAAAATATTGCATATTATCCGTATGACCAAGCAAATTGGCAGAAATCAATCGGTTTGGCAAAATATTTAGCTTTGTCAGGTGTTGATAATTTTGAGGTTTGGTGCGAACTCCGTCGTTTGCGTTATCCCGCTTTCGACGAAAATGTTTCTGGTGCAAATATTTGTCAAGAGTCTTCAAAAGTTTATTCTCCTGAAAAATATGTTTCCGGAACTTTGTATACGCCTATCAATGTCAGCAGTTATATCGGCAATAATGCTCTTGCTGAAAGATTTCCGCATCCGTCGGTTTCTTCTAATGCAAATCCTAATTGCCCCGTTAATTTTGACGGTATTTATAAACTGCCTGTTTTTTGGGTAAAAAAATAATTGTTTAACAATTTAAGTTAAGAATTAACGATGAAAAGAAAATATATATTATTGTTAATGCTTTTGAGTGTTATAACCTTTGCGGGTTGTGAAAAGGACACTAAAAGCGACAGTGCTGTAGAATATTATCCTGTTATTACGGACGGCGAAGGTGAAAAAATAGTAGATCAGTTTCTTCCGATAGGAGACGACTATAAAGTAACTTATAAAGCCGTATACGTAGATGGAACGGATGTTACCGATAAGGTAACCGTCGTAATTAAGGACGGTGCCGGAAACAAGGTTGATGCAGTCTCGACAGCTAAAAGCGAATTGTATACCGTAGTTTATAATGCCGCAACTTCAACAGAACTTTCTGATTGGACGATAAAACAGACTATTATCGTTTACGATCCTGAATCGGATGTTGATATTTCCGGTACATATATCGTAGACCTTGACAAAACACTTTCTCAAGATGTTGGTGGCAGATTTGCGCCTAAAGATGATAAAAAGAAATTTCTTCCTTTGAAGGATTATGTAGCTTTCTTTGGATCGAAGGGACCTGTCAAGATAACTCTTGATTTGGTTTATCCTGGTGTGTATACAATTTCGGATGCTTATTTTGGTTGGTATGATCAAGTTAGAGCTTATGGTGCTAAATACAAAGCAAAGGGTTACATTTCGCTTGGAACGGATAATTCAATCAAGTTGTTGAGTGCTGATATGTCAGTATTCGGAGGCGAACTTGATCCATTTGTGGCTGCATACGATCCTCAAACCGAATCTATTTCGTTTGCATATACTTTTGGCTCCTCTGTTAATATAAAAGACGGTGTTGCAACTTTGGTAAAAGATTATGTTTCTTCATATACTATTAGTTTTGAACCTAACAACGGAACTGATAGTCCTGTTGAACAGATTGTAATAGTCGGAAGGAAGACTAAGTTGCAAAAAAATACGTTTGAAAACGGTGAGTTAGAATTTGTAGGTTGGAATACCAAAGCGGACGGCACTGGTATTTCGTACAAAGACGAGACTGATATTACCGGTTGGTCGATTGTTGATGGAGCAAAAGTTACGCTTTATGCTCAATGGAAAGAAAAAGAAAAAAAAGATAACAGCGGTAAATAATTATTCTTTATAAAGTAATAAAAAAATTGTAAGAGATGAAAAACAAAATATATTTATTATTAATGATACTTTCTTTTGGATTGTTATCATGTGAAAAAGACGAGCCGGGCGGAACGGCAACCGAAAATGTCGCAGGAGAATGGTTTGTTGCAGTTGATGCAGTCTTGAGTGACGGTACAATTATTTCTTCTGCCGAACTGAAGGAAGAAGGGATATGGTTTGCGGAAAAAGGCATTATCCGTACTTATAATACGGCAGCTAATGTTTCGGACAAAATGTACATTTCTGATATGGCTGTTTTTGGCGGTGCAGCAAAAGGTGATGCTTCAAGTATAAGTAATTATCTTGCATTCCGTGTTCCTATTGATATTAATCAATCTACCGGCGAGTTTTCTACTTCAAACGGTGATTTCGTTCAGAATTTGGAGGTTAATTACAAATATGATCCGAAAACATGGGACGAATCAGAAAAATATGCCAATATTAAGATTCTTAACGGCAAAATTACCAAAGACGGCGGAAAACAAAACAACGGTACTGTTGATGATATAATTGAGTTCGATTTGTACATTGATGATAAAGGTTATATTTTATTTGATGATTTTGACCATTATCATGTTCAAGGTATCCGTTATTCGGGATTAGTTGAAAATCACTAAAAGTTTGATTCTTAAATAAAAAAAACTCCTCTTTGTTGAAAAATACAAAGAGGAGTTTTTTTATCCTATTAAATTCAGCATTTTAACTGTTCTCCTCTAAAATTCTCTCTACCATACTTTTTTTTGAAAGAATTATTCTGTAAAAATAATTTATAAATTTTTAAAATCCGAAAAAATCGTGTTTTTTTTGGATTTCATTCCGAAAAAATCGTGTTTTTTTTGGATTCTATTCCGAAAAAATCATGTTTTTTTTGGATTCTATTCCGAAAAAATCATGTTTTTTATATAAGATTGTATTATTCTGTAAATCAATTATATAACACTTTTTAACTAAATTTAGTGAATTAATTCCCTAAATTCCATATAAATTTGGTGAATTTATTCCCTAAATTCCATATAAATTTGGGGAATTGAAAAAGAAATTATAATTTTGCAGCAAACGAAAAAAAGTTTTGTTATGATAGAAAGGTATATTCAAAAAACTATTTCCGAGGATTTTAATCGCGGAAAAATTATCGTTGTTATGGGTGCTCGTCAGGTAGGTAAAACAACTATGATTCAACATTTACCATCTGAGGGCAAAAAACTTTTTCTCAATTGTGATGATGAGGAAGACAGAGCTGTAATTGAGGATAAATCCTCTACTGTTTTGAAAAATATTCTTTCCAACTATGATTTTGTATTTATCGACGAGGCTCAGCGTATTAATGAAATAGGAATGATACTGAAAAAAATAGGTGATCTGAAACTTAAAACACATATTATTGTTTCAGGTTCGTCTTCATTTGAACTTTCGGGACGTATTAATGAACCTGCAACGGGACGTCTTATTGAATATCAGTTATTTCCGTTTTCTCTCGGTGAACTTTCTGCTCATACTTGCTCTCATGATGAGAGCAAAATGCTTGAAAATAGAATGATTTACGGAACGTATCCGGATGTTGTGAATTTCCCGAATGATGCACGGCGGATTTTATCGGGACTTGTAAACAACTATCTTTACAAAGATATTTTGAGTTATAGAGGAATAAAAAAGCCGGAAGTTTTGCAAAAACTTGTCAAAGCTCTTGCTTTGCAAGTGGGCAGTGAGGTTTCTTTCAACGAGCTTAGTAATCTAATCGGAATTGATAAGGCAACTGTTGAAACATACATAAGTTTGTTGTCAAAATGTTTTATAATATTTAAACTTGATTCTTTTTCGCGCAATATGCGTAACGAAATAAAAAAAGGCAAAAAAATTTATTTTTGGGATAATGGTATTCGTAATGCTTTGATTTCCAATTTTGCGCCGCTTGATAGTCGTAACGATCGGGGTGCGCTTTGGGAGAATCTTATGATTTCGGAGCGTATGAAACGCAATTTTTATCTTGGAAATTTTGCGCAATTGTATTTTTGGCGTACATTGCAAATGAAGGAAATAGACCTGATTGAAGAACTTGACGGCAAAATTATGGCATTTGAATTTAAAGAAAAGCCGGGCAAAGTTGCTAAAATGCCGCATGATTTTATTCAAAACTATCCTAATGCAACATTTGAAACAATTACGCCTGATAATTGTCAGGAATTTTTAAGATTGAAATGAATTTTAATTTTTTCTGAGAGTATAAAACTAAAAAAAATAGAATCTGCAAGGTGGGAAAAATTGCAGATTCTATTTTTTTATCCTATTAAATTCAGCATTTTAACTGTTGCTTTGATAGCGGCTTCGATTTGGTCAGCATCAAGTCCGCGGGTGTGAATAAGTTGTCCGTTGTTGTTCCAAGTGATAACCGTTTCCACCAAAGCATCTGTTTTGCCGCCCGGCGGTATTGAAACTTTATAATCCGCAAGTATCGGGTGTGTTTTGCCGAGTTTGTCGTAAATCTTCCATAATGCTTTCATAAACGCATCATACTGACCGTCGCCCGGTGAAGTTGCCTCGTATTCAGAACCGTCAATCGAGATTTTGAGTGTTGCAACGGGTTTTAATCCGAGCGAAAGATTCAGACTGTAATTTATGATTTTAACGTGTTCCTGAATCAAAGAACCGTCCCTTAAAACCTCTGAAATTATAAACGGTAAATCCTCCGTCGTAACGCTTTCTTTTTTGTCGCCTAACTCGATTATACGTTTTGTAATAAGTTTTATCTGTTCGGGATTCAAATGAATGCCGAGTTCTTCAAGGTTTTTGTTGATATTTGCTTTGCCTGACATTTTGCCAAGCGCATACGTTCTCACGCGTCCGAATCTTTCAGGCAACAATTTGTTGAAATAAAGGTTTGCTTTGTTGTCGCCGTCAGCATGAACGCCGCTGCATTGAGTAAAAACACTTTCGCCCACAATCGGTTTGTTGTTAGGAATTCTAATGCCCGAAAACGTTTCAACAAAACGGCATATATCAGTGATTCTGTGTTCGTTGAGATTGTTGTCAATTTCCAAATAATCGTTCAAAATTCCGAGTACAGAAGCAAGCGGTGCATTTCCTGCCCTTTCGCCGAGTCCGTTAACAGTGGTGTGAATACCCGTTACGCCCGCTTTCAAAGCCGCATAAACGTTAGCAACAGCCATGTCATAATCGTTATGTGCATGAAAATCAAACTTTTTGTCAGGATAAGCAGAAACAATCGCTTTGCAAAATTCTTCTGTTTTGTCAGGCGTTAAAATGCCTAAAGTGTCAGGCAACATAAAGCGTTCTATCGGCATATCTCGCAGACCATTAAGCATATAATAAACGTAATCCGGCGATGAAATCATGCCGTTTGACCAGTCTTCAAGATAGAGATTGACCTCTAAACCTTTGTTTTTAGCTAATTCGATATTGCGTTTAATGTCCTCAAGATGTTCTTCTTTGGATTTTTTGAGTTGCATTGTAACATGACGGAGCGAACCTTTTGAAAGTAAATTTATGACTTTTCCGCCTGCATTAGCAATCCAATCTATTGAAATGCCGTTGTCAATAAATCCTAAGGCTTCTACGCGGTCAATTTGTCCGGCGTTGTCAGCCCAAGAGCAGATTTTTTTGAACGCTTCCAACTCGCCCGAAGAAACCCGCGCTGAGGCCACTTCAATTCTGTCTACATTTATATCGTCCAACAACTTACGGGCGATTGCGAGTTTTTCATGGGCGTTGAAAGAAACTCCCGCCGTCTGTTCACCGTCGCGCAGTGTAGTATCAAGTATTTCTACCATTTTTAATTTTTATGCGTTTGATTTTTTGAAACCGCAATTTTCAGTTCTTAATGCACAGCCTTCGCAATTTGCGTGTTTGTTTTTGAAAATGATTTCGTTGTCAATCATTTGTTGCATTTGGTGCATACAATAAATGCCGCGTTTTTGCATTTCTTCGTTTTCACCGACTTCGTATTGAGGAAAACGCTTTTTCTTGCTGAAAAAAATCTGTATTCCTAATCCTAAAAAGCATAACGCCATTATCACCAAAACAACCAAAAACACCCGTAAAAACTCCATAATCTAATTTTTTAATGTTCGCAAAATTACAAAAATTTTCCCCTAAATGCAAATTTTTTTTTATTCTACATTTTTTTAAAAAAAAACAATAATTTATAAAAAAAATCCGCACTTGCGGTTGTTTGATGCAAATGCGGATTTAATTATTGTATGGAAAAATTGAACTAATATTTCACTACTTTTTCTTCGTATTTTTCGGTTTTGTCTTTAACTGTTAAGAGATAGTCAATATCGTCAAGACCGTTCATAAGACAATGTTTTTTGTAACCGTTGATGTCGAATTTTTCACTTTTTCCCGTTGCAAGGTTGGTAATCGTCTGATTCGGTAAATCAACT
>JAFYDK010000093.1 GCA_017544805.1 Bacteroidales bacterium | reverse complement strand
CGGTCAATAACAACAAGAATATCCACATCGCTTGCTTCGTTTTCTTCACCGCGAGCAAACGACCCGAAAAGCCAAGCCTTTAAAACCGGCTGGTTTTTAAAGTATTCGGCTAAAATTTTTTGTACTATTTCTGTATTCATAATGTGCCTATTTTTGTTTCAACGGCAAAAATAACAAAAAAGATTTTTACAAAAAAACTTTTTGCTTACTAATTTAAGTGAATAAGATAGAATTGAAACTCACTTCCGTATCCAAGTCCCATTTCTGCCATAATTAATCACGTTTTTTTAAAAGTTTACGGTGTAAAGGTAAGAAAATTTTTTGAAAGAACTGAAAATTTTTGAGATTTTTTTGAGGGGTACGTAATATATTTTGTACTTTCCCAAATATTATTATTTTTGCTAAAAAATATAATTTTCCTCGCATAAAAAATAAGTTTTTTTAGAAAACATAATTTTTTTCTGTAGATTTACTACTTTTGCAAAAAAAATTTTAAACATTATATTATGAAAAAAATACTTTTGCTTGCAGCCGGAATTATGCTGCTGATGTCTTGTTCCAGACAAACAACTACGCAAAACACAGTTCAAGAAAATCCTATACTGACAATAGAAGGCGGTCAGATTCAGGGTGTTAATACTGAAATTCCGGGAGTTATTGTTTATAAAGGTATTCCTTACGCAGCGCCACCGATTAGAGAAAACCGTTGGAAAGCGCCACAACCCGTTATCCCGTGGAAAGGCGTAAAAAAATGCGACAGTTTTGGTCATCCAGCCTTTCAAGCCGCTCACTACGAAGGCGGTTACACTACTGAATGGGGTTACGGCGACGAAAAAACTTACAGCGAAGATTGTCTTTATTTGAACGTTTACACCAAAGCCTCGGCTCAACCCGAAAAAAAACTTCCCGTTGCAATTTGGATTTTTGGCGGCGGATTACGTGAAGGCTGGGGTTCAGAACCAGAATTTGACGGTCAAGAATGGGCTGCAAAAGATGTTGTTCTCGTAACTTTTAATTACCGCGTAGGACCTTTTGGATTTTTTGCCCATCCTGAAATCTCTGCCGAAGACCCAGAACACGCAACCGGAAATTTCGGAACTCTTGACCAAATCGAAGTCATGAAATGGGTTAAGAAAAATATTTCACAGTTTGGCGGCGACCCCGACAACGTTATGATTTTCGGACAAAGTGCGGGCGGTCGTAGCACAAAATTTTTAGCTGCCTCTCCGCTGACAAAAGGCCTTTTCAACAAAGCCATTATTATGAGCGCAAGCGGACTTTTAAAACCCGAAAATACTGAAGTTCCGGCATTTTTCCGTCAATCACATTTAACACTTAAAGAAGCCGAACAACAAATCAAAGAAGTTACCGATTGGGCTAACCTCAAAACGCTCAAAGACTTACGCTCAGCATCAACAGAAATGATTTTTGCCATGGGTGCGCTTTACACCAACGTTACCGGCAAACGCACTTGTTTGAACGCAGGACCTATCGCCCCGTTTATTGACGGTTATGTATTAACAAAATCCTTTGACGATGCGTGTTTATCCAACGAAATCGCTGACGTACCTTATATGATTGGTTGTACACTTCATGACCCAGGCAGTATGGTGAGTCAGGTTGCGGATTTTTGTCTTAACAGAGAAGAAAACGGCAACAAAGCATGGGCATATCAGTTTGCACGCCCTTTACCCGATGACGGCAGCCACCCGGAAGACAATTTGAAAGGCGCATTTCATTCTTCGGATTTGTGGTACGTTTTCAAATCGCTGAAACATTGTTGGCGTCCGTGGTGTCAGGGCGATTGGGATTTGTCAGAAAAAATGCTTTCAGCGTGGTCTAACTTTACAAAATTCAACGATCCTAACGGCGCAAACAGTGGCGATTGGAAACCATACACAAAAGAAAATCAACAGTTTATGCGCTTTAAACTCAACGACAACAATCTTGAAGATTCATCGTTAGGCGAGCCGTTAGAACCATAAAAAAATAAAAAAAAATGTATCAAAAAGCGTTAAGTTTTTTGATACATTTTATTCATTCTGTTTCTGAAAGCGACCGGCCTTTCGCCAGTATGTTTAAAGAAAAATCGTGAAAAATACGACACTTCGTTGAACCCGAGCATATAACAAATTTCAGAAATACTTAACGGCGAATCCAAAAGTTTCCGCTTGATTTCCAAAATAATACGCCCCGTAATAAGGTCTAACGCCGATACGCCGAGATGTTTTTTGGTTAGGACATTAAGATAGTTTGCGCCTATACCGAGCATTTGAGCATAATCGCTGACAAGATGTTTTTCTTTGAAATTTTCGTCAATAAGTTTTTGATATTTTTCGATAATTTCAGGATGCTTGGGCAAACCTCTATTCTGAATTTTTGACACTCTCAACAACCTGAACAACAACAAATATATTTGTCCTTGTAAAACATTGAATTTAAACGGATTATAATTTAAAATTTCGTTTCTTATATCGAAAAAAAGTTTTCTAAAAAGATGTTTATCGTCATTATTTGTAATGTCGGTAAAAACCGGCAATTCGGCATCAGAATTTTTAGCAAAAAGCAAATAATAATCTTCGGAAAACTGAACCGTAGAATATTTAATTTTCTGATTATCAACTCTCATAAGATGCACTTGTTCAGGGCTTAAAAAGAAAATTCTATCGGGCACAATGTCATATTCCATAAAGTCGATAAGGTGAGTTCCGATGCCTTCATGAATCCAAAAAACTACGAAAAGAGAATGTCTATGCGAGGAAGTAATTTCGTGTTTTTCCTCGTCTGATGAATCAATTTCCGCAAAAATATCCGAAAAATCGTGTAAAGTCATTATAAATATCCTAATTATAGATTTTGGTTATGAAATTTCGCACAAAAATAAACAAAAAAATTGCCCTTTTCAAAAGTCTATTTTAGTCAAAAAAAAAAAATTGTATTTTGAAAAAGGCAATTAATCCACTTTTTTCAAATCTTTCTGTCATAAAGTAATGCCGCATTCAGTACCACTATAATCGAACCCGCATTATGAACCAAGGCTCCCAAAACCGGATTCAAAAGTCCTAAAACAGAAAGAGTTACGGCAATAAAGTTTATCGTCATCGAAAGCGAAATATTAAACCTTATACTGCGAACAACCGCCTTTGAAAGCCTTTTTAAATACGGCAGTTTTGAAATATCATCGCCCATAAGCGCAATATCAGCACTTTCAATCGCAACGTCGCTGCCAATTGCACCCATCGCAACGCTGACGTCAGAGGTTTTGAGTGCAGGAGCATCATTAACACCGTCGCCAATCATGCAGACAACACCTTTGCCGCTTTGAATCTCCTGAATTTTTGAAACTTTTCCCTCTGGCAACAAGCCGGCATAAACTTTTTTTACACCAACTTTTGAAGCCATATATTCCGCCGCTTGCGGATTGTCGCCTGTCAAAATCATAGGTTCAACACCAACAGTTTTTAATTCAGAGATAACAGTTTGAGCTTGAGAACGTAACGTATCAGAAAGAGAAATTACTCCGGCAACTTTTCCTGAAATTGAAATCCAAATAACGGCTTTACCCTGCTCAGAAAAAGCATTAGCCTTATCAATTTGATTTTCAGTTAATTGTACTGAATTTTCCATTAAAAAATTTCTCGTACCGCAAAGTATTTTTTTTCCGCCTACAAGCGCAGAAACACCTTTTCCCGATACTGACAAAAAGTTTTCAGCAGGAAGTAATTCCGCATTACAAGCCTTTACAACTGCCAGAGCCAAAGGATGTTGCGAAAAGTTTTCAACGCTTG
>JAFYDK010000092.1 GCA_017544805.1 Bacteroidales bacterium | reverse complement strand
TTACGGAGGCGGTGTTTATGCAGAATGTTATCCTATTGATTGTTTAACAATTCATGCCGAGGCGCAGTATTTGAATTTCAAGAATTACGACGGATATTATGCTCACGATGTAGAGCGGACTTGGGATATGCCGGTGCTTGTCGGGGCTGGTTACAGAAAAAGACTTTCCGACGTGGTTTCAGTTAATATAATGCTGCTTTTCAACCTCAACAACACTTCGGCTCTCAGCAACAACGTCTACGGCTCCAATCCGATTGTGAGATTGAATATTTTATTTTAGAAGAAAATTTTCTGCGGTTTTTTGTCGGATAATTTTCCAAAACTCGGAAAATTCTTCCTGATAAGCCGCAGTGTTGACTTTTACCGTTTCCACTGCTTTTTCGGAGAGGTCGGGCAGCGAGGTTTTTTCTGACATCGTTTTCAGCGCGGCTTGAAGTCCGTCAAGGGTTTTGTAACTTTCAAGTCTGCCGCTTAATATCAAATGAGGAATTATAAGTTTTACCTCAGGCGGCAGTATGTCGAAGTATTTCAGACAGTTGGCGTAAAAGCGGTTGCTGTATTCCTCCAAACTTTCCGTAGAATATTTTTCCCAATTTTTTGCTAAAAAATAATCGTAAACCACATCGTTGACAATCGAAGCGTAGAGCCCGAAATCTGTTTTGAGTCTTGACACTGACTTTTGGACTGTTGAATCTGAATCGGTAAAACTGTCAATAAAGCGGTGCATTTTGATACCCAAAACCATATCGGCGGGGTATTTTTTTTCAGACGAGGTGATGTTTCCCTTTATCCAATCACCGGCAAAATTGCCGAGTTGAATCAAAGGATTGTCTCCCGAAAGATATATGTGAGCCAAAAAATTCATTTTTATTCCCTTCTTAAAGCATTCAACGGGTCTATTTTTGAAGCCTTGTCAGCAGGATAAATAGAGGCGAGAATGCTGACTGCAACCGAAAACAAAATGGAGAAAAATACAATTTCCCATGAAAACGCAAAGTATTCAATGTTGCTGTCAATAAAATTTCCTAACTGCGAATTTGCAATGTTGCCTGAGACTTGCGAAACGAGTTTTCCGCACAAAACCCCGAATACGCCGCCCACAAAACCGATTATCGCTGCTTCAAAATAAAAAATAAATTTTATCTGACGTGCTGTTGCGCCGAGGGATTTCATAATTCCGATTTCTTTTCGTCTTTCGTAAATTGCCATTATTAGCGTGTTAACGATTCCAAAAACCGAAATAATCAGCGCAATAGAGCCTATTACTGCCAAAACGGTGTCAAGCATGAAAAATATTTTTTCAAAATCCTCCAACTTGTCGCCTATGCTGAAAACCGAAAAACCTTTGTCTTCGATTCTGAGTTTCACGGTTTTAAGCATACTGAAATCTTTTACTCTGACATGTACGGTGTTGTATTTTCCGTATTTTCCTTGCTCGCCGTTGATAATGTCGTAAACGTTTCTCAAATCTATGCTCGGGATAAAACTGCATGTTAAAGGCGGCAAAAATATTCCGTCATTGAAAATCCCCGCCGAAAAAGATGATGTCTGCACTATTCCTTTGATTTTCAGGATTGTAGTGTCGTTTTTTACGGGAAGTTGTTTTTTCTTGGAGGTTATCAAATCTATTTTGTCCAAGTCAAAAACGCGGGTTATGATTTCGATGTTTTGTCCGATAAGCGAATCCGGAGCGGTGGTTATGCCCATTTTGTCAAGCACTATTTTTGATAGGATAACACTCGGCTCGCTTTCCGAGGAGTAAAAACTTCCCGGATTTATTTTGTTAAAAGGATAAAAACTGCTCATTTCGAGCGGAATTGCCTTTATGTTTGTAACGGCTGATTTACCTTCAAGTTTTATTGTTGCTGGTTTTATTTGCTCGGCAAAAGCGGTTGCAACCTCTTCCCACGAGCGAATTTCGTTTAAAATGCTGTCTGTTAGCGGTACGGTCTCTTTTTTTTCGTCTGAGAGTATCGTCTTGTTGGAAGAGCCGTCAAAATCGATGCTGCGGCTGCTCATTGTAAGTCCCGTAAAAAGGTCGTTGCTTTCCATCTGTTTTGAGATGTTGGTAGAAACGCCTTTGCCCAACGAAATCATCGAACTGAGCGAGCCTATTCCAACTGCTACGCCGAAAGCCGTCAGCACGGTTCTGAAAACATTCCTTTTGAGGTTGTCTGCGGCGATTAATATAATATCCGAAATTTTCATTGGTTGCGGTTTGAAGTGATTTTTATGATTTCGCCGTCAGAAAGTAGTATCGTTTTGTGCGAAACTTTGTGTGCCGTTTCTTTGTCGTGCGTTACCATAATGATGGTTATTTTGTGTTTTTCGTTGAACATTTTCAAAAGTCCGATGATTTCTGCCGAAGTTGCGGTGTCAAGGTTTCCGGTCGGCTCGTCAGCGAGAATTACTTTCGGCTTGTTTGCAAGTGCCCTTGCTATTGCAACTCTTTGTGCTTCGCCGCCCGAAAGTTCGCTCGGATAATGTAGTGCGCGGTTGTAAAGCCCCATGTTGTAAAGCAGTTCGCAGGCTCTTGTTTCCCTTAGCATTATGGGATAATTGCTGAAAATCAGCGGTAGTTTTACGTTGTCGATAGCCGTACGCGAGGGAATTAAGTTGAAGGATTGGAAAATCATTCCGACGGTAAATTTCCGGTGGTACGACAATTCCTTTTCGCTCATTGTCAAGAGGTTTTTGCCGTTATAATATACGCCCCCTTCGGCGGAAGTGTCCATACCGCCGAGGAGATTCAAAAGCGTGGATTTTCCCGAACCGCTCTTGCCTACTATCGAAACATATTCGCCCTCTTGAATGTCAAAATTTATGTTTCTGAGCGCGTAAATTTTGTTATCGCCTTTTTTATAGGTTTTTGAAAGATGTTCTACTTGTATCAGTGCCAATTTTTTCTTACAAAAATTAATTTACTTTTCCTTTTACATTCCTAAGGCTATTTCGGGAGAAATGTTTAGTTTTTGACAAATGCTCCGTGTCAGCGATAGGGAAGGCTCTGTTTTACCGTGTATGATATTGCTCATTTTTGGTACGCTG
>JAFYDK010000091.1 GCA_017544805.1 Bacteroidales bacterium | reverse complement strand
CTCAGGTTTTGCAATTCCATACGCAATTCTCGGTTTTACGGGAAAAGTTTATGATAGAATTTCGTTTAACCTTTGTATTAATGCAGCAGCATCGGGCGGCGCAATTTTGCAACAAGCATGGTTTGACGTAAAGGCAAACAATGCACTCGCTTTTAGAGTTGGAAAATTCAAAACACCGTACACTCACGCATACCTTACAACCTTGGGTGAAACATTGTTGCCGAGTGTTCCGACTTCGCTTACTTCTACTGTAATTATGCCTCATGTTCTAAATGCAGTAAATCCTACAATCGGAACAGGTTTTGACCTTGGCGTAATGGCTCATGGACTTGTTGCAAACAACAAATTAAGTTACGAAGCCGGCATTTTCAACGGAACGGGCGCAGGTGTCAATACCGCTACAAAAACTTTGAGCGATGACATCAAAGGCTTGCCGTCATTGTTTTATGCGGGAAGAATTGCCGTAATGCCTTTTGGTTATATGCCTACAAGTCAGGGAAATCCTAACAATCTTAACGATGAAAAACTTATGTTTGCCCTTTCTGCAAACGTAAATGTTGAGGCTCAAAGCGAATCTACAAACGATTCTCGTTATGGTTTTGAATTTGCATACATGAAAAACAAATTATACGTTGCGGCCGAGGCTTATATGATGCACATCGGTTTTACCGATAGACAGAAAATTGATGATACATTCAACTATTGGGGTGCGTACATCCAAGCCGGATATTTTGTTGCACCTCAATGGCAAGTAGCTGTACGTTACGATGTTATGGATAGAAATGCTACTGACAAAGACGGTTTAATCAATATGCCGGCAGTTGGTTTTAATTATTTCATCAAAGATACAAATTTGAAACTTCAAGTGATGTATCAAAATATGGGTCGTACCGGACACGCTACACAGCTTGACCGTGACAACGATGACCTCGGACTTGCTACTCATTCAGCAACCGTGATGTTACAATATGCGTTTTAATAATTGACAATTAACAATTGACAATTGACAATGCAGAACTTAATTGTCAATTGTCAATTATCAATTGTCAATTTAAAAAAGAAAATTATGAAAAAGTTATTATACATATTTACATTGTTTTTTCTCGTAGCTTGTGATGATGGCGATATTGAGGAAAAATATACTTATCACCAAGAGGGATTGAAAGTGGCTGTTGATGCTACAATTTCCGGCTTGAATAGTTGGCCTGATGGTTATTCCGTTACGCTTTCGGGTTTTGTTAATGAAACAAATCCGAAAGACGATATTGCAGAATATTCGGAAATTTCAAAACAGATAATTTCTGACGGAGGCGGCAAAATTCATATCACGTTAGGCGGAATTTCTCAATCTGTTAACTATTTGGAGATTACAGTTTTGAATCGTATTCGACAACGTGTGCTTACAATAAGTCAGAAAAAACTTACCGATGAGGACAAAAATAATACCGATACCATCCGTTGGGACGCTGGAGAAGTAAAAGCAGGGATGTATTCATTCATTCAGGACAAATATTTTACACCGAAATGTTCCAAATGTCATGGTCTGTCGGCAGACTATGCAGCGGCAGGATTATTTTTAACGGAAGGTAAAAGTTACAGCGCGATAGTTGGAATACAATCTACCAAACGTTCTGATTTTAATATCGTTACCCCGGGAGATACAGCTCGTAGCGTTATTCACAAAATATTGCACGGCGATTTTCCTGAAGTAAAACATAATCACACCGATAAACTTGATCTTGAATCAGATAAAGATTGGATCGACCAATGGATTTTGAGCGGTGCGAAAGCGGATTAGTGTGTGTTGAAAATTTCAGAAATAATTGCTAATTTTGCGATTAGAAACAAAAAAAAATTAATGAAATCCAGAATCTTAAAAATAACTATATTATTCGTTTTTTCCGCTGTGCTTGTTGCTATGGCGGTGGCAACGTTTTTTAGTCAGGAAACCGCAGATAAAAACATTTATAACTCTGTGTGGTTTTGTTCGTTGTGGGGTGTCTTGGCGGTGTTTTCGTTAGCAGTTTTCGTAAAAAAACTTATGAAAAAACTGCCGGTGCTGTTATTTCATATTTCGCTGATAATAATTTTGTTAGGCGCGCTGATAACGAGAATTTCCGGTGAAGAAGGCATCTTACATTTGCGTAAAGGCGAGACCGCGGATTTTTATGTTAACAAAGAAAATATGTTTAAGTCGGAACTCGGTTTTGAAATGCGCCTTGACAGTTTTAAAGTCGTTAATTACCAAGGGACTCAAATGCCGATGGATTATGTCAGTTTTTTGACTGTTGATGGTAAAAAAGCCGAGGTTTCGATGAACAATATTTGCAAAAAAAATGGTTATCGTTTTTATCAGACGAGTTATGACCCGGACGGTTTAGGAACTTATTTGTCAGTTAATTACGATCCTGTCGGAATTTTTCTGACTTATTTGGGATATTTGGTTTTTGCGGTTTCCGGATTGTGGATTTTGTTTTCAAAAAAGGCTGATTTCTTGAAACTTTTGAAACATCCGGCTTTGAAAAAAGGCGGAATGTTTGCGCTGATTTTTATTATCGGTGTTAATGCAAATGCTCAAAACCACAAAGTGCCGACAATAAGCACTGAGGAGTCTGCGCGAGTGTCGGAAAAACAGATTGTTTATAACGGGCGGGTTGCGCCTTTCAATACGATGGCCAGGGATTTTGTGTCGAAAATTTACGGCAAACCGAATTATTATACTTTAACGCCGGAGCAAGTTGTTTGCGGTTGGCTTTACCGTCCCGATGCGTGGAAAAACGAAAAAATGATTCTCATCAAGGACGAAAATTTGCGCCGTGAACTTGGTGCTCAAGGCAAATTCGTATCGTTTGTCGACCTTTTTGACGGTGAAGATTATCGTCTTAATGCGTTGATTGCCAAGCACAACCTTACCGAAAATTCCAAAATCTCAAAAGCGATAAAAGAAACCGACGAAAAAGTAGGACTTATTATCATGCTAACAAACGGAACGCTGTTTGAACAACTGCCCGAAAATTCCGACGCAATGCTCTCAAAATCAAAGGTTAAAGCGGAAATTATTTTCAACGCTTTCAACTTCGCAAAAATACTTTTTATGGTAAATTTGACGATTGGTTTTTTGGCGTTTTTCGTGATGATTGTTACCAAAAACTTTCCGCCGAGATTGTTTAGCGTGTTAAGGATTCTGTTAATAATGTCAATGATTGTTGATTTTTGCGGATATGTTTTGCGCTGGTATGTTTCGGGGCGGATTCCGATGGGTAACGGTTACGAAACAATGTTGTTTATGTCGTTGGTAATAATGGTGTTAGCTATTATTTTCGGTAACAAAATAAAAATACTTACGCCATTTGGATTTTTGATTTCGGGTTTTACGCTTTTAGTGGCGTGGCTTTCGCAGCGAAATCCGCAGATAACGCCGCTTATGCCGGTACTTAATTCACCGATTCTCAGCGCACACGTTTCAACAATTATGATTGCGTATTCGCTGTTGGCGTTCACGTTTTTTAGCGGTGTTTTTTCGCTTTTCATAAAGGACAAAGACAAACTTTCGCAACTCTCGGTTTTGAGCCTTATAATGCTCTATCCTGCTGAAATTCTGCTTGGTATCGGAATCTTTTTAGGTGCGGTTTGGGCGAATATTTCTTGGGGGCGTTATTGGTCTTGGGATCCGAAAGAAACATGGGCTTTGATAACGTTTATGGTTTATGCTTTGCCTTTTCATAAGGCTGATTTAAAATTTGTCAGCAACGATAAAAAACTTCAGCGTTTCTTTATTTTGGCTTTTTTGACGGTGTTGATGACATATTTTGGAGTAAATTATTTTTTAGGCGGAATGCATAGTTATGCTAATGCATAAATTTTAAAAAAAAATTGGACATGAAAAATTATACTATAAAATTTGAAGAAACTAACGCAAATGTTGAAATTTCGGCATTTGCACCTGAGGAAAAAATTGCAGAATATCACGTGATGATTCATGTTGAGCCGCAAGGCGAGATGTTTTCCTCGCAATATGCAAGGATTTGCAAAACGGAAGAATTTCTAATGCAGCAGCCGGAATTTCAGGGTGCTAATATTGTTTTTAAACGTTATTTCGTCAGTGATGCAACGAATCAGGCACCGCTGATGTCAAGTGAAGAATCTTTTGGTATTTCGATAATTCAGCAGCCGCCGTTAGACGGCAGTAAAATAGCGGTTTGGCTTTACATTGTCAAAGGTGGAACATTGAAAATTGCTAACGGTTGTAACGTTTTGGAACACAATGGTTATTCTCATATTTACAAAATGGGCATGATAAAAACCGAGGGCGATAGTGCGGCTCAGACGGAAAATCTTTTGCTTGAATATGAGGAGGTTTTATCAAAATTCAATGCGACTTTGGAGGCGAATTGTGTTCGTACATGGTTTTTTGTCCGTGATGTTGATATTCAATATGCAGGCATGGTGAAAGCTCGTCGTGAAAATTTTTATACTCAAGGGCTTACCGAAAAAACGCATTATATTGCTTCAACGGGTATCGGCGGATTACCTGCTGACACCCGCTCGATTGTTCAACTTGGAACATACGCTTTGACGGGGGCTGAAAAATCGCAGATAAAATATCTTTATGCTCCTGAATATTTGAATCCTACATACGAATATGGTGTAACTTTTGAGCGCGGCACGTGTGTTGAGTACGGGGACAGAGCCGAGATTTACATTTCCGGCACGGCAAGTATTGACAACAAAGGTAACGTCCTTTATATCGGCGACATCGAAAAACAGACTTTGCGTATGTTGGAGAACGTCAATGCGCTTTTGTTAGAGGCGAAAAGCGGTTTTTCCGATGTTGCGCAGATTATAGTTTATCTTCGTGATATTAATGATTATCAGATAGTTAAAAAGATATTTGACGAGCGTTTTCCTGATATTCCGAAAGTTATTACCTTAGCTCCTGTTTGCCGTCCGACGTGGCTGATTGAGATGGAGTGCGTGGCGGTTGCTGAAAGAAAAAATCAAGGAATTATGTGTTATTAACAAACTGAAAAAAAATAATGAAAAAATTGTTTAGTATTAGATAATTTTAACTTTTGACTTCTGATTTTTATTTCTATTTTTGACAAAATAATATGTGAATGGAAAATTCCTCAAAAGGATATTGTTATCAGGCTGTAAATCAGAATGTTGCCTATGCTGATTTTTCCGACAAAGAAAAAGGCGAATCCGTTATTTTTTTTAACGGTAAACCTTTGGACAAGGTGTCGAAGGATTTTGTATGCGGTCTAAAATTCTATAAATCAGACCTTTATGTTATTTATCAAAGGGCTGTTTTAAGGATTAAAGACATTGCAACATCTCCTATTGTTGAAGATGAATATACGATTTCAATGCAGGATTATTATAGTTATGAATATCCGCAGCTCATTGATTTTCGTGGCGAAAAACTATATGTCAGCATCGGCGGGCGGTTCTTTGTTTTGGATGAAAAATCTGACAAATGGATCGAATTAGCGCAATTTTTTATCGGTGATTCTCCTGCTAAAGTTACTGAGGAGGGAGAAATAATTTTTAGCGTTAATTTGCAGAAAGATAATGATTTATGCGGCGTTAAAGTATTTGATACCAAAACTTTGACGCTGAAGTTTTTACCATCTCACTGAAGAAGTTAGCACATAAAATAAAAAAAATAACTAAACAATTGCTATTTAATGAATAACAGCGACTTGGCACAACATTGCAGATACTATCCCGATGGTTTTGAACAGAATGCTGTGGCTTATTTTTATGAAAAAAAATGGCTTGCTCTCAACGGTGATTATCCGTTGAAAGAGTATTCAGAATGTGGTCTTGATAGTTTCAGCTCTTCGGACGGTGTTCCTAAGACATTAAAAGCGATTCTCTTAAATCGTTTTTTAGTGAGTAATGGTTATTATGCCCATACTATCGAAATGTTCAAACTTTGGTACGAAAACTATTATCTAAGGAGTAATATCAATATATGAAACACTTAATATTATTATTGACATTTTTACAATGTTGCTTAACAGTTTTTGCTCAAAAAGAGCCGCCTTTATCTACGATTTCGGGTACGTGCAATTATGCTAAGGACGGAGATTCTGTTTTTTTAGCGTCGTTGAGTAGGGGAGGTTTGATGCCTATTGACACTGCCTTTATAAAAAACGGTAAGTTCACTTTACAGGATAGAACCGGTGCAACAACCCTTAGGGCTGTTCTTGTAATTGAAAATTCGATGCCTATTACCGCAACGGATTTCGTTTTGGAAAGTGGTGTTAATTTGGTTATTAATTTCAATAATTCAGAAACTAATCCTGTTGAAATTCCTAATTCCAAAGTTAATGATATTTGGACAAATCTTTCTCGGTTTGAACAATCCCAAAACTCTAAAATTGAGGCGCTATGGCCTTTAATTGCTGATTCTACGAAGTCTATCGACGAGAGACTCAAGATTAAGCAGATGATTGATTCGATTAGTGTTTCAACTTATTCGCATTACGCTAAGGCTATTTACGATAACATTCCTTTAGGTATAAGTGGAATGTTGTTAGGGATTCATTATCAGTCGTTAAGCAAAGAGGATTTGGACAAAATTATGGATCAGATGAAGAAAAAATCGCCTAATGATCCGTATTATCAAAGCCTTGCAGAGAAATTCAAAGTTGAGGCAGAAACGGCAGTCGGTCAGCCCTTCAAAGAGATTGCATTGATTGATGTAAACGGTAGCATGAAGCGTTTGAGTAGCATCGTAAAAGAATCAAAACTTGTTTTGGTGGATTTTTGGGCGTCATGGTGTGCTCCTTGTATCGCAGAAATGCCTAATATCAGAAAAATTTATGCCCGCTATCATGCCAAAGGATTGCAAATTTACGGTGTGTCGTTGGATGAAAACCAACTTTCATGGCAGTCGGCAATTCAACGTTATGCCCTCAATTGGATTCATGTTTCAGACCTAAAAGGTTGGCAGTCAAAGGCTGCTCAAGATTATAGCATTCAAAGTATTCCGTCAATGCTTTTGATTGATTCTTCGACCGGCAAAATCATTGCGAAAAATCTCAGGGGGCAAGAACTTGAGAATAAAATTGCTGAATTTTTTAAATAACCAAAATACATTAACAAAATGAGAAAAATTTTTATGCCGTTTCTTATGGCGGTTTTAGCGGTTTTTACCGTAGTTTCTTCTTGCAAGCCGCAGGAACTTGCTACAACCCCCGGCGGGGAAAATCCTTTGGCGTTTTCTTCCAAAGGTTCAACAGTAACTGCTGTTTTACAAGGAAACACAACTACCGGTTATTCTTGGGAATATAAAATTAAAGACAAATCTATCGTTGAGTATGTCAGCGACGAATACAAATCCGATGCTGCAACCACAAGCGACGGCAAACCTTCTATGGTAGGCGCCGGCGGTAAGCATACTTTTGTTTTCAAAGCACTCAAAAGCGGTACGACTTATGTAACTTTTGATTACGCTCAACACTGGAAAAAAGGTAAGAAAGCAGGTGTTAGACTTATGATGATAATGGTTGATGACCAACTCAACGCTACGGCTGCCGAAGTTAAACCCGGAAAACAAAAATGAAATATTTTATCGTTTCTGACATTCACGGGAGCGCAACTGCGCTTGAAAAAGCATTGTCGCATTTCTACTCTTTGAAATGCGACATGATTATATGTCTTGGTGATATTCTCTATCACGGTCCGCGAAATCCTTTGCCCGAGGGTTATGACAACAAAAAAGTTTGCGAAATGCTTAACCCCCTTTCCGACAAAATAATAAGCTGCCGAGGAAACTGCGAGGCCGAAGTCTGTCAAATGGTTTTAACATTCCCCACAATGAATGATTATTCCCTCATTGTAGATAACGGTGTTAAAATTTTTGCAACTCACGGTCATCTTTTTTCACCGCAAACCAAATTGCCAGAGACCGCTTTCAACGTGTTTCTCTACGGTCATACCCATGTTCAACACCTCGAATTAGACTCCAAAAACCGTCTGATTTGTAACCCCGGCTCTACCACATTCTCTAAACAAAACTCTCCTAAAGGTTTCGCTACTTACGAAAACTTTAAAATAAATCTATATGATATGGAGGGTAATATATTGCACAGCCTTACGGCTGTGGATGCGCCTCATGCCGGCGGGGCAGTTCCCTTTTGAAAAAGGGAACCGGAAAACTTCTGGGAGATATAAAAAAGGGAAAGCCCCAAAAGGCTTTCCCTTTTTTATATCTCCCAGAAGTTTTCCGGTTCTTTCTTTCAAGAAAGAACGCCCCCGCGGCGAGCGGCACTCACCGTCCTTTAGGGCGGTGCATATTATTCTCTAATATCCTCAGCGGTTTCTTCATCGTTTTCGAGTCTGTCTTCTTCGATTATGAGGTTATCGATGATGAAGTTTTGTCGGTCAGGGGTGTTTTTGCCCATATAGAATTCCATGAGTTCATGGATTTGGTCTTCTTTTTTAATGAGGACGGGTTCTATTCTCATTTCGGGTCCGATGAAGTGTTTGAATTCGTCGGGAGATATTTCGCCGAGACCTTTGAAGCGTGTCATTTCGGGGTTTTTACCGCAGGCTGCTATTGCGTTGAGTTTTTCTTCTTCGGTGTAGCAGTAGAACGTTTTTACCTTGTTTCTGACGCGGAAAAGTGGAGTTTGAAGTATGTATAAGTGTTTTGTTTTGATAACTTCGGGGAAGAAATTAAGGAAAAACGTTATTAAAAGGAGTCGAATGTGCATACCGTCTACATCGGCATCGGTTGCGATAACGACTTTGTTGTAGCGGATATTTTCGATACCTTCTTCGATGTTGAGAGCAGCTTGTAAGAGGTTGAACTCTTCGTTTTCGTAAACGACTTTTTTGGTAAGTCCGAAACAATTGAGAGGTTTACCGCGCAGTGAAAATACGGCTTGGGTATTAACGTCGCGGCTTTTTGTTATGCTGCCTGAAGCTGAGTCGCCCTCGGTTATAAAAATTGTTGATTCTGTTTTTCTCTCGTCATTGGTGTTGTAATGAACGTTGCAATCACGGAGTTTTCTGTTGTGAAGGCTGACTTTTTTAGCGCGTTCGCGGGCTATTTTTTGAATACCTGAAATAGCTTTGCGGTCGCGTTCGTTGTCTTGAATTTTCTTTAAAAGTGCTTGAGCCGTATCGGGATTTTTATGAAGATAGTTGTCAAGCTCTTTGCAGATAAAATTTAGCATGAAATTTCTGATGGTTTCGCCATCGGGTTTCATGTTTCGGCTGCCGAGTTTTGTTTTGGTTTGAGATTCAAAAACCGGCTCTTCGACTTTTATGCTGACAGCTGCTGCTATAGCGGTTTTTATGTCGCTGTAATCGAATTCTTTTTTGTAGAAATCTCTGATTGTTTTGATTAAAGCTTCACGAAAAGCGACCATGTGAGTACCGCCTTGTGTGGTGTGCTGACCGTTAACAAAACTGTAATATTCCTCACTGTAATGGTTGTTGTGAGTCATAGCGATTTCAATATCCTGGCCTTTGAGGTGGATAATGGGATAAATACCTTCGCTACTCATGTTTTCGGTTAGGAGGTCGAGAAGACCGTTTTTGCTTTGAAACTGTTCTCCGTTATAAACGATGGTAAGTCCGGTGTTAAGATACGTATAGTTTTTTAACATCGGGATAATGTAATCGTCTAAGTAATTGTAATTTAAGAACAGATCTTTATCGGGTGTGAATGAAGTTTCCGTTCCGTTTTTTTCTGTTGTTTTTTCAACGGGGGCGTCCTCAATGCAGACACCTTTTGAGAAAACGGCTTTTTTACATTCACCGTCCCTGAAAGAACGAATCATAAATTCCGTTGAAAGTGCGTTAACGGCTTTGATACCGACACCGTTGAGACCAACGGATTTTTTGAAAACGCTGCTGTCGTATTTTGCACCGGTATTCATTTTTGAGGCAACATCAACGACTTTTCCGAGCGGAATACCGCGGCCGTAGTCACGGATTACAACGTGGGAATCTTTTATTGTAACTTCGATTTTTTTACCGAAACCCATCATAAATTCGTCGATTGAGTTGTCAATCGCCTCTTTTAAGAGGACGTAAATGCCGTCGTCAGCGGCTTGTCCGTCGCCGAGTTTTCCGATGTACATACCCGGACGGCGGCGTATATGTTCTTGCCACTCTAAGGTAACAATCTTATCATCAGTATATTGTGCTGGTTGATCCATTTCCTTTTTCTTTTTTCTTTTCTTGCGCAAAAGTAGTTTTTTTTGACTGAAAATGCAAATTTTTTTTCCTTTGTGCGCAATTTAATTTTTGCTTTTAATGTTGCCCGAGCCGGAGATACGTTTTGAAATTTCTTTAGGTTTGCCGTCATAAACGACATTGCCGCTGCCTTTGATATTAACGTTGAGAATGCCTTCTGAATGAGCGAAAACGCTGCCCGAACCGTTGATTAGGATTTTCATCGTATCGGTGCGGAATTCCTCTGCAAAAACGTTTCCCGAACCGTTGGTTTTAACGACAAGTTTTCTTGCGTTGCCTTTTAACGTGAAATTTCCGCTGCCGTTGCAAACTGTAAGAATTTTGGAATCGGAGATTAATTTTTCAAATTCCAAGGAACCAGACCCGTTGATTGCGATGTCAAAATCGTGAGCATGAAACGTGTTTTTGAAAATAACGTCAGCCCTGCCGTTGAGAATTATGTTGCTGAGATTTTTGACTCCTAATTCGATTCTGATGTCGGTGTTTGAAAATTTTTTGTCGGGTTCGATAATAAGTCTACCGTTAATAACTTTGGATTTTATGTGCGAGATAATATTGTCATCAGCAGTAATCTTAAAACTATAATCGTCTGATTGATTGATAATTAATTCATCTATACCTTTTACTGTTATCGCCTCGTAATTTTTTATGTCGCGTGTTTGTGTTATTAGATTTCCCGTGCCTTGTTGAGAAATGTTGCATGAAATTGCTTTTATTAACGCCAATAACACGATAATATAAAGTACTCTTTTCATATTTGTTAATGATTAAATTTTCCGAGGCAAAGTTACAAAAAAATATGAAAACAAAAAACCGGTTGATTTCCACAATGAAAACCAACCGGTTTGTAGTCCCTACGGGAATCGAACCCGTGTTACAAGAATGAAAATCTTGCGTCCTAGCCGCTAGACGAAAGGACCATTTCGTTTTTGCTTTGCGGGTGCAAAGGTAGAAACGTTTTTTTTAATATCCAAATTTTTTTTCATATTTTTGCAAAAATTTTTTTTAGCGATTATGAAAAAAGGTTCACAATTGACATTAACTGTCTCAGAATTAGGCGAGAACGGCGACGGCATAGCTTTTGAAAAAAATAATTTCAGAGTTTATATTTCGGGCGCAATTCCCGGTGATAAAGTGTTATCTTTGGTTACGGAGAGTTTCAAAACATATGCGAAAGCAAAAATTTTGAAAATTTTGGAGTTTTCTAACGAAAGGGTGAAACCAAAATGTCAAGTTTGCGGTATTTGCGGCGGTTGTCAAATCCAGCAGATGAATTATTTTTCACAATTGGAACTAAAACGTCAAATCGTGAAAAAAAACTTGCAAATTCATGATTTTGAAATCTCTAATTGCATCGGTTCTAAAACTATATTCCGTTACAGAAATAAGGCGTTGATACCTTTTGCATTGGACGAAAATATGAAAATCGTGGCGGGAATTTATGCTAAAAATTCTCACGAAATAGTTGATTATAAGGATTGTAAACTCGGTGTCAAGGAAAATGAAACCATCATAAAAATCATAATTTCGCATCTGAAAAAATACGGCATAAAACCATATAACGAAAAAACTTTGAGCGGAGTTTTGCGCCATGTTTTAATCCGAAAAGCATTTTTTACGGGTGAAATTATGGTTTCACTTATTATTAATGCCGAAGAATTGCCGTTTGAAAATCAGCTTGTAGAATCGCTTAAAAGCGGTGTTGAAGGTTTAAAAACCGTTTGCATTAATCCTAATATGCAGAATACCAATGTTATAAAAGGTGAAAATTATCGTACAATTTTTGGCTCAGGTTACATAACAGATTTTATAGGCGAGGTTAAATTCAAGATTTCTCCGCTTTCATTTTACCAGATTAACACATTGCAAATCAAAGTCTTATATGATAAAGTTTTGGAATTTGCACAATTAACGGGAAATGAAACGGTCTTTGACGTTTATTGCGGTGTCGGAACTATTTCGCTGTTTTTGGCAAAAAAATCCAAGAAAGTTTATGGCGTTGAAATCATCCCGCAAGCCATTGAAGACGCAAAACAAAACGCTGAAATCAATAATATCTCTAATGCAGAATTTCTTTGCGGAAAAGCTGAAGAGGTAATTCCTGAAATTATTGAAAATCAAAATATTAAAGCCGATGTTGTAATCGTAGACCCGCCGCGTAAGGGTTGCGAGGAAACACTTTTGAGGTCTATTGTTAAAATAAAACCCAAAAATTTCGTTTACGTTTCATGCAATCCAAAAAGTCTTGCAAGGGATATAAAATTTTTAAGAGAAAACGGTTTTGTTTTGGAAAAAGTTCAGCCTTTGGATATGTTTCCGCATACTGTACACGTGGAAACTATTGCTAAATTGAAAATTGAAAGTTAAAAGTTAAAAATTAAAAATTAAAAGTTAAAAATTGGAAAATTATTAAGAATTATTTTAAGTTAGAGTGTTCTATTTTTTTGTAAATTTGCACATTAAAAAAATGGAAATAAAATGCGGCATAATAGGGATATTATAAGAATTTCGGTTTTGGAACCGTCAAAAATTTTGCATGCCGGAGTAATTTCGGTGATAAAGGAGACCGTGGATTGTGAGGTCGTTTTTCAAGAGTTTTTGCATGAAAATTTTGCAGCTAATTTGGAAGAATTTTCTCCTGATGTTATTATCATAAATCCTTATTATTCAGAGTATTATAACTTTAAACTACTAAAATCTTCCCTTGAGAAAAAAATCATGAAACCTGTTCATTTTGTTTCATTGAATACGGGAATTGTTCCTGAGACGGTTTTAGGCTGTTTTGAGTCGGTGATTTCGCTTTATGACGAACCGAAAGATATACATTTGATGCTTGATAAATTGATGGGTTACGATAAGCATTACGGTTCTTCGGACGAGCTGACGGAAAGGGAAAAAGAAATTATCCGCTATGTCGTAAGAGGAAAATCAAACAAAGAAATTTCGGCGGATATGAATATTTCGGTTTACACCGTTTCAACGCACAGACGGAATATTTCTAAGAAACTTCAAATACATTCGGCAACCGCAATGACGATTTATGCGATTTCCAACAATTTAGTGTCTATCAACGAAGTAAAAAGTTTATAATGGCCTCTAAAATCAAAGACATGACAACGGGAAGACCGTTCCCGCTCATCTTGAAATTTGCGTTGCCTTTAATGCTCGGCAATCTTTTGCAACAGACTTATTCTTTGACAGATGCCGCAATTGTCGGAAAATATCTCAATATAGAATCGCTTGCCGCGATAGGTGCTTCGTCTTCGGTTTTGTTTTTTATTTTGGGCTTTTGCAACGGTTGTTGCAGCGGTTTTGCTATTCCGATTGCTCAAAAATTTGGCGCGAAGGATTATTCCATGATGCGGTGTTTTGTTAATAACGGCTTAAAAATTTCAGTTGTTATTTCTCTGATTGTTACGCTTGTTACGTGTTTGATGTGCAAAAAAATTCTGATTTGGCTTAATACGCCGACAGAGATTTTGGACGGAGCATATATTTATCTTTTGATAACCTTTTCAGGCATTCCCGCAACATTTTTTTATAATTTGCTTTCTGCGGTTATAAGGGCGTTGGGCGATAGTAAAACGCCGTTTTATTTTCTTATAATTACAACCGTTCTCAACATTGTTTTGGATTTTCTTTTTATTTTGGGATTCAAATTAGGAGTCTCTGGTGCGGCTTTGGCGACATTGGTCTCGCAGGCGGTTTCAGTTTTGCTGTGTTTTCGTTATATGAAAAGAAACTTTCCTATTTTGAAATCCGAGGCTTTTGAAAAACGTGTTAAATGGCAGTATGTCAAACATTTACTTAATGCCGGAGTGCCGATGGGACTTCAGTTTTCGATTACTGCAATAGGCTCTATGATGCTTCAGAATGCTAACAATAGCCTCGGAACGGTTTGTGTTGCAGCTTTTACGGCTGCAATGCGAATCAAAATGTTTTTTATATGCGTTCTTGACAATCTCGGAATTGCGATGGCAACTTATTGTGGTCAAAATTATGGCGCAAAAAAGACGGATAGAATTTTAACGGGAATAAAAGATTCCGCAATTATGATGACGATTTATTCTGCCGTTATGTTTTTTGTTTTGTGGTTTTTTGCGCGTCAAATGGGAGAGTGGTTTATGGATTCTTCTGAAGTTCAAGTGCTTGACAATACGGAATTGTTTTTGAGAATTTCTGTAAGTTTTTATCTTGCATTGGGAGCTTTGTCGATTTTGAGGTGTTCGATTCAGGGAGTCGGCTTTACGAAACTTTCCATGTTTAGCGGCGTTGCTGAAATGATTGCGAGGGTTTGCATAAGTCTTTTTGTAGTGCCTATATATGGTTTTAAGGGCGTTTGTTTTGGCGATCCGATTGCATGGTGTTCAGCAGACTTGTTTTTGATTCCGGCTTTTTGGTTTGTTTTTAAGAAAATCAGTGCTAAAAAATAAAAAAAAAACGGGGGCGGAAAAATTTTAATTCTTCCACACCCCGTTTTAACACATTGTACAACTAAAAAAATTATTTATTCAAATGTCAGACTGCCTAAAATTCTCCCTGCATTTTCAGCCTGTTCTTCTGTCAATAACATCATAACCGCAACGCAAATTTTTGAAACAGAACTTGTTGCTAAAGCAATAATTCCCAATCTTGAAGGATCTTGTTTTGAGATTGCAACAATAAAAACTCCCTCGCAATTAGTCCCCTTAAATTTCCTGCTTTTGGAATTTGATAAATCAAGTTTTAAACTTTCAGACATTGCTTTGAAGGCATTCATAGCATCTTCTTCCGAATATTCATCGTATTTGTAAGGTACTAAACCTATTCCGATATTGTCGTTTTCGGCTCTGAAAGCTTCTTGATTGTTTTCCAAAACATTCATGTTTTCGGGAACAGTAAACGATAATTGATATTGTTCCCATTTGTAAGTGTCTTGAGCTAAACCGATTGAAAAGGCTGTTAAGGCACAAATTACTGTTAAAAAAAATTTTTTCATCATAATTGTAGAATCTTTAACTGTTGATAAATCGTATTTGTTACCAATAAGATTTCAAATGGAAAAAATTCCATAATTTTTTTTGAAAAAAAATTATTATTCTGAAATAAAAAAAAGTTCTTACCAAATCTCATTTTTTTTAGGTGATTTGGTAAAAACTTTTTAGAGTATTAGCTTTGATAATCAATTATATAACGTTTTTTAACAAAATGAAATAAGAAAAAGTTTTTACCAAATCTCATTTTTTTTAGGCGATTTGGTAAAAACTTTAAAAAAATTATTTGTATATTTGCCGTTGAAAACATTACATTAACATTATGATTATAGGGCGAAAAAAAGAGCGCAGGCTCTTGAAAGAAATTTCAGAGAGCAACAGATCGGAATTTGTGGCTGTCTACGGGCGGCGGCGTGTTGGGAAAACTTTTCTTATACGTGAAGTTTTTGAATACAATTTTGCATTTCAGCACACTGGAAAACTTTGCGGTTCGCGAACAGAACAGCTTAAAGAGTTTGCTAATTCGTTGCGCTCTGCAGGTATGGAAAATGTAGAAACACCGGAATCTTGGCCGGATGCTTTTTACATGCTCAAGAATTTTTTATCGTCATTAAAAGAAGGTAAAAAAATCATTTTTATTGACGAATTGCCTTGGATGGATACTCCGAGTTCAAAATTTGTTAATGCCTTGGAGCATTTTTGGAATTCGTGGGCAACGATGCGCAAAGACATCGTATTGATAGTTTGCGGCAGTGCAACATCTTGGATAATAAGTAATATTGTGATGAATTACGGTGGGCTTCACAACCGTTTGACTCATCAGATTTACATAGAGCCTTTTACACTTTATGAGTGTGAGCTTTACGCTAAGGCTCGAAATCTTGGCATGAACCGTCGTAGCATTTTGGAAACTTACATGATTTTGGGCGGGATTCCCTTTTATTGGGACTTTTTGCGAAGAGAATTGTCATGGGCGCAAAATATTGACAATATGTTTTTTACAAAAAATGGTGAAATGCAGCGTGAATTTGACGCTCTTTATTCATCGCTTTTTAGAAATCCCGAAATGTATGTGAATATTATAACGGCCTTGGGAACAAAGAAATGTGGTATGACACGTTCCGAAATCATTGATTATTTGGGTGAAAATCAGGGTGGAAAACTCACGAAAATACTCTTGGAACTTGAGCAATGCGATTTTATACGGGTTTATAATTCTATCGGAAAATCCAAGAAAGATTCTCTGTATCAGTTGATTGATAATTTTACGCTGTTTTATTTCAATTTTATGCAGCATAAAAGCAATTTCTTAAAAAATCATTGGCTTTCGCAACTCAAAAAACCGCAATATAGGATATGGAGCGGTCTTGCGTTTGAAAGGGTTTGTTTTCAGCACGTTGAGCAGATAAAAAAAGCTCTTGGAATTTCAGGTGTATCATGTGGAGTTTATTCATGGATATACCGTCCTAAAAGTAGTGATGAAAAAGGCGTTCAGATTGATATGTTGATTGACCGAGATGACAATGTAATTAATCTTTGTGAAATGAAATTTTCTGATTCGGAATATTCCATTACCGCAGCATACGACAGCGAATTGCGCCGTAAAGCCTCAGTTTTTGAAAGTGTTACCTCCACTAAAAAAGCTGTTAGGACAATAATGATTACATCCTACGGACTAAAACGTAATGAATGGTCAAACGATATTTTTAATCAAGTTGTTATGGATGATTTGTTTGAAGGATAAGGGAAATATTAAATGAAAACTTTTTTTTTATTTTTAGCGGTTTTGTTTTTGGCCTCTAATGTTTTTGCGCAGAGAAACTTTGTGCAAAAAACTGACAGTATTTTGTCTTCTCGTTATAGTTTTTTGAAGTATGATACGAGTTATGTAAAACGTCCGCAGCAAAAATTCATATTTTCGTTAGTGCCCTTAGTTTCAACGATAGGACTCTCGCTTGCAACGGAAAAGGATGTTGATATTGACCTTGAAAACCGTCTTAATCCGAAAATCGGTATTAATTTCGGTTTTTATGGAATTAATGTCGGTTATAAAATTAAAGTGGGAAACCGAAATAATGAAAGTGGTGAATTTAATCTTAGATACTACGGAAGACGTTTCGGTGTTGAATTCGATATTTGTGCAGCCTCTAATATGTCGGGCGAGATAGAAGTCGGCGACACCTTGGAAATAAAAGTTGATAACAGTGGAATAAACCTTGCAATGGTGCAATTATCTACATATTACGTTCTCAATAGTAAAAAATTCGCTTATCCTGCCGCCTTCGGTAAAAGTTTTATTCAGTTTAAAAGTTGCGGAAGTATGTTTTTAGGGGCTTCATATACGGGCGCTAAAGTCGAGAACGACTCTTCAGCAATTACGATAGATGTAAAATGTGCGAGTCTCGGTATAGGTTATGGTTATAATTTCGTAACAAAAAACAAGAAAATGTTGATTCATCTTTCTGCATTACCGATGTTTGTTTTTACCGAAAAAAACGGTTATGAAACTGAAAATGTTTATCATAAAATGAAGTATTCTTTTCCTGAGGTTTCAATTTCGGGACGTTTTGCCCTGACATATAATTTCGGAAAAAGATACCTTCTTGGTGTGGACGAAATACGCTACACAACCATCGTCGGCGAAAGAAAAAGCATTGAAGTTGGATTTTCAAGACAATTATCAAGAATTTATTTTGGAATAAGGTTTTAAAACTTTGTTTTTCCCGAAAAAATATTTTATTTTTGTGAAAAATTTTTTTCAATACACTAAATTACTGCAATATGAGCAAGAAAAATTATTCTTACCTGCTTTTATCGGGCTTGTTGCTTTCCGCTTGCGGCGGCGGCAACGAAGCGTCTTTTACTCAGACAGATAAAGGCATTGAGGTTAACGTTAAGAACGTTAATGAAAAATCACCTAAAAAAGTTCGTTTGGAAGTTTTCGGCGACAAAATTATCAGAGTTTCAGCCACAAGAGATGACAAATTCAAAGATCCGCAGTCGCTTGTTATCGTCAGCCAAAAAAATAAAACACCTTTCAAAGTTGAACAAAACGGCGATACGGTAAAAGTTATCACTAACGCTTTGAAAGCAAATGTTTTGGCTTCAAACGGAAAAGTTTTCTTTACCGATTTGAACGGCAAACTCATTCTTTCGGAGGCTGATAACGGCAAAAGTTTGACGCCGTATCAAGTTACACAAATTCATTCTGACGGCAAACCCGAAACCTATAACGGCTGGTCTTATCAGGCTGTTTTTGACTCGCCTGATGATGAAGCATTTTACGGTCTTGGTCAGCACCAAGCCGACGATTGGAACTACAAAGGTAAAAACGAAGAACTTTTCCAATACAATACAAAAGTGTCAATGCCATTTGTGGTATCGTCTGAAAATTACGGCGTTATGTTCGATTCTTACTCTTTGATGAGATTCGGAAATCCAAAACCGTATTCTTTTTTGAAAGATATTTTTACGCTTTATGACAAGGATGGAAACGCCGGTGCATTAACCGGAACTTATAACATTAAAGGTCAAGACCCAATCGTCAGAAAAGAAGATTCACTTTATTATGAAGATTTTAAAACTGTCGGAAGACTTCTTCCAAAAGGTCTTGACAATGCAACCGTTGTGATCGAAGGTCAGATAGAACCAAAACAATCCGGTGAATATAAATTCCTTCATTATTATTCAGGTTATCAAACAATTACGATTGACGGAAAATGCGTTTATTCTCCTGAAATGCTTGGTAATGACCAAAAAATTTGGCGCACGGCTTGGAATCCTAACGCAAGAAAATTCTCTGTCAATATGGAAAAAGGTAAAAAATATTCCATTAAGATAGAGTGGACTCCTGACGGTGGCGAGGCTTATTGCGGTCTCCGCGCTCTTGAACCCGTTGATAAAAAAGCTCAAAACCAACTTTCTTTTTGGTCAGAAATGACAGAACAACTTGATTATTATTTCATTGACGGTGAAAACGCTGACGAAGTAATTTCAGGTTACAGAACTTTGACGGGAAAAGCACAGATTGCTCCTGAATGGCTTTTGGGTTATTGGCAGTCAAGAGAACGTTACAAAACTCAGGACGAAATTGTTGATGCTTTGAAAGGTTTCAGAAAAAGAAAACTTCCGATTGACAATATCGTTATGGACTGGAATTATTGGACAATTAATCAGTGGGGAAGTTACGATTTTGACCCCGCACGGTTCTCTAATCCGCAAAAAATGATTGACGATATTCATGCTATGAATGCTAAAATCATGATTTCATGTTGGCCGAAATTCTATCCTAACGTTGAGCATTTCAAAGAGTTGAACGACAAAGGATTTATTTATCAGCAGTCTTTGAAAGATAGTTTGAGAGATTGGCTTGCTGATCCGCTCAACGATTGGAAAGGCTTTACGTATGCTTTTTATGACGCTTATTCGCCTGAGGCTCGTAAGATTTTCTGGCGTCAGCTTTATGACAAATTAGGTTCAATCGGAATGGATGCTTGGTGGATGGACGCCTCTGAGCCGAATGTCAGAGATTGTACGCCGATGGAATACAGAAAACTTTTGTGCGGACCGACAGAGTTAGGCTCGTCAGATGAGTATTTCAACGCTTATTCTATTGTCAACGCTGAGGCTATTTATGACGGTCAGCGCGGTTACGAAACTGCAATTGAGAAAAAAGGCATTGACAAAAAAGATGCTTTAAAGTTGCAGGCTGAGGCTTCTTGGAATCAAAACGGTTTTGACAACGAGCAGAATTTTTCACCGAACAATAACCGTGTATTTTTGCTGACACGTTCAGGCTTTTTGGGCGAACAACGTTATTCTACGGCAACATGGTCGGGCGACATTGGTACTCGTTGGGAAGATTTGAAAGCGCAGATTACAGCCGGTTTAAACTTTTCAATTTCAGGTATTCCGTATTGGAGTCAGGATATTGGCGGATTTTCGGTTGAAAAACGTTTTCAAGAGGCTCAAAATATTTTTGACAAGACCAAAAAAGAAACTGAAGATTTGAAAGAGTGGCGAGAATTGAATGTTCGTTGGCATCAAGTCGGAGCCTTTGCGCCGATGTATCGCAGTCATGGACAGTTCCCGTTCCGCGAGCCGTGGAACATCGCACCGGAAAACACGCCGACTTATAATACGATAAAATATTATTTGGATTTGCGTTATAAATTAATGCCGTACATTTATTCGTTGGCGGCAAAGGTTCATTTTGACGATTATACGATAATGCGTCCTTTGGTTATGGATTTCGGTTCTGACAAAAATGTTCTTAATATCGCATATCAATTTATGTTCGGACCTTCGATAATGGTAAATCCTGTTTACACTTACGGAGTTCGTCAGAGAGAAGTTTATTTCCCAAAGTGTGAAGTTTGGTACGATTTCTACACGGGCGAAGTTGCTTCTAACGGTGGTGAAAATAAAACAGTATCAGCACCTTACGAAAGGATTCCGCTTTTTGTAAGAGGAGGTTCAATAATTCCGTTTGGTCCTGAAATTGAGTACACTCGTCAAAAACCTGCTGAAAATATCCGTCTTTATGTTTACGGCGGCAAAAACGGTGAATTCACGCTTTACGAGGACGAGGGCATAAACTACGGTTATGAAGCCGGACGTTTTGCGAACATTAAGTTCTTATACGATGATTCGTCAAAAACGCTTACGATTTCTGACCGTCAGGGCGAATTTCCGGGTATGTTAAAAGAAAGGACGTTTACGGTGGTTTACGTTGATGCTTCAAATGCCAAAGGAAAAGAAACTGTTGTAAAATATGACGGTAAAAAACAAGAAGTGAAATTTTAAAAAAGCTTATTTTAGAATAATAAATTTTAGGGGCGGAATTTTTCGCCCCTAATTTTTTTTGAAATGCAATGATGAAAACGATTTTTTTAGTGTTTTTAGGCGGAGGATTAGGCTCCGTTTTAAGATTTTTGGTATCAAAAGGGTTGAGTTCCTTTGGGTTTGAAAAATTCCCTTTTGCCACTTTTTTAGTTAATGTTTTGGGTTGTTTTTTTATAGGAATTTTCTTAGGATTCTTTATGAAAAACCCTGATAATCAGCAGTTAAAAGCGTTTCTAACAATTGGCTTTTGTGGCGGGTTTACTACGTTCAGCACTTTTGCTAACGAAAATTTTTTATTAATGAAATCAGATGAGATGTTATTATCGGTTATTTATTTGATAATGAGCATTTTATTTGGCTTAATAGCTGTTTGGGCGGGTTATAAGATTGCAGAATAATAAAAAATTAATATAAAAATTTTTGTTTGTTTAAAGATAAAAACGTAAATTTGCGCCGCTTATAAAAGTAAAGAAAATGATTAAAATAACTTTTCCTGATAATTCCGTAAAGGAATTTGAAAACGGTTCTACACCGCTTGATATTGCTAAACACTTGAGTAACAGCCTTGCAAAAGAGGTTTTATCGGCTTCTTTCAATGGCGTTGAATGGGATGCAACACGTCCGATTAACGAGGACGGAAAACTTGTTTTCTATAAATGGGAAGACGAACAGGGTAAACATACTTTCCGTCATTCGGCTGCACATTTGATGGCTGAGGCGTTGGAAAAACTTTATCCGGGAACAAAATTCGGTATTGGTCCGGCTCTTGAAAACGGTTTTTATTACGACGTGGAACTCCCTGAGGGAAAGGTTATTACGGATGAAGATTTTCCTGCAATTGAGAAAAAAATGATGGAAATCGCCCGTGGAAATCACCCCTACGAAAGAAAAGAAATTTCAAAGCAAGAGGCTCTTGACTTTTTCAATAAAAAAGGCGACAATTACAAAGCCGAATTGATTTCGGAATTGGAAGACGGTAAAATTACAGCTTATTGTCAGGACGGTTATACCGACCTTTGTCGCGGTCCGCATTTGCCTAATACGGGACTTATTAAAGCCGTGAAAATCACTTCAATAGCTGGTGCTTATTGGAGAGGCAACGAAAACAACAAAATGCTTACCCGTGTTTACGGTGTGGCATTCCCGAAACAAAAAATGTTGGACGAATATCTCGTTTTGTTGGAAGAGGCTAAAAAACGCGACCACAGAAAAATCGGAAAAGATATGGAACTTTTCGCTTTTTCATCGAAAGTTGGTCAAGGTTTGCCGCTTTGGTTGCCAAAAGGAACGGTTTTGAGAGAAACTTTAACGAGATTTTTGGCAAAAATTCAGAAAAAATACGGTTATTTGCAGGTAATTACTCCGCATATCGGTCAGAAAGAACTTTATGTAACGAGCGGACACTATGCAAAATACGGTAAGGATTCGTTTCAGCCGATTCATACTCCGAGCGAGGATGAAGAATTTTTGTTGAAACCGATGAACTGTCCTCACCACTGCGAAATTTACCGCTTGAAACCAAGAAGTTACAAGGATTTACCTTTGCGTTTAGCGGAATTCGGAACGGTTTACCGTTATGAGCAATCCGGTGAATTACACGGACTTACAAGGGTTAGAAGTTTTACACAAGACGATGCACACCTTTTTGTAAGGGCTGACCAAATCAAAGAGGAATTTTGTAAGGTAATTGACATTATTCTTTACATCTTTAAGATTTTGCATTTTAAAGAATATACAGCGCAAGTTTCGTTGCGTGATCCGTTGCACAAAGAAAAATATATCGGAACAGACGAGCATTGGGATATGGCTGAAAAAGCTATTATCGAGGCTGCTCAAGAAAAAGGTCTTCCGACAACGGTTGAAACAGGTGAGGCTGCATTCTACGGTCCTAAACTTGACTTTATGGTCAAAGACGCTTTGGGTAGAAAATGGCAACTCGGAACGATTCAGGTCGATTACAATTTGCCGGAGCGTTTCGGTCTTGAATACACCGGTGCAGACGACAAAAAACACCGTCCGATTATGATTCACCGTGCACCTTTCGGCTCATTGGAGAGGTTTGTGGCTGTCTTAATCGAAAACACTGAAGGTAAATTCCCGTTGTGGCTGACACCTACTCAAGCTGTTGTGTTGCCTATTTCGGAGAAATTTAACGAATATGCTCAAAAGGTTTCTCAGATTCTTAACGAAAACGACATCAGAGCGGAAGTTGATGACAGAAACGAAAAAATCGGCAGAAAAATCCGTGACAACGAAACCAAACATGTTCCTTTTATGCTTATCGTGGGCGAAAAAGAAGCCGCAGAAAATAAGGTTTCTGTTCGCAAACAAGGTAAAGCAGATTTAGGTGCAATGACTATTGACGAATTTAAAACATTCTTGCAGGGCGAGGTTAACAAAGAATTACACCCTGAGGAGTAAAAACAAATATCTATTTTACTAACTTAATTTTTGGAGGACAATATTATAGCTAAGTCAAATGAACAGCCTACGCACAGAATTAACGGTGCTATCAAAGCCGAAACTCTTAGGCTTGTAGGCGACAACATTGAAGAAAACAATTTGGTGTTGTCAAGAAGAGATGCGCTTAAGATGGCGGACGAAATGGGATTGGATTTGGTGGAAATTTCACCGGATGCAAAACCGCCTGTGTGCAAAATCATTGATTATCAGAAATTTCTGTATCAGATGAAAAAACGTCTGAAAGAGCAAAAAGCTAAGACACAGAAATCTCAGGTCAAAGAAATCAGATTCGGTCCGCAGACCGATGACCATGATTTTGAATTTAAATACAATCATGCTGTAAAATTTTTGTCCGATGGCGACAAAGTAAGGGCATACGTCTTTTTCAGAGGTCGTCAGATATTATTTAAAGAGCAAGGCGAAGAATTGCTTATGAAGTTTGCTTCTCGTTTGGAAGAGTATGGCAAACTTGACCAAAAACCTATTTTGGAAGGCAAGAAAATGACTATTTTGATTTCGCCGGTTAAAAAGAAATAATAAAAAATCCGTGCGTTAAAAGAAATAACGCTAACTGATAAATTTATAAATAAAATGCCAAAAGTAAAAACTAATTGTGCTGCTAAGAAGAGGTTCAAACTCACAGCATCAGGAAAAATCAAAAGGAAACACGCTTTCCACAGTCATATTTTGACTAAAAAAGAAACTAAAAGAAAGAGAAACCTCGTTAAATTAGGTCTCGTTGAAAAAGCTAACCTTCAAGCAATTAAAGAATTGTTGGTTTTGAAATAGTCAATTAAGACTTTTTGAAAAATTAGCGAAGAGTTTTTTCTGGTTTTAGTAAAAATCGGTTTTCTCCCTTAAAAAAGGCAACTTTTTTGGGAATATTAAAAATTAAATTTTAAAAAAATAGGTTTAACCCGGGCGTAAAGCTAAAAAAGTGCAGCAATGCCGCTTGCGTCCAAAAAAACAATTATTGAATTATGCCAAGATCAGTCAATGTTGTTGCTTCACGCAACAGAAGAAAAAAAATCCTCAAACTTACAAGAGGTTATTTCGGCGCAAGAAAGAACGTTTATACGATTGCTAAAAACACGTATGAAAAAGGTCTTTTGCACGCTTATATTCAGCGTAAAAACAAAAAACGCAATTTCCGCGCTTTGTGGATTGCCAGAATCAATGCAGCAGTAAGAGGTTACAATATGTCTTACTCAGAGTTTATCGGCAAAATCGCTAAAAAGGACATTAAACTCAACCGTAAGGTTTTAGCTGATTTAGCGATGAACAATCCGAAAGCTTTCGAGGTTGTTGTAAACTCTGTAAAATAGTTTTTTAGAAACATTTTTACATTTTTAAATTAACATTAATTACAAAAGTTATTTTTTTTAACACGGATTTTTTTATGATATTTGCAGCGGCGTTTTACTGAAGAAAAAACGTCGCTGTATTTTTAAAAACAAGAATAACATGAAAATTGCGTTAATCGGCTATGGCAAAATGGGCCATGAAATCGAAAAAATTGCCAAAGAAAGAGGTCATGAAATTGTCCTTATTCTTGATGCCCTTATCAATCCTCAAGATTTTACCGTTGAAAACTTAAAAAAAGCGGAAGTTGTTATCGAATTTACCCGTCCTGATGCCGCTTTTGAAAATTATAAAAAATGTTTTGAAGCGGGTGTTCCTGTAGTTTCCGGCACAACAGGCTGGATAGACAAAATGCCTGAAGTTCAGAAAATGTGCAAAGAAAACGGCAAAACCTTTTTCTATTCCTCAAATTATTCCATAGGTGTTAATATATTTTTCCGTCTTAATAAATTTTTGGCATAAATTATGGACGGTTTTGATAACTATGATGTTAATATGGTTGAAACACATCATATTCACAAACTTGACAAACCGAGCGGAACGGCAATCACTTTGGCTGAAGGTATTTTGGAGAATTTCCACCGCAAAAACGGTTGGACTCTTGAGGCGAAGGATGCTAAGGAAAAAGTTTTGATAAATTCGGTTCGTGAGGGTGAAGTACCTGGAACTCACAGCATTAAATATTATTCTGATATTGACGATATTGAAATCATACATACCGCACATTCAAGAAAAGGTTTGGCTTTAGGTGCTGTTTTGGCTGCCGAATTCTTAAAAGGCAAACCCTCTGGATTTTACGGCATGGATGATATGTTGAAATTTTAATTAACTGGTTATGAAAAAATTGTTTGCTAACCAATGGGTGAAGTTCGGTGTTTGGACTTTTATATATCTGCTTTTCGTAATTTGGCTGCAAAATTGGTGGCTTTTGTTAGGAATTGCGGTTATTTATGACACTTATATTTCAAAAAAGGTTCATTGGGCTTTTTGGAAAAAGAAAGGTGTTGAAAAACAGTCAAAAACCGTAGAATGGATTGACGCTTTGGTCTTCGCTGTTATTGCAGCAACGGTTATAAGATTGTTTTTTATAGAAGCGTTTACGATTCCGACTTCGTCTATGGAAAAATCACTTTTAGTAGGCGATTATCTATTTGTCAGCAAATTCAATTACGGTCCTAAAATGCCGAATACTCCGCTCTCCGTACCTTTTACGCATCATACAATGCCTTTTACGGAAAATACAAAATCGTATTTGGAGTGGATTAAATGGCCTTATCACCGTCTTGCCGGTCTTCAAACAGTTAAAAACAATGATGTCGTAGTTTTCAATTTCCCTGAAGGCGACACCGTTTGTCTTAATCAACAAGCAAGCAGTTATTATCAGTTGTTGCGTCAGTATGGAAGGCAAAGTGTTGTAAATGACCAAGTTAGAGATTCTTATGGTCAGATTTACCATAATTTTTTTGGAGAAAGAGTCAGCCGCCCTGTTGATAAACGCGAAAATTATATCAAACGTTGTATCGCAATTGCCGGCGATTCTCTTCAAGTAATTGACGGTCAGGCTTTTGTTAACGGTAAACCGCAAGAAAAAATCGGCGATAAACAATATAAATATCTTGTTATAACCGATGGTACACCGATTAATCCGAAAGTTTTTGAGGATTTGGAAATTTCAAGAGAGGACGTTGATGCTTCAAGAAATATTGACCCGAATATTTTTGATTTTATGCCTGAAACCGAAAATCAAGACAGAAACAATATGTTCGTTTATCCTTTGGTTGAGGAAAACGTAGAAAATTTGAAATCTTTGTCTTGCGTAAAATCGGTTACGAGAATTATTAAACCGAAAGATTTTTGGGAGGAATATATTTTCCCGCATGACGAAAAATATCGTTGGAACGAGGATAATTTCGGTCCGATTTACGTTCCTAAAAAAGGTGCAACGATTGAAATTAATGTCGATAATTTGCCGCTGTACCGCAGAATTATAGAAACTTATGAAGGCAACAAAGTCTTTGTTAAGGATTCTCAAGTTATTATTAACAATCAAGTTGCTACATCGTATACTTTCCAAATGGATTATTATTTTATGATGGGTGATTCCCGTCATAATTCTGCCGATTCAAGATTTTGGGGCTTTGTACCTGAAGACCATATCGTAGGAAAGGCTTTGTTTATTTGGTTTTCAACGGATAAAGACAAATCGTTTTTCTCTTCAATACGTTGGAGCAGATTTTTTAAAGGCGTAAAATAAATTAGTTTTTCCGCTGAAAAAAATGGAAAAGTTTTTGTATCAATGGTTTTTGCCGTTTGTTACGGCCTGCCTGATTTCGTTTTTATTGTATCTTGCTTTGAAAGATTATGTTTACGTGATTGACGGCGGGGGAATGAATCCCAATTTTTTCAGCGGAGAAATTGTTATTGTAAAAAATGATGACGGTATCAGGCGCAATGATATTGTCATGATTAAAAATCCGTTAGTTAAAAGTACTTCTGACAAAAAACACACTTTGAAACGTTGTGTGGCTTTGCCGGGTGATACCGTTAAAATTTTTGAAAAAAAACTCTTTGTAAACGGAAAACCTCAGGACGAAAGTTTTTGTCAATGCAACCGCAAAATTCTTTTTTTCTCAAAGGACGAAATCCGCGCCGCTCATAAAAGATACGGAATTTTTTCTAAAGAAGTTTCCTCAATGGATACCGTTGTCCCAATTACCGAAAAACTTTTTCTGAAGATAAAAACCGAAAATCTTATCAAAAATATTTCAACCGAGGTCATGCCTAAAGATATGTTTGATAGACATTTGTTTCCGTATTCAACGTATTTTTCTTGGAATAGGGATTTTTACGGAGCGTTGGTGGTGCCCAAAAAAGGAATGACAGTGAAAATGGATGTCGCAAATGCCGTTTTTTATAAATTTATTTTAGAAAAATATGAAGCTCCTAATCTTCAGGTAAAAGACGGAAAATTGTATGTAAACGGCAAAGTATCAGATAGTTATTGTTTTAAACATGATTATTATTTTCTTTTGAATGATTTTCGGGACGATGTTTCGGATTCGAGGACTTTTGGACCTGTGCCTGAGGATTTTATCACCGGAAAATTTTTTATGAAATTATGATATAAAATTTTTATGTTTTCAAAAAAATTCTTAATATTGCCGAATATAAAGAAATTTTATAAAAAATATGGCATCATTTCAAATATATTGCGGAAAAAATTCAGTTCTGATTGCTGACCAAAAAACTGAATGTCAGACAGAAGGTCTCACTGAAATCAAGTATTCTCAAGATTTAATTAAAAATTGTCTTGACGGGGTTTTGAGCGGAAATTTCGTTATATTTTCTCCGGCAAACGAATTGTTGGACGAGATGAAAAAAACGTTCAAATACATTGAAGCGGCAGGCGGATATGTTCTTAATTCATTGGCGCAGAGCCTTGTAATTTTCAGAAACGGTTTTTGGGATTTGCCTAAGGGCAAGATTGAATTAGGGGAGTCTCCTGAAACGGCAGCCGTTAGAGAGGTTATGGAAGAAACCGGTTTGGACAATGCTCCTGTTATCGAAAAAAAACTTATTGATACTTATCATTTTTACCGTTGGGGCGATAATCCTGAAATTTGTTTTAAGAAAACTTATTGGTACTTAATGAATTACAAAGGTCATGGCAGAACTATGCCGCAAGAAGAGGAAGGCATTACAAAGGCTGTTTGGGCCGACGACGGTATGATTGACGAAATGATCGGAAAAACTCACAGAAATCTTAAAATATTGTTTGAATTCAAAAAGGACGGTAGGATATGAAAAATATTTTATGGATTTTTGTCACGGCATTTTTGCTTTTTTCGTGTGCTGAAAAAAAAACTGAAACTGCCGTAACTAATTCTGAAACAGATACTTTAATTTCTGCTGAGGAGATTTTGAAAAATCTTGTTTTAGGCAAAAATCAAGTTATAAAAAACAAAACCGTAACGGGCGTTTTGGATTTTACAAAGGCACTCAAAGAGGATCAAAAACTCAATATGTCAATTGCTTATCTTGATGGCGAACTGAATTTCATAAATTGTAAATTTTTGGACGATGTTTCGGCATTTTGTAAAAATAAGGAAAATAATTCGGTATTTGTATGCGTTTTCAATAAAACGGTAAACTTTTTGGAATGTAAATTTCTTAAGGGTGTGAATTTTTTTCAGAGCCGTTTTAATGATAGGTTCAATTTTGAGCTTTGCAACGTGAAAGGCAGCGCCGAGTTTACCGCAACGGAATTTATGACAGGAGTTTCTTTTCATTCGTCTGAATTTCAGGGCGGTTGCAGTTTTATAAGCGGAACTTTTTTGGGTGCCGCTAACTTTTTTAAGACATTATATAAAAAGGAACTGATAATTCAAAACGTAAAATTTTTTAGGAATTTAACATTTTGTGATTCACATTTTTACGGGTATTTTGAATTAAGTTTGTCGGATGTAGCATCTTTGGCTGATTTTTCTAACGCTAAATTTTCAGACAGGGTTGTGTTTTCTAACTCCGGGTTTTGGAAAGGTGCTAAATTTTCGGGCTGTGAATTTTCTAAGGAGTTCGCTTTTGAGAAAAACAGGTCTTTTTCTGACTTGAATTTTTCGTTTGTGTATTTCAAAAATTCTGTCAAGGTGAATGACAACGTTGTTTTAGGCGGAATAATTCAAGAGAAATTGGCAGGAGAAAAAGGATTTAATTGGGAGATTTCCTATAACAAAACTATTTCTCTTAGCGATACTAAATTTTTTAATATTAACAAATAATTTTAACCGATGAAAAATACAAAACTATTTTCGGCTCTTTTGTCAGCTGGATTGCTGGCAGGAGCGACAGGTTTTACCTCGTGTGAGGACGAAGACGGTAACGGAATTTTGAGTCAATTAGTCAATACACTTTTCGGTGATAATGAATATGCGGAAAGTTATGGCGACAATTATTTCGGCTGGTTTGGTCAGGACGAGGATACGGAGCATCAGGAAAGGGATATTTTATTGTCCACATCACAGACTTCGGATAAATTGTCGTCAAGAACGCTGCCTTCAAGTGTGGATTTGACGAATTATCTTCCGCCGATTGGCAATCAGGGACAGTATGGAACGTGTGTAGGCTGGGCTGTCGGCTACAACTGCCGTACTTTTCTGTATGCAAAATCCAAAGGTTTGAGCAAGAGTCAGCTTAAAAACACATCCAATCAGTTCAGTCCGAAAGACTTGTTTTGGTCAATTAAGGACGATTACAAAGGTCAGAATTGTAACGGTACGAACTTTGAATACGCTTTTGACGTGATGATTAAGCGTGGTATCGCAAGACTGAGCACTGTGCCTTATACCAGTCTTGGTAGCTGTACTTACGATCCTGACGGAACGGGCGGCAGCAGCGAGGCGGCGTCTTTCAAAATCAAAAATTACCGTCAAATTGAAGTGGACAAAACGACTATCAAACAGTATCTTGCCAACGGTCAGTTAGTGGTTTTCGGCGCAAGGCTCGGCGATGAGTTTATGAATGCCAACACCTCTGATGTGCTTTACCGTCAGTCATACGGTTATACTGGTCAGCATGCTTATCATGCCATGGTTTGTTCCGGCTATGATGACACAAAAGGCTCTAACGGCGCATTCCGTGTCGTAAACTCTTGGGGCGAAAACTGGGGCGATGCCGGTTACATCTGGGTTGATCAGAACTTTTTTGTAAACGGAGATTTCGCTTATTGCGCATACGTGGCTTACAATATCAACGATACCGAAGTTGATGAAGAATCTAACACTGTTGTTGATGACAATAAAGCTTCAGGAAACGATTTGATTGCGTATTCAATCAATGACGAGGATTTGTCTGACAGCGAATACCCGCAAGAATCTGCTGATCCGACATGGAGAACGTCAGTTTACAATGTTTACAACGCAGGACAGAATACAATTTCGGCGTCTAACAACTGGGCAATTTGTCTTTTGTATTACAACGCTTACAAGGCTGATGATTACGGCATAATTTTGCTTGATTATTATACAGACCAGATAGGAGACGTGAACACATATAATCCTAACTGGCTGAAAACGGACAGTCCGAATCCTGTAAATTATCTCGGTGTTAATGCGCAGGGCTATTCTTGGAATCATTTTGATATTCCCAGCGGTTACAGCGTTGCACAATGTGTAGATCCTGACCAGAAGGAATTTTCATGGTCATACAAAATGCCCGGTATTACCGGTGATTATTATTTAGTATTGTTTGCAGATGCTTTTGACGGCATCAGCGAAACAAACGAGGACAACAACTATTGTTACTGGGCACAGGATAACGGCGACCCCGTGCATTACGAAAACGGTATTCCTTCCGGTTCGTCGATTGCAAAAATTAAGAAAATCAGCAAATCGGCGGTATTGCCTGAACAAAACGGCAAAGGTACTTACCAAAGTGTCGTAGACGCAGGAAACAGCAATGCTTATACCACGGAAGAGATTTCGGCGATGATTCGCGCTCACAAAAAATCCGGCGAGCTTTCCAAAAAAGCTGCTTTGTGGACAGAAAAAGCCGCAAACGGAGAAATTTTAGTATTACCTAAAAAAAATAAATAAATAAAAAAAACGTAAACCATGAAAAGAAAATCTTTAGTTTTGGCACTGATGTTAGCGGTTTCCGCTATGTTCTTTTTGCCTTCATGCGATGTTTTGCTTCAGGGGTTGAGCGGTGGCAGCTCCACTACCAACAACAATAGCAACAGAGGCACTACTACTGACAATTCTCAGAAAAATTCCACCGGCGGCAGTTCGTCTACTTCGCTGGGAAAAAAGACCGGTTCGGGAAGTTCGTCTTCTTCCGGCTCAACATCTTTGGGAAAGAAATAGCGATAAAAAAAGGCTGCGTTCAAGCAGCCTTTTTTTTATTTCCCGTAAAAACTAAAATTTACTTTGCCGTAATGTCTTTGGTCTTTGATGTGGGTTAAATCCGTAAAACGCGTTTTTTTGCTGTGTTCTATTATTAACGTTGCGCCTTCGGGAAAACCCGGATTTGAAAGTATCATTTCAGGGATTCTTTCGATGCCTTCCATATCGTAAGGCGGGTCGGCAAAAATCAAATCAAAATTCAGCGGCGTGTTTTGGATGAATTTAAATGCATCGGTATTAATAACACGTGCCGGAGATTTTTGCGGATACATGGATTTGAAATTTTTCGAGATAAAATCGCAATATTTTTTGTTAATATCCACGCAGACAATATCTTGACAACCTCTTGAGGCCATTTCGTAACTGATACCGCCTGAACCCGAAAATAAGTCCAAAAACTTTGTTTCGCCGAAATAAAAATTATTGCTGATGATATTAAACAACGATTCCTTCGCCATATCCGTCGTCGGACGGTCGGTAAAATATGACGGAAGTACAATCTGTCTGCTTCTAAAAAGTCCGGTTATAATACGCATGGTAATGTCATCATGTTAAAGAATAAATGTTCCGGCATATCATGAAACGGCATAGTGAAATTGTTGCTCAATTTTGCAAAACTTACGTTAGCATTGTATTTGTAGAGCATTGCGTAAATATCCGATTCTTGATCAATATAACCTGAAAGTTTTATCGGTGTTTTTTTGCCGAGTTTCAATTTTGAAGTTATTGAGGATACGCAGTAAAGAACATCGGTTGCCGTTTGATATGCAAACGTGTTGTAAAGCAATGCTTTACCTTTTTCAGTAACTGCAATATCCATAAAATCATAATAGAAATTAACAGAAATCGTAATCTCTTCGCTGCCGTTTTTTATTAAGTTTTCGATAAACGGTGTAGCCTCGTGGTAAAAATTGATTTCAGGGAATGTATTTACCATCAAAGTTGTTATGTATGAAGGAATTACGAAAACGTTGCAAGCCGAAATTGCTTTCAGTTTGTTGAATTGGATTTCCTCTTTGTCCGTTACATCAAAATTAGCATTGCTCAAATCCTTGAGTTTGGTTTTGTCAAAAATAGGATTTGGCACCAAAAGCGATTTCCTTGTTACGAAAATCATATCAACGGATTTGTAACTCTTGCCCATGCAGGCATCAGAGGTGAGATTTTGTTTGATTTTGTCGTAAAGATTCTCATCCGTAAGTTCCATTCCGTAGCCTGCGTGCTTTACTGCAACGTATTCTTTTGAATAAGTATCAAGGATACAATACGTAAACCCTCTTTGCGAAATCTGTATCGACAAGTTGTAAGTACTTGTCTTATTGATATTAAACGTAGAAGTTTTTTCTGATATGTTCTTCATTGTACTCGTTTTTTTTGCTTAAAATTTTACCGCTAAATTAATAAAAAAAATGGAAAACTAACAAATTAGTTTTCCATTTTTTTTGTTTTTTATTTAAAAAAAAATTATTCCCAGTTGCCGGCGTTGTTGTTGTATTCTGTAAGTGAGCCAACTTTAAGACCGGGGTATCTGCCCAATGTCTGTGCTTCGTCTTTCATATTAATAATTTCTTGTTTGTCAAGTCCTTGAAGATAAACCTCATACGGAGCTTTTGCCTCAAAAACGGGAACTTTTACTTTAGAGGCTGTTTCCAATGTGTCAGCATCCATCTCAAAAGGAGTTGTCGTTGTAGGAACGAATTTCAATTGAGCCAAATCATATCTGTTGCCGCACAAAGAGTCATAACAACGAACTTCAATAGTATCACGTTTTACGATTCCTGCTTCAATAGCTTTTTGTTCTGCAACTTTGCGGGGATATTTGTTATAAAAACTATCAGGAATATTACCGATAGCTTTTACGATTTTAATTCTGCCGTTTTGAATAAAATCTATAAGCGTATCAAATTCTTTAGCATAATGCCCTGTCTGACTTTTGAATGCAATCTGTGCATCTCTGATGTTTTTTAAACTCTGAACGGTAAGTTCTTTGCGCCAGTCGGCTTTTTTCTGAAAACGAATCGGCTGCATAATGCTGTCGTACAAGCAATAACCCAAAACGATTATCAGCGCAACCATTACTAAGTGTATAACTAATTTTTTCATTTTTGAAATGTTTATTTTTTATTTTTTTTTTTCGTCGCAAATTTAAGAAAAAAATTAATACACGCTCAAAAAATAATTAATATTTTATTAAAAATTATTTTTACAAAAAAATCTTTGTTTCGCGGTATATTTTTTAACTTTGCAAATTTATAACATATTTTTTTAGTAACAAACAATGGACACGGAATTTTTTAAAAATATTTTTCTGAAAAATTTCGGCTTTCAACCCACTTCAGACCAAATGTCGGCAATAGATAATCTTTGCCGTTATGTGTTTGAAAGTCAGGAGGAAAGCATTTTTTTGCTATGCGGTTATGCCGGCACAGGAAAGACCTCGCTGATTTCCTCGTTCGTAAAAACATTAAACGGTTTTAGGGTCAAAACACGCCTTATGGCACCTACCGGGCGGGCGGCAAAAGTATTTTCAGGCTTTTCTTCTCACCGGGCTTTAACAATTCATAAATCAATTTACAGACAAAAATCTGGCATTGACGGCGTTTTTCAATTGGACAGGAATCTTAATTCTGACACTTTTTTTATTGTAGACGAGGCATCGATGATTTCTTCTGGGGGTGGAGAATTTTCTGTTTTCGGCTCGGGGAGGCTTTTGGATGATTTGATTCATTACGTTTTTTCCGGTCATAATTGTCGCCTTATATTAATAGGTGATACGGCGCAGTTGCCGCCCGTGGGAAGTACTTTGTCGCCGGCTTTGGACAAAAGGGAACTTGAATGTTACGGCAAAACGGTTTTTTATTCCTCGCTTTCGGAAGTTTTAAGACAAAGCGGCGAGAGTGGAATTCTTTTTAATGCTACTTTATTGAGAAAACAAATTCAAGAGAGTTTTTCGGGCGAGATTTTAAAACCTAAATTTCAGTTGAAAAAATTTCCCGACATCGAAAGAATTTCGGGTGGCGACCTTTTGGAGAAACTCGAAAACTCTTACGACAAAAACGGAATTTTTGATACTTTAGTGATAACACGCAGCAACAAAAACGCAAATATTTATAATAACGGAATACGTAGCAGAATTTTTTACAGGGAGGAGGCCGTAACGGTAGGCGATTTGCTGATGGTTGTTAAAAACAATTATTTTTATGCTAAAGGTCTTGAAAATATGGACTTTATCGCAAACGGAGATTTTGCCGAGGTTATCAGAGTGGGCAAGGAGCAGAGTCTTTACGGTTTCCATTTTTTGAATCTTGATTTGAGATTCAATGATTTGGACGGTTTGGAAATCTCAGTTAAAGTCATAAAAGAATCTCTTGTGAGCGAGTCGGCTTCGCTTTCCGAAAAGGAAAGTAATGCGCTTTATCAGGCGGTTTTGGAGGATTATGTCGGAATGTCCAAAAAGGATATTTATAAGGAAATGCGTGAAAATGAATACTTTAACGCACTTCAAGTGAAATTTGCATACGCCGTTACTTGTCATAAATCGCAGGGCGGACAATGGAAAAATGTTTTCATCGATCAAGGGTATTTAACGGATGAAATGTTGGACAGAGAATACTTGCGTTGGCTTTATACGGCTTTAACCCGTGCAACAGAGAAAATTTACCTTGTTAATTTCCGTGAGGATTTTTTTGAAAATTAATGACTTATAATTTTTTTTGAAAAAAACTTCAAAAAAATTTGGTAGATATAAAAAAAGCATATACCTTTGCAGCGTTAAAAAAATACGGAGGTTCGGTAGCTCAGCTGGATAGAGCAACAGCCTTCTAAGCTGTGGGTCGTGCGTTCGAATCGCACCCGAATCACTAAAAACGGTAATCCTGTACCAAAAAGCGGTGCAGGATTTTTTTTTTCAAAAAAAATCTGATAATTTAAGATTTTCATAAAAAAATCTTTATATTTGTCCGTAAATTCTCTGCTGAAAAAACCTCAGGCTTTTTTAGCGAAAAAACGATCGGTTATAAACAAAATATACTAATGGATTTAGTTGAAAGTCAATCAGATAAAGAAAATAAACAGAAAAGGATAATGAAGGCTATAGTTAAAGTCAGTGCCGTAGCATTGGTACTGGGATTGGTTGTAGTGGCATTTAAGCCGTTTTTCGGCCATTCCACTGAGCGCGACAAAATTATATTGTCTTTTATAGCGCAATCTCTGCAAGCTGCTCATTATGAACATATTACGTTTGATGATGAGTTTTCGTCGAAGGTTTTTGACGAGTATATGAAAAAACTTGATTACGGAAAACGTTATTTTTTGAAGTCCGATATGGATACTTTGGAAAAATTCCGTTACAAGTTGGACGACGAAATCCGAATGTTGTCATACAACTTTTGTGATTTTGCAACGGAGTTAATAAAAAAACGTCAAAAAGAGGCTCAAGGTTATTGGGCAGAAGCTCTTGATGGTGATTTTGATTTCACCCAAAACGAATATGTTGAAACCGAGCCGGATTCTTTGGATTATGCACCTTCTAGAGAGGCTCTGAAAAATTATTGGAGAAAATTAGCAAAATTTGCTGTTTTGGAAAAATATTCGGATTTGATTGATAATCAGGAGACTTTGAAAAAAGATAATCCTTCTGGTTTCGTCGAAAAAACTTTGGCGGAACTCAAGGAGGAGGCTGTTCAAAGCGTAAAATCCTCGAAACGTTTTGTCAATTTTAAAGATAAAGATTGGATTTCGTTTTATCTTAATTCGATTGTTACGACCTGTGATCCGCATACGGAGTTTTATATGCCCGATGACAAAGAACAGTTTGATATTTCTATGTCGGGAAAATTTGAAGGCATCGGAGCAACGCTTCAGTCAAGAGACGGTCAGACTAAAATCGTTGATATTATCCCCGGTAGTGCAAGTTGGCGTCAAGGCGAACTCGAGGTGAATGATATTATATTAAAAGTGGGGCAGGGTGCGGAAGAGCCTATTGACATCGCAAACATGGAATTGGATGACGTTGTGAAAAAAATCCGCGGCAAAAAGGGCTCAGAGGTGCGTCTTACTGTTAAAAAAATCGACGGAACAATCAAAGTAATTCCGATTATAAGAGATGTCGTTATTATTGAAGAAACTTATGCAAAGTCCTCAATACTAACATCTAAAGACGGAAAAACGAAAGTTGGTTATATTTATTTGCCGAAATTTTATGCCGATTTCAACGACAGCCACGGTAGATTTTGTTCAAAAGATGTTGCTAAAGAATTGGAAAAAATTTCTAAGGAAAACGTTGATGGTATTATAATGGATTTGCGCAACAACGGCGGTGGCAGTTTGGGCGATGTAGTTGATATGTCGGGACTTTTCATAAATCCAGGGCCTGTGGTTCAGGTTAAAAACAATGAAGAAAAAATACGTGCCATGATTACTGAAAAGTTTAAACTCGCATACAACGGTCCGATGGTCGTATTGGTTAATAATTTTAGTGCATCAGCCTCTGAAATACTTTCAGCAGCCTTGCAAGATTATGACCGAGCGATAATTATGGGTAGTAATTCAACTTACGGAAAAGGTACGGTTCAGAGTTTTTACGATTTTGATAAATTCCTCAGCGGAAACGATCAACTCAAACCTCTTGGAGCAATTAAAATTACGATTCAGAAATTTTATCGTATCAACGGCGAGACGACTCAATTAAGAGGTGTTATTCCTGATATTATTGTTCCTGACTCATACGCTTATCTAAAAGTGGGAGAGAAGGAAAGCCGTCATGCCCTTTCTTACGATATTATTACAAAAACGGATTATCATCTTTGGAAACATAAATATTCAAAGGCGAAGGTCGTTGCTAAATCTCAGGAAAGAATTAAGGAAAATCCCGTTTTCGCTGAAATAGAACAAAATGCAAGACGGTTGAAACTTCGTTCAGAAGAGTCATATTTTTCTCTTAATTTCGATAAATACCGTGCTGACAAAAAAATCTTGAAAGAAGAATCGGATAAGTTCAATAATATCAGCAAGGAAAAAACAGGTATTACGGCAGGATTTTTAACCGATGACCAAAATGCAGCCGAAGGTGATACTATTAAAACACAGAAATTCACCCGTTGGTTCACAGACCTCGAAAAAGATGTCTATCTCTCTGAGGCTTTGAATGTTATTAACGATATGAAATAGTAAAAAATATAAATAATATTAAATGCAGAAACATAAACTTACGAAGATTGTGGCAACGATTTCGGACAGACGTTGCGATATAGATTTTATCAGAAGTCTTTATGAGGCTGGTATGAACGTAGCTCGTATTAATACTGCTCATGCCGACTTTGACGAAACCCGCAAGATGATTGCTAATATTAGGAGCGTGTCAAATTCAATCGCTATTTTGATTGATACCAAAGGTCCTGAAATTCGCACGACCGATGCCGGTGAAAATTTTGAGGTTAAAGCTGGTGAATTCGTTTATTTCGTGGGCGATACCGAAAAAGTTTGTGAAAACGGCGTCATTTACGTTAATCGTGTCGGTTTTGAAAACGATATTCCTTTGGGCAAAAAAATCCTTATTGATGACGGCGACATCGCTTTTGAGGCTCTCGAGAGGGATGAAAACGGTCTTAAATGCAAGGTTCTTAACAACGGAAAAATCAAATCACGTAAGAGCGTTAACGTTCCGGGCGTGCCTATCAATTTGCCTGCGTTGAGTGAAAAGGATAAAAAATTTATTAAACTTGCCATTGAAGAAGATATTACATTCATTGCGCACTCTTTTGTAAGATGCAAAGAGGATGTTATCTGCATTCAAAAAATCCTTGACAAACACAATTCAAAAATAAAAATCATTGCCAAAATCGAAAACCAACAAGGCGTTGATAATATTGACGAAATTTTACATCACACATACGGCATTATGATTGCCCGCGGCGATTTAGGTATAGAAATCGAGGCTGAAAGAATTCCCGCTATTCAAAAGGAACTCAACAGAAAGGCTATCGAACATTTAAAACCTGTCATCGTTGCAACTCAAATGCTTCACACGATGATCAACAATCCTCGTCCCACAAGAGCCGAGGTTTCAGATGTCGCTAATGCTATCTATGACGGTGCTGACGCCGTAATGCTTTCCGGCGAAACAGCCTCAGGTCAATACCCTGTTGAAGCTGTTAAAACAATGAGTAAAATAGCTTTGGAAGTAGAACAAATCAAAGAAAAACTCAAAGAAAATACTCATCCCGTTCATGTTAAAAGCGAAATCTCTGAGTTCTTGGCAAGAACAGCCGTTCACGCTTCTGTAGATCTCGATGCTAAATGTATCATCGCTGACTCATTCTCCGGAACAACTATCAGAAATTTGGCAGCTTACAGAGGTGCTAAACCTATTTACGCAATGTGCTACAACGAAAACGTTGTACGTGAACTCGCTCTCTCTTACGGCGTATACGCTCACAGCGTCCGCCTTAACCGCTCCGCCGACGACTTTATTCAAAGCTCTGTCTCTTTCGTCCTTAATAAACAATTCGCCGAAATAGACGACAAAGTAATACTCTTGGCTGGTAGCTTCGGTAAAGGTAACTCCGCTACCCTTATCGAAATTAACTATTGTTGCAATTTAGTAAAACGTTATTAAATCGCTCAAGCCGCGGGGCTTTTCTTTCTTGAAAGAAAGAAACAAAGAACTTTCGGAGATATAAATTTTAATAAGGGAAATCCCCCAAAAGGGATTTCCCTTATTAAAATTTATATCTCTTAAAAGTTTTCCGGTTCCCTTTTTCAAAAGGGAACGCCCCCGCGGCGAGCGGCATAAAAACATTATTAAAATGGAAAAAAGTGAATTACGTATAGTGTATATGGGGACGCCGGATTTTGCGGTAGGTCCGTTAAAGGTTTTGATAGAGAGAGGGTTTAATGTTGTTGCGGTTGTTACGGGTGCTGACAAGCCACAGGGCAGAGGTAGGAAAATAATACCGACCCCTGTAAAGACTTTTGCATTGGAGCATAACATTCCTGTACTTCAGCCTGAAAAGCTTAAAGCTCCTGATTTTTTGGAGGAGTTGAAAAGTTATAATGCTGATTTACAAGTTGTTGTAGCTTTTAGGATGTTGCCTGAAGTTGTATGGGCGATGCCGAGGTTTGGGACATTTAATCTTCATGCTGCGTTGTTACCACAGTATAGGGGAGCAGCTCCTATTAATTGGGCGGTTATAAACGGTGAGACGAAGACTGGCGTTACGACGTTCTTTTTGGACAAGGATATTGACACGGGCAAGATTATTTTGCAGAAGGAGGTTGATATTTTGCCTGAAGATAATGCTGGGACGGTTCATGACAAATTGATGGAAATAGGTCAAGAATTGGTTAGTCAGACTGTTGAAATGATTTTGACGGGCGATGTTAAAGCGTTAGCGCAAAGTGAGTTAATAGCCTCAGATACGGTTTTGAAACCGGCACCGAAGATTTTCAAAGAGGATTGTAAGTTAGATTTTTCAAAGGGTTGTGAGAGTTTGAAAAATTTAGTGCGGGGTTTGAGTCCTTATCCGGCAGCTTTTACGACAATTAATGTTAAGGGCAAGGAAATGAGTTTGAAAGTCTTTGAAGCGGTAGCAGAAAAGGCGGAAAACGTTTCAGAGGTCGGAAAAATCTTTACTGATAACAAAAATTTTATAAAAATTTCTTGCTCTGACGGATACTTGCAACTAATTGATATTCAATTGGAAGGAAAGAAACGAATGAGTGTTAAAGACTTCCTTCGAGGAGTTAGTATCTAAAAAAGTATAAAAAAATTTTGGAGAATTGAAAAAACTGTTTTACCTTTGCATCGTCAAAAACAAGGAAAACAAGTTTGGCCCTATCTTCTAACGGTTAGGAAATCAGATTCTCAATCTGGGAATTGGAGTTCGATTCTCCATGGGGCTACACAAATTATCTTTTTTGCAAGGTCATCGAGTTAAAAGATGACCTTTTTTGTTTTTTATCAGTGTTATCTCTGCTTAAAATTATCATTAAAAAATTTACATTAAATAAACCTTACTTTGTGGGATGTCTGAAAAAAAATTTCTACTTTTGCGCAAAATTTATAAATCATTATGTGGTTAACAGACTTGTTTACAGGGCAGGGGATTGGACATTCAATCCTGTTGATAAGCATTATAATTTCGCTTGGCCTGCTGCTCGGCAAAATTAAGATTGCCGGAATTTCTTTAGGTTCGACATTTATTCTTTTTGTCGGAATCCTCATGGGACATTTTCATCTCACCATGAACACGCAATTAATTGATTTTCTGCGTGATTTCGGATTGATACTTTTTGTTTATGCAATCGGTATGAGAGTAGGTCCGGGATTTTTCTCATCTTTTAAAGAAGGGGGTATTACGCTCAATGGACTTGCAGTCGGAACAGTTATTTTAGGCGCAATAATTACGCTTATAATCGGTGCAATTACCGGTCTTGATACTCCGACGATGGTCGGCATTATGTCAGGTGCGGTAACTAACACTCCCGGTCTTGGTGCTGCGCAACAGGCTATTAACGATATGGGACAGCCTGATTCAGTGAAAGTTATGGCAATGGGTTATGCAGTTGCTTATCCGTTAGGCGTTATCGGCATAATTCTTTCTATGATATTGGTAAAAAAGATTTTTAAAATAGATTTCAACAAGCAAAACGCTGATATTGACGCTCTTGCCGGTGATGATGCAAATGCGGCAACTGCAATTTCAATTCAAATCGAAAATCCGGCTGTTTGCGGCAAAACTATTCGTGAAATCAAGAAACTTTTCCCGGATAGAGATTTTATAATTTCACGTTATTGGTCTAACGAAACGAATGAAATTTCACTCGCAACCCCCGAAACCGTTTTGAACCTTAATGATAAGATTTTCATTATCTTAACAGGTTCTGATTCTGAAACGATTTCTGCTCAGTTCGGTAAAATTATTCCGATGGAACGCCGTCAATGGGTAAGACAATCAAGCCAATTCATCAACCGTAGAATTATTGTTACAAAACCCGAAATCAACGGTAAACGTTTGGGTAGCCTTTCACTTAGAAAAATTTACGGTTGTAACATTACCCGTGTAAACCGTTCCGGCGTTGACCTCGTAGCCTCAAGAGAACTTATCCTTCAATTAGGTGATACATTGTCAGTTGTAGGAACTGAAGCCTCTATCGCTGGCGTTGAAAAAGTTATCGGTAACTCAATGGGCAGACTCAACCACCCGAACCTTATTTCTTGGTTCATCGGTATTGCAATAGGCGTTATCTTAGGTAGTTTGCCTGTTACGATTCCCGGCGTTCCTCAACCTTTCAAACTCGGTTTGGCAGGCGGTCCGCTTATCGTTGCTATCCTTATTTCTCGCTTCGGCGCTAAATGGAAAATGGTTACTTATTCAACCCAATCCGCTAACCTTATGATGAGCGAAATCGGTATATCCCTCTTCCTGGCTTGCGTTGGTATCAAAGCAGGCGACGGTTTCGTTGATACTATCGTTAATGGCGGTTACTCTTGGATAGGTTACGGTTTTATCATAACATTTGTGCCCCTTATGATAATGGGCATCGTTGCTACCAAATTCTTTAAAGTCAATTATTTCACCCTAACAGGTGTTATCGCAGGAAGCCATACCGACCCACCAGCTTTAGCTTACGCTAACGGCCTGACTTCTCACGACGCTCCTGCCGTAGGTTACGCAACCGTATACCCCCTCACTATGTTCTTCCGCGTACTTATCGCTGAATTATTAGTGTTATTATTTTAAATTTACAAATAGCACCGCTTGAGGAAAGGTGAATGCGCCTCATGCCGGCGGGGCAGTTCCCTTTTGAAAAAGGGAACCGGAAAACTTCTGTGAGATATAAAAAAGGGAAAGCCTTTAGGGGCTTTCCCTTTTTTATATCTCTTAAAAGTTCTTTGGTTCTTTCTTTCAAGAAAGAACGCCTCCGCGGCGAGCGGCACTCACCGTCCTTTAGGACGGTGTTATTGAATTTTTAAATAATATACAATAACAGCATGCGGAGGGATTTTGTTTAAATCGCCGATTAGGCCTTTTGCGTAGTGAGGTGGTAGGATGATGGCGATGGAGTCGTTGTGACGGAACTTTTTGAAAGTTCTGTGCAGACCGGCGTCCATTTCGGAAGAGCCGTATACCATGTCTTTTTCATCGTTGTAACATTCAGTACCGTCTAAAAGTTCGATTCGGTAAATCATTTTGAAGTTTGGGCTTAATGTTATGCTGTCGCCGCCGGGGGACGAGAATATTACGTATTTGAGTCCGCCTTCGCCGTCTAATGGTTTCCAGTTGCGGCGTTTGATGTAATTATTGATACGTTGTGCATCTTCTTTTACTAAATAGCGGTTAGCGGTGATAATATTTTCGTTCCAGATGCTGTATTTTTTGTGTTCTTCTTGTTGGGTGTTGGAAGAACAGGCGCAAAGGAGGGTTAAACCCGTTAAAATCAAATTTCTGAACTTCATTTGTCTTGAATTTCTTTTGTTATTTTGGGCAAAAGGCTGACAAAGCGGTTTACTACATCCTCGAGTGGTTTGTAACTTTTGCCGCCGGCTGCGTTGTCGTGTCCGCCGCCGTTGAAATATTTTTCGGCGATGGTATTAACTTTGAAATCGCCTTTTGAACGGAATGAACACCTTATAATACCGTCTCTTTCCATGAAAAAAGCTGAAAATTTAACGTCGCCTATTGAGAGCGGTAAATTAACAAAACCTTCTGTATCACCAACTTTATAACCGAATTTTTCAGCCTCAGCTAACGACAACCAAATATATGCTGTATGATATTTGGGAAAAACTTTCATTTTTTTGCTTAGGACATAACCTTCGAGCCTCATGCGTCCCTCGGAATATGAGTCATAAATATGATGAATGATTTCTGAGCGGTCAAAATCCATTACGGCTAATTCTGATGCTACTTGAAACGTTTTTTGTCCCGTACAATTGAACTGAAAACAGCCGGTATCTGTCACTAAACCCGTGTAAAGACATTTAGCAGCCTCAATGTTAACCTTGAGAGAACATAATTTGCAGAACGTGTAAACGAGTTCACAGGTTGCAGCGGCTTGAGGGTCAGAAAAATAAATGTTGCAAAGATTTTCTTGCGGTTGCGGGTGATGGTCAATCATGATTTTTTTCGCTTTTGACTCTTCGGCTGCCTTTTGCATCTTGTCTAAACGCGCAGCTCCATTGCAATCGAGGAAGAAAATGAGGTCGGCATTTTGCAAAAAATGCTCATGTTCGGCGTTCCAAATCAAAATTTCGTTGCATGAAGGCATCCATTTGAACGTGTCGGGAATATTATTAGGCAAAATTATTTTACAATCTTTCGTTTCTTTGAAAATGTTGTAAAGTGCTAATGTTGAGCCTAATGCGTCGCCGTCAGGATTCAGATGAGCTGTCAAAACAATCTTTTGTGCGCCTTTAATCAGGGCGGAAGCCTCGTCTATTAAAATTTTATTAAATATTTCCATTATAAAAATTTTTATTTTGACACAAATGTTTTAATTTTGCACCGTTTTTAAAACGCAAATTTAATCAAAATATATTTAAAAAACACAAAAAAATGACAGGAAAACATACTTTAATGTTGATAAAACCGAATGCTGTAAAGAACGGTTATGCACACGAGATTTTCTTAATGGTTCACAATCACGGTTTTAAGATTCTCGCACAGAAAAAATTGCAACTTTCAGAGAGAGAAGCTCAGGCGTTCTATCGTGTTCACGCAGGCAAACCTTTCTTCCAAGGTTTAGTAGAATTCATGACTTCAGGTCCTATCTACGCAGCAGTTTTGGAAAAAGATAACGCTGTTACTGAATGGCGTACTTTGATGGGTGCTACCGATCCTGCTAAAGCAGCTGAAGGTACGGTCAGAAAAAAATATGCTGAAAGCGTTCAACACAATGCTGTTCACGGTAGCGATTCTGACGAAAACGCATTGAACGAGATTTTCTTCTTCTTCTCTGCTCGTGAAATCGTTAATGCCGGCGGCGACATTTATCAGCTTCACGATATTTTGAAAAACGACTAATTTTTTTCAAAAAAACATTACAGCCCCGTTTTTTGGGGCTTTTTTTGTATATTATTTTGCGAAAGAAAGACCAAAGAATTTTAGATATAAGCCACCAAAAAAGATGAAAAAGACATTTTTCTTTATACTGAAAATTTTTGTTTTAGTTCCGCTGCTTACGGGATTGTTTTTTATGACGTTTCCTTTGAGTTACGCCTCGGATTTTTCTTTTTCGCCGAACGGTGATTCGGCAGTTAATTCTCGTTGGGCGGATTCCGTTTTTAGGACGATGACCGAAGACGAAAGGTTGGGACAACTTTTTATGGTTGAGGTTTCAAGTAAGTGGACTGTTAATGACAAACTTTTTCAGGATGTTGAAGCTTGTGTCAAAAATTTTCATATTGGCGGCGTAATATTTTTTTACGGTGGTCCATGCCGTCAGGCTGCGCTTACGAATTATCTTCAAAACGAGGCTAAAATTCCGCTTATGATAGCTCAGGACGGCGAATGGGGACTCGGTATGAGGCTTGCAGATTCTACATTGTCATTCCCGAGAAATCTCTGTTTGGGCGCAATCGAAAACAATGAAATTATTTATGAATTGGGACGTGAAATAGGTCGTCAATGCAACCGTTTGGGCGTTAATATTGATTTTATGCCTTGCATTGACATTTACGACAATCCCACAAATACGGCTATTGCAAACCGCTCTTTCGGCTCCGATAAATTGAACGTCGCCTTGAAAGGTTCGGCGATGATGTCAGGAATGTCTGATTATCATATACTTACAACAGCAAAACATTTCCCCGGACACGGTAACACGGCTGTTGATTCTCACGAGGCTCTTCCCGTAATTCTTGACACAAAGGATTATATTGATTCGGTTGCACTTTATCCGTATAAATATTTGATTAACAATGGAGTAGGCGGCGTTATGGTCGGACACTTGTTTATTCCCGTTTATAATAACGACGGCGAAAAAACTCCTTCAAGCATTTCCAAGAGCGTAATAGATTCTTTGCTGATTAAAACTTTGAAATTCAATGGTTTAGTCTTTACTGACGCTTTGAAAATGAAAGGTGTTTCCTCTAATTACGAGACGGGCGAGGTGGAGGTCAGAGCCTTTGAAGCCGGCGTAGATGTCTTTTTGATGCCTTCAGATTGTAAAAAAGCATTTCAAGCGATGGTTGAGGCAAGAAATTCGGGAAGAATTTCTCAAAAAGAAATTGACCGCCGCTGCAAAAAAATTCTCATCGCTAAAAAACGTATGGGTTTGGACAAAATTCAGCCTATTAAAATCGAAAATCTTTACGCCGATTTGAATACCGACGGCGGAAAAATGCTTCAAAAAAGACTCTATGAAAACGCCGTAACGCTTATTAAAAACGATTCGTCGCTTTTGCCGTTAAGGGATTTTGAGAATCAAAAAATTGCGGTTGTTTCGGTTTCAAAAGACGGGGTTGCAACAAGTTTTGAAAATAATCTTCAAAGGTTTGCGGGCATAAATGTTTTTAATATTTCTAAAACGGCCGAACCTTTGGCTTTTGAGCAGTTAATCAATAAATTAGAGGATTTTGACATTATAATCGCAGCTTTGCACGATGCGGGTTCGTATCCGAAAAATTTCGGCTTGAGCGAAAATACCGTAAAATTCATTGATAATTTAGCGTTAAAAAACAAAAAACTAATCGTTGATTTTTTCAATTCTCCGCTGAGTATCAATAAGTTTCAGAATTATAAAAAAATCACTTCGATTGTGATTTCTTATGAGGATACGAATTTTTCGCACGAGGTTTCCTCTGATATGATTTTCGGTGTTTTGCCGTTTTTAGGAAAATTGCCGGTTGATGTTAATCAAGATTTCAAAGCCGGATTAAGAATAAAAACCGACGTTTTCAAATTATAACAAGTCTTTAGAAACAATATGAGGTTATCGAAAATGCCGATGATGTACTCTTTGGTTAGTAATGTTTCTTAAAAATTTCAACTATTTTTTCCCTAATATTTTCAAGAGTACGATAAATCGGCTTTTTCTTGTTGAAAAACATTTTCCACATGGCGGCAACTTTTTTGACGTATGCGTAATAACGGTGCGAAAAAATTCCCGTTATCGGCACCAAAAGGATATAAAAAGCTCTGAAAAGCCATGAAGACGAATATTTGCACAACAGCCAAAAAATAACACCGTAAAACACCGGAAACAAAATCAAATACAAAGCAAACCTTACCGAAGTGTGGAAATTTCTGTCTTTGACACGCATTGTCAGCAAAAAAGGTAAATGATAAGGCACAAAATTGTTCAAAAATCCGAAAACATTTATCGGAAATGTTGAAATCAAAATAATCGTTCTTAACAAAATGCCCAAAATCTTGTACTTTTTTCTGATTATGCGGTCAGAAAGGTTAGTTTGTGTTAGACCCTCACGGTATTTTTTTAAAAGGGTGTTTAATTCATTAAAACATTCAGAATCAGAGTCTTTGATGGTGTTGAGAATTTTTACGACCTCTTTGCCGGCAAAAATTTGATTTTTGAAATTGTTGATTAATTTTCCGCTTTTGCGTATAATGTACGGAGCAAAAACCTCACGTGCGGTTTCAAAATTGTCATAATTTTCGCTGTCCTGAATGTCGATAATCAAAGTGCTGAGTTCTTTTTTTACCTGTTCAACTAACTCATGGTTAGCCTTTTGAGGATTTTCTTTGTAAAGTTCGATATAATCCTCAACGTTAATCGGTTTGCCGAAATTTATCATCGCATCGGTGCGAAAATCATAATAATCCTGATAACTTATTCCAACAGGTATAATTTTAACGCCCAAATTATAATTTGTCGCCTCCTCTGCCATAAAAGCAATTCTCGTAATGCCTTTTTTCAGCGGTCTTAAACGGTGTATTCCTTTATGACTTGCCTCGGGATAGATAACAAGGAAACGGCGTTTTTTGAGGACTTCAACCGCTTTTTGAAAAATTAGATTGTTTTGTTTCAAGGATTCTTTGCCGTCACGGATTCTGAAAATCGGCAAAATCTTGCAAAAAAACAAAAATCTGCGAATACATTGTCCCGCAAAAATGTCCGCACGCGCCATAAAAACGGGTTGCCAATTTTTAACACTGATTAAAATCAGAGCGTCCATTAAAGCGTTTTGATGATTAGGCGCAAAAATTACCGCACCTTCGTCAGGAATATTTTCGAGTCCGGAGGTGTAAATTTTTCTGTAAAAAATATAATTGTGAACAGCAATCGGAAATATTTTTACAAGTGAATAAAGCCAACTCTGTTCTTCTACGTTTCCAAATTTCATAATTTTTCTTTTATTAATTTGTTATAACGGTTTTTTCGCGAAAAATTCCAAAACCAACTTAGCGAAAGTCCTGAAATAATATGCCAAACGCCCCACCAAGCTGCCATAAAAGCCATTCCGCCGGTTAAGATTTCGGGCGGAAAAATTTGGGGATTGAAAATCAGCATCAATGCCAAACCGGAATTTTGAATTCCCGTTTCAATCGTAATCGTCCGTCTGTCCTTTTCGTTGAGATTGGCAACCGTTGCTGAAAAATATCCTGATAAAAACGCTAACGCATTATGAATCAAGACAATTATAAGAATGTACTTTATGTACTGCAAAAATAGTTGATAATTAGCCGCAAAAGCTATTATTACCATCGCCATAAAAATTCCAAGCGAAATTCTTTGAATAGGTTTCGCTATTTTTTTTGTCAGTTCAGGGAATTTTTGATTGAAAAAAATTCCGAGAAAAAGCGGTATTCCGATTATAAGAAAAAGCGTCTTAAAAACCTGTGATATAGGAATATACAAATCTCTTACAAGGTCTGACGAGGAAATAAACAATCCTCCCCAAAAACTAAAATTCAGGGGCGTAATTATAACAGCGGAAACCGTTGAAATTGCTGTCAAAGAAACGGAAAGTTCGATATTTCCTTTTGAAATTGAGGAAATAAAATTGGAAATATTTCCGCCCGGACAGCTGGCTACTAAAATAGCACCGAGAGCCACCGCAACGCTCAAGTAAGATTTGAAAATCCAAACGCTCAAAAAAGTTACGAGCGGTAATATCAAAACTTGTGATACAAAGCCCACAATCACGCTTTTAGGCTTTGTAAAAGCAGTTTTAAAATGCAAAGGTTTGATATTGAGTGCAACGCCGAACATAATAAAAGCTTGTACGATGCTCAAAATCAACCCGCCGTTGTTGCCGAAATTTAGTTTTACCGAATCCAATTGCTGCAACTGCAAAAACATTTCGTTCATAACCGTGGTAAAAATTTTTGCAAAAGTAATAAAAAAGTTTTAGAAACTAAAATCGTAATTTTTTATCTTATTATATCTACAAAACTTTACAGAAAAAAACTTTTTAAAAAAATTTTTTTATTTCAAATATAGTTTCTATCTTTGCCGACGCAAAAAGGAAACAATGCCACCTTAGCTCAGTTGGTTAGAGCGGTTGTTTCGTAAACAACAGGTCGTCAGTTCAACTCTGACAGGTGGCTCCAAAGAATGCGAGAAATCCGAATTGTATTTATGCAGTTCGGATTTTTTGTTTTTTTTAATTTGTGGTTTTCAAAAAAATATCCTAAATTTACGCAGAAAATTATTCGATAAAAATGACAATAGAAGAGAGTTTAAAACAGACGGTTGTTAATGCAGTTAAAACACTGTATGACAAAGATTTAAATGACAATTTAGTTCAGATTCAGAAGACAAAAAAAGAGTTTGAAGGCGATTTGACGGTGGTAGTTTTCCCGATTTTGAAACTTTCGGGCAAAAAACCGGAAGATACGGCGCAGGATTTGGGAAATTTTATTTCGCAAAATTGGGCGGAATGTAAAAATTTCAACGTCGTAAAAGGCTTTTTGAACATTTCGTTGAAACACGCCGTTATTACCGAAATGCTTTTAAACATCAATGCTGACGAAAACTATGGTTTTGAGCAGGTTACGGACAAATCAAAAAAGATTGTCGTAGAATTTTCGTCGCCGAACACCAACAAACCGCTTCACCTCGGACATTTAAGAAATAATTTCTTGGGCGATTCGATTTCAAAAATTTTGAAAGCGGGCGGCAACAACGTTATCAAAGTTAACCTCGTG
>JAFYDK010000090.1 GCA_017544805.1 Bacteroidales bacterium | reverse complement strand
TGCTGATTTGGCGTTTGAATATTCAACTGTTGATGCTGAGATTTCAGGAGAGGTAACAAGCGTTAAAAATCCAAAATCCGGCAAAATCATTGCGGACTCAATCGGTGAGGTTATTTTGGACGAAAACATAAAACAACCGGCGGATTGCAAGATTATATGTCATTGATAATTTCTCCTAAAATAAAAATCTGAAAATCATAGTTATATGAATCATCAAAACGTTGATAACCGCTTCGTTGAACTGAAGTTTTTTTTGTTATCAACGTTTTGATTTTCAATGAGAAGTAATTCAGCCCGCAAATTGATATTTTTTCGTTTTTTATTTTCCGTTTTTTTCCAAACTATCCAAATAATCAAACAGTTCGTTCAAATTGTAATCGCCGGTGTGTGCAATGCCCCACGGCAAAAAATAATTAACGTTGAAACCGTTGTTGTAAAGTTTTAACGCAAGATTCAGACTGATTTGAAAACCTGTGTCCCTGTCTTTTGCACCGTGGCGGATATACCAATTCGGTGCTTTAACTGCTTTTGAATCAGTGATATAATTCATCGGATTCATCATTTTAACACGTTGAAGCATCAGTGTATCAATATTTTCGGAAGAAAACTTCGTGAAATTCAGCGGCGTACCGTCCGACAAGCCAAAAGCTTTGTTTTCGGCTGAAGGTTGGTTTTCCTCGAGGTTTTGAACGTCAAAAGCAGGCGGTGTTTTCAATTTCTGACACTTGGAAACGTATTCCAAATATTTGCTTAAATCAATGTCCACGAGATAACGTCCGAATTTGGATTCGTCATAAAAAATCAAACCTAAAGTATCTGCAATTTCTTCTCCGTGCTCCATTGCTTGTTCTACAGAGGCTATTAACCATGTTTTCAAATAGTTAGCGTAATTATCCTCCGTTAACAATTCTCCTGAAATAGGATTTTTTAAGTTCAACGATTTCAAATATTCGGCATACATCGAAGCAAGTTTTTCTGAAACTTCGGTTTGCTCTTTTGAAAGTTTTCTCGTTGTATTGTCCGTGCACGCATAAAGCCATTCGTATGCCATGTCAGCATGGTCTAAATCCGTTATGGGACAATAACTTACAACCGTCCAAACATTATCGGGAGCTTTTGCCGCACCCATTTTTTCAAGAAGTTTTTCATAATCGGGATGATTGCCCGTTGCTCCTAAAAGCGCAGACATCGCACCGCCTGCCGAAGTACCGTCAGTGATGATTTTTTGAGAATTTCCTTCGATTAAATCATCGTTCGCCCTTAAATATCTGACCGCCGCTTTTAAATCCAAAAGTCCCGCCGGAAATTTTCCCGTATAAACCGTTTCAAATTCACCTGTAAGTTTTTTCTTTTTGCCGTTTTTCTTATTCTTTGCGTATAATTCCTTGTGAACGAAAGAGTTACTGCCTCTTGATGCCGGAATGCAAACTACATAACCCTCTTCTAAGGCTCTGCCCGAGGCATCGTTTGGCGAGGGAAGTTTTGCTCTTGAGGCCATGTAACCACCGGTGTAAGTTCTTAAAAAAATTGGTGAATTTTTACGCATATTTTCAGGAACAAAAATGTTAAGAACCTGAAAAACAGAATCTTCTATATTTTGAACATAATAAATGCCTTCGTAGGATTTGTAATTTACGACATATCCGTCAGGCATTGTAAGTTCTCGTTGCGTAAAATTCTCGGGATTGAATTTTAAAATTTGCGGGAATGCTTCAAAAGCAAATCCCGCGCAAATTAAAAACGTTAAAACGATATTTTTCATAAGGATATTTTAATTGAGGCTCTTAATCGTGCCTTTTTCTGGATAAAGAACCATTTTGAAATTTTTGTCTTTCATAAGGCTTTGAGGAAGATAACGTATAAGTCCCATTTGCGAAATATTCATGACTTTTTCGGAAATTACATTGCCGTTTTGCATGATTTTAACGTTGCCGTTAGCACCGCTTAAATACGCAAAACCGTTTTCCTCTTCGGCAGCTTTGGCTTTGCGGCGCAATGTCATCTGACGCTCGTTGTAGGAGTTTTCAAGTGAATTCTCGGCTAAATTAGTGACGTCAATCACAATAGGATTTCCTTTCAAACTGCTCCTTGACTGAATGCCGTATTGCGGAGAAAATTTGAAAAGTATGTTCTGTGAATGTTCAGTATTTTCGGGTTCAAAATTGAAAATGTATGTTTTTTCAACTCTGATTTTTTTGCCGATAAACATACTCATATAACTCTCTTCCAATTTGTTGAGCTGTTCAATCATAAATTTTAACGCCTCGCCCTCGGGAAGACTTTTGCCGTCTGATTCGCCGACTAAAAGTGCATTTCTGTCATCTCTTAACACAAAAATCTGATTTGCAAGTTCTTGTGCTTGTTCATCCAATGATTTTCTGATAACTTGTTTTCGCTGCGTAGGTACTGCTGTAAAAATCGAATCAGCATCTATAACGTGCAAAACTGTATCAAAAACTGTTTCATAACGGTTTATGTTAATGTCCTGAAACATACGGCTTTTGCCCGAATAATCCGGATCAGAAGAATAAACTTTTTCTGAAACCATGTCATGACTTTCCTTATAATCGGATTTTGCATTAACACTTTCCAGAAAACCGTTTTCAGAAAAATTCATCGAACACGGATAACTTGCCTCAACAGCAAAAATCCTTGAAGTATCTTTTACTGCAAACGATGAAATTTCAATATTGCCTATTGTCCAAGTGCTTGAATTTGAATTAATTATATCGTCAGTTCCGATATACTTCTGAGCGTATTGTGAGTAAGGGCCTTTAACGGAAATTTCGTTTACGGCGGTTACTTTTACGCTTACGACCGTCTTGGGCAGGGCATAAATCACGGGATTGTGTTTGACCTGAGAAATGTCTTTTATGTTTTCTACTTTTACAAAATCTTTCGTTCCCGAGCATGACCAAAGCGTTAAAAACGCCGGTAATAATACTGCGGTCTTTAAAATGTCAGTTCTCATTATTGAATAATAAAATTTTTAGTGTTTCAAGGGATAATCCTCCGGATTTTGCCTGTAATCTTGAGGGTCGGGAATATGTTTGAATTTTTCCGCCTCGGTTTCTTTGAGCATTTTGGTTTCTTCCTCGCTCAATTCTGCATCGTTTTCAGGCTTTCCGTTTATATAATTGATTTTTTTAATTTTTTTCGTTTCTGTGTCGGTTATCATCCAAAGTCCGTCTTTTAAATCGTTTTTATAATTGCCTTGGATGATGATATTTCCTTGCATATCGTATTTAACATACTTTCCGTTGAGTTCGCCGTTTACATAATTGGTCTCAAACATAAGTTGTGAAGATTCATAATAACGGCGCCAAATGCCATCTTTTTTGCCGTTTTTCCAATTGATTTCTTCAGCGGGAAAACCGAAAATCGAAAAAGTGGTTTCAAGTCCGTCTTTAAGTCCTCTGTTGTACCATTCCTGCGCAATAAGCAGTGAATCAGACATAAAGAACTGCCATAAACTGTCTTTTTTGTGATTGTAATAATATCCCATCGCAACTTTGTCGCCGAATTCGGTATAATGAATTGCGCTTGCAAGCGAGTCGTCATAAAAATAAAGATGCGCTTTGATGCCGCCTTTAGGATAAAATTTATAAAAATCGCCTCTTGGTTTGCCGTGCTCGTAATTGATTTGAGATTTGCGTTTGCCGTTATCAAATTTTTCAATCCAAACGCCTTGTTTTCTGCCCGTTACGTCCTTTTGATTGACTTCGCCTTCGTATGCTGCAAGAGTTTTTCCAGCGTTAAGAGGTTTTACATAACGTTCGGGTTGATAAATTCTGCGGTAAATTTCCGTCGTGTCTTTGTAAATTTTTGCTAACATTTGAGCGTGCGGTCCCGCTTTTTTGGGATCGCCGGCATAATAATAACGGTCTTGAATAGAGAGAATCGTGTCTTTTAATTCCGAGAGTTTTTCGGAAAATTTTTGAGAGATTTCTCCGCTTTTATCTTTGTTAACGGCTTGATAAACAGTATTTTCTGTTGTCGTTAAATTATATTCCCTTTTCGGGTCTTCCTTATAAAGCTGAAAATAAGAAAATCCCAAATAAAAATATCCGTCAGGCTTTGAAGAGTTGGACGAATTATATTTTTTAGCTTCTTCAATGCACTGCTGAAAATTCTGATTTTCAAAGAGTTGCTTTACTTTATCAAGTTTTTTGTCTTGAGCGTTAACTCCAAAAGATGCGAATATTAACGCCAAAATTATCGAAATTTTTTTCATTTTGTTATTAATACTTTATGAGTTTTTATCCTGCCACCGGCTTTTACTCTAATAACGTAAATTCCTGCTTTGTAATTGTCCGAAGAATATTCCGCTAAAGTTTTTTCCGGGTTATCTTGCAGTATAATGTGTCCGAAAACATCAACGATTTCTACTTTTGAAATTACGTCTAAACTGTTGATTTTTATCTTGTTATCGGAAATAATAACCGAAATATCGGAAAGTTTTTTAGTTGTTTCTGTTGCCGTTGAATAATCCGTAACGCCTTCTGTTAAAACAAAATCAAGTGCGATGTTTTCATCTTTTTTGGTCGTAACAGTCTGACATTCAGTCTTAAAACCATCAGCATAAACGCAAACTTCAAAATCTTTGTCAGCAGTTAAAGGGCGGAAATAAATTCCGTCTTCCTCGCGTGAAAAAACCGACGAATTGTTTTGGTCATAATTTTTTATTGAAATCTGCGCTTTTACGGGCGTGCCGTAACTATCTGTAATTCTTCCCGTTAAGCCTTGTAATGGGAGTTTAAGAAAGTTTAAAAGCGATTTTTCGTTTTTTTGCCAAAAGAAATCCAAGTCGCTAACGGGCAAAAGTTTTGTACTTGAAAGTTCAATCGTAAACTCTCTGCACCTTTTAAAAAAAAGCATATAATCCTGTCTGCCGCCTGAAACTTTGTACCAGTCAGAACCAAAAATATAACCCGATTTATCAACCGATTTCATGTAATCTTCGTCTGTAAGTCTCGCTGTTTCAACGTATTGACGACTCGCATCAACAAACCACTGCTTGTCGGCAAGCGTAAAATCACTTTCGTAATAACTATCCCAAGGATAATTTACCACCTCGTCGCCCGCATGAAAATTTGCACTGACCACAAAATTATGTTTGTTAGCAAAATCAATCATCGCAGAAGTTTCTTTTTCGGGATTAAAATCCCTTCCGAAAGTTTCAAGTCGCGGAAAATTGCGGTTAAGGTCTACATTCTGCGCATTGTAACGGCGGGCGCTACTAATATCGTCATCACCGCCGTGATAAGTTCCGTCAGGATTGGATAACGGATTGATATACAGATTGATATTGTTTAAAATGGAATTTACTTCGCTGTTATTATAATAGTTTTTCAACAAGAAATCCGCAAGTCTTAGCATCAAAACAAAACCGCAAACCTCATCACCGTGCATTGTTGAGGTCAAAAAAACTTCGGGTTTTAAATTTTCCGCTTTTTCTGTCCCGGTAATTTTTAGTGCTAAAATTTTTCTGCCTTCAACGCTTTCGCCGATTTCCTCTAACGAGGCAATTTCAGGATAATCTTTTATAAAACCATCCATCATTTCCAAATAAACATTGTAGGAAGGATACAAATTAAAATCAGCCATTTCAGATATGTCTGTTGCCGTTTTTAAAGACATATCAGCCGCTTTTTTTATCGGCTTGGATTTTAATTTTTCCGCTGAAAAGGCGATTTTCAGTTTTTTTAATTCCTTAAATTCCTTTTCGTTGGCAAAAGCAATGATTTCGTTTTGAGAAATTTTATCAATTGAAACGGCATCAGAAATTTTCGGCACAAGATTTTTCGGATAATTTTTTATAACTATCCTATAATCCTGAGCCTTAACACTTAACGTTAAAAATGCCGCAAAGACAATCAATAAAAATTTCATGTTTTTTTTATTTTTTGACTTCCAACTTTCCGTTTACTAAATTGATTTCAGCGTGTCCACCTTTTTTGAGTTTTCCGAAAAGAATTTCCCGCATCAAAAGAGGATTCAACATCGAATTCAAAACTCTGTCAATCTCTCTTGCTCCGTACTTTTGAGAAAATCCTTTCGCTAAAAGTTCTTTCATAACATCATCTGAAAGCGAAAGCGTTATGTTTTTTGCTTCTAAGCGTTTAGAAAGTTCTCTTAACTTTTTCTCCAAAATTAATTTAGCCATTTTTTCATCCATGTCGTTGAAAACCACGATGGACGAAAGTCTGTTCAAAAATTCGGGTTTAAAAGTTTTTTTGGTTGCCGAAAGCATTGCGTCGCCAGTCTTGCCGCCCGCAAATCCGAGCGAAGATTGTGAAGCGTATTGCGCTCCGGCGTTACTCGTCATTATTATAATAACGTGTCTGAAATCGGATTTCTGTCCTTTGTTGTCAGTCAAAGATGCGTAATCCATGATTTGCAGCATTATATTATAAATGTCAGGATGCGCTTTTTCGATTTCGTCAAAAAGAAGTACACAATTCGGAGTCCTGCGGATAGCATCCGTCAAAAGTCCGCCGTCGTCATATCCGACATAACCCGCAGGTGAACCGATAAGTTTTGCAACTGTATGTTTTTCAGTGTATTCGCTCATATCAAAACGGATTAATTCAAGGTTCAGCTGCTTTGTCAAAACCTTTGCAATTTCCGTTTTGCCGACTCCGGTTTGTCCGACAAATAGGAGAGAGGCAATAGGTTTTTGTCCGTCCGACAATCCCGCTTTTGACATTAAAACCGATTCAACTACTTGATTTACAGCTGTATCTTGTCCGTAAATCAAATTTTTGATATTATCCGACAATTTTTCTAACATTAATTCCTCGCTTTTATCGTTGTTGTCAGGAATGTTAGCAAGTTTTTTGACTTTTGTCAGCATTTGTGAAATCAGCTGACAATCAACGGATTGTGTTTTTTTAGGCTTTTCGTCAGAATCCAAAACGGGGTGAATTTCCCTATACGAACCCGCCTCGTCCAAAAGGTCAATCGCTTTTTCTGGTAAATTCCTATCATTGATGTATTTAACCGAAAGTTCAACGGCGTGTTTTATCGTATCTTTGCGGAATTTTACCTTATGAAATTTTTCATAAACGGGTTTTAACGTTTGAATTATTTTTACCGCTTCATCAACCGACGGCTCATTAATTTCAACGATTTGAAACCGTCTTAAAAGGGCTTTGTTTTTCTCAAACGAGTTTTTGTACTCCTTGAAAGTTGTTGTGCCTATAAAACGTATATTATCTTTGTCCATGTATTTTAACATCAAAGATGCGGCATCCGAACTGTTGTCAATGCCGTTGCTACCCATTCCGACGATATTATGAATGTCGTCGATATAAATAATTGAAGGCGATTTCTTTTGCGAAATTTCCTCCATGATACCTTTGATGCGTTTTTCAAAATCGCCTCTGAATTGCGCTCCGGCAAGAATACTTGTTAATTCTATTTGATAGATTTTTGCCGAGTTCAAATCCTTTGGAAGATAACCATCTTTTTCGGTGATTTTTTTCGTAAGTCCATGAACCATAGCTGTTTTGCCAACGCCCGGTTCACCGATATAAAGGACATTATGACGCTGTTTTTTTAGTAAAATTTGGATTGTGCGTTCCATTTCCTCCTCGCGTCCCACAAGAGGATACATATTTTTTGATTCTTCGTTGAGAAGTCTCGTGTAAGGATTTTGAACAATATCCGCTTGAGAGTCCTTCTCGTTTGAAGGATTGCCTAAAAAATCAGGCGGAAAATCCGTATCGTCAAAATCCAAATCTATGTCGGGTAAAATTTCAGGCGGTAAGATTCCTTGTTTTTTAAGTTTTTCAGGAATATGAACTTCCGTGCCTTCGGGGCCTATGGCCGAAATTATGACATTATCGGATGTAAAGTTTGATATTACTGCCGAGATAAATTCTATAACGCTTTTTTGTGAATATTTATGTAAAAGTCGGTTTGCCTCGCAGTCGCGCGTGTTAGCAATTCCGATTAAAACATGAGGAACATCGCACTCTTTTTTGCCGGTTTTTTCAGCGAGTTTGTCACCGAATTTTACGGCGTGAAACATATTAATCGAAATTTCAACTTCGTAATCAATATTTTCGGGAACGGTTTCCATCGAGTTGATGTAATCCTCCAAATCCTGTTCAAATTCTTTTATATTAACACCGCATTGAGTTAGGGTTTGTTCAAACTGTTCCAGACCCATAACTCCGTAATAAATAAAGAGTTCGGGTGTTATGAATTCAAACCTGCGGTTTTTTGCAACTATAACGCAAGTTCTCTCGATTGATTGTAAAAAAGCTGATTGTTTAAGCATAAAATTTTACTCCTCCTGCCAAGTAACTTTAAGGGGAAAATTATTATTAGAGGCAATCCTCATGGTTTTGGTTGCTTTGCTGACGGCAATATCGTAACTATAAACGCCTACCGCTGCACTTCCCGTATTATGAATTTCCATCATCAGATTATGAGCCTCGTCAGGTTGTTTAAAAAAAATATTTATAAGCACTTCGACAACAAATTCCATGGTCGTAACATCATCGTTGTGCATTATAACGACATATCTTGAAGGTTCTTTGTCCCTTGTACGGCTTTGTCGTTTTGATTTTGTCTGTTCTTTTGCCATTTTATTAATCCTCGAAATAGCTGTTAATGATTTCTTGAAAAAAAACCGGCGGCATACACGGACGTTTGGTTTCTTTGTTTACAAAACATAAAACCGTTTCGCCGAAATTCAGCAGTTCGCCTTTTTCGTTATAGGTTTGATATTCAAACTTCATTTTGATACCGGGTTTTTCTTTAACAAAAACTTTTACGGTAATCAAATCGTCGTAAAAAGCAGGCTTTTTGTATTGAATGTTCATGGACAAAACGGGCATCATATATCCTTTTTGTTCTAATTGCGCGTATGAGCAGCCGCAATTTCTAAAAACATCGCTTCTTGCCTGTTCGTAATATAACGGATAATTTCCGTAATAACAATATCCCATTTGATCTGTTTCGCCGTAGCGAACTCTGATTTTTGTTTCTCCAGAAAACATTTTATCAATTTTTTTCTCTGCAAAAATAATGATTTTTTTTTGAATTAATGTATATAAAATATGTGAAAAAATTTTTTTTTGTTAAAAGATATTCATGTTTGAGATTGATTGGAAAAATGTGTAACTTTGTCATTATGTCACTGACAATATTTCTTTTTTTCTATTAATTCTGACATATTGTCATAAAAAATAGCATTGGCACAATGATTGATTCTCTATATTTGACATTTTTTTTAATTAACTTAAAATAAAATAATTACATGCAAAAAAAAATATTATTTGCAAGTGCCGGATTAGGTGCTGCATCTTGCCTTGCGGTACAAGGCTCTAAAAAAAAATTAAAAACTCCTTCTGATGTTTTGAGTGCTACACTAATTGGTGCTACCATCGGATTGCTGGGAGGTATAACTATTGATTATTTTAGTAGTAGTCATGCAAGCAATAAGGAATTACCACTAATTACTGATGATTTTGACCCATACAATGTAAAAATTGGTAATGGTATGGAGTTTTCTGAATCATTTGCCGTAAAAATAGCCGAAAAATACTTTGGAAAATTACCATGGGTGAGAAATATCTATATCAATAAAGATAACCCAAAAGTTGGATTAACAATGGTGAATGGTTGTTTAATTTACAACCGAAAGAAGTATATCAATGGTGATACTATAATGTTAAATGGAGGTTTTGAATCTGATGTTTATTTGAGTCGTACTGCATTTACGAGTATGAACCAATTAAAATTAACAATAGGTCATGAATTTATACATTGTACACAAAACTATATGTATTTCAGTGGTGTGTTATCATTAAAAGATATGAATGCAGTTTACCCTGGCAGTAAATTTCCTATGGCGGAATTAGCCGCTTATAATTGGGAAGCCAACATGGGATTTAATGATAAATACCTGAGATTTAACAATGAACTTGGAAAGTTCGATTGGCGTAATAAGATATATTATTCTTGGTTAAACAATGTACAATTTTAGATGAAAATTTTTCTTACGATATTTTTGATATTAACATTTCAGCGGGCATTTTCGCAGGAAATTTCCGCTGAAATTTCTTTGCAACAAGGCGGAAAAAATCTTCTTTTGAATGTTAAACTTAAAAATAATTCTCAAAAAAATTATGTTATTTACGCCCCGGATTATTTTTGCGGTAAAGATGAAACAATATTGTCGCATTGTTTTTTTTCAGAGGACATGGAAAATTCAATCTCCGATTTAAAAAACGCCCAATATAAATATGCAACTGAAAATTTTTCTTTTTCAGGCGATACAATTGTTTTAACTTTTCCGTATTATAACAAAGGCAAAATTTATAAAGACATTGATAATCAAGAAACAAAATTAGATGATATTCTTTCATACCTGCGTAATTATGAAAAAAATAATGAATACGATTATGACAACAACATTTTAAAAGATTGTTACTTAATACCTAAAAATGGCGAAAAAAATTTAACGTTTGATATTAATTTTTTAACTCATTTACGCGCGACTTGGTCATTAAGTTTTTTAACAAATGACAAGGCGTTCAGCGTTGAAGCCCAAAAACTAATCAATAAAAAAGGATTAGAAATATATCATGGGAAAATTATTTCTGATACTATTTATTTTTCTACGAGAGGAAAATTTTTAGAAAAATCGTTTTGGTAGAAAGACTTTACTTTTGGAGAAAAAGTTCACGGTTACAACAACAAAGTATATTTAACGCAACATCTTTTTGCAGATTGGGAAAATAAAGAAAAAACTTAAAGAGTTTGTAAAATTTGTCGAAGACAACAATATTACAAACAATTTTAAGCAAATAGATTGGAAAAATGTGTAACTTTGTCATTATGCCACTGACAATATTTCTTTTTTTCTATTAATTCTGACATATTGTCATAAAAAATAGCATTGGCACAATGGTTGAGTAGACTTTTAACATAATTCAATAAATCTATTAATTAAATATAAAAATAATGTTACAGACAAAAGTAAACAACGCAATCAGACTTAGGGAAATGCCCCAAGTTATAGAAAGACAAGATGCTATAACGGGCGAAATAAAACAATATGCGCAATTAGGTCTGCTTTTAGGACTTTGTAAAACGGCTGTATCGAAAGACAACAAACTTTTTTCAAATTTGTTAGCGTTTTCAATTGGCGGTGCTGCAATAGGTGCAGCAGTCGGC
>JAFYDK010000089.1 GCA_017544805.1 Bacteroidales bacterium | reverse complement strand
ATATAAGGATACTACCATTACAAGTATAAACCTAAAATACAACATTAATGTATTTTTAAAAATTTTAGATGTTCCGTTTTGCATAAAATATAATTATGTAATTCAAAATTACATTTTTAATTTAGTAATTGCGACATTAATTCGATATTGTTATCGACCCCAAACCCTCCATCAGACAATAAAACATACAAAGACTTGTTGATATCATATTTGTCTGATTATACTCTAGAAGAATAGCACAAAGCCGTCGCAATAAATAACTTGACTATGATATCATGCAACGACTTTATTTCCCAATAATAATCACGTCGAAAATTACTTCACATTTTTCTTCCTCCCCCTAAAAAAATTATAGTTTTCAGAGGTTATGTTTTTTGGTAAGGAAAATGAAATTCAAAGTTTATTTCGTCCGTATAGATTGCTCCACAGAGTCTTGTAAAATTCAAGATTTCAAATGCAAAATTAGCATTTATATTTGAAACAAAAAGTTAAATAAATGTTAAAATCATGACAGGAAATTTTTACGAGTTTTTTATACTGAAATTTAGAAAAAATAATTAACTTTGCCCAAAATTTTTTTAAGATGAATAACGAACAAAACATTAACAATCAGGATAATAAATCCGATTTGAAAGAAAAAGATTTCCACGAAATCGTAATGAAACAATATGAACTGATTAATTCTCAGTTCAATACAATTCGTCAAATGCAAATCGACCAAGAGGAAAGAGATGCAGAATTCGACCTCTCACGTCTTATTCCCGGATTTTTAAGAAAGAAAAAAGGCGAAAAAGAAAAAAATACTGAAAAATGCAATAATTGTGGAAAATTTTTCTCAAAAGTTTTTAATTTCTGCTTATTAGCTTTCGCTAAAAACTTCATCTTAATATCTGCATTCACTATCATAGGTTTAATTTACGGCTGCGTAATATTTTTTACGTCAGAAAAAATGTACGAAAGCAAAATCAAATTTGCCTCAGGTGCTCTCACCAATAGTTTTTTCTCGGAATCAATCGAAAAACTCGGTGTCATGGCTAAAACAGCCCCAGATTATTTAGCAACAAAACTAAATCTCTCAAAAGATGAGGCTGCTAAAATAAAAGACATAAAATTCAGCGATTTCACCAATTACAAAGCCACAAAAAAACGTATCGTAAATGACTCTACCATAGAAGAATACGATTATTACCCGTTTTTTGAAGTAACTCTTTATGTAAAAGACAATGCCGTTTTGGACAATGCAGAAAAAGCTATTTTTAACTATCTTAACAACAATTCATACATTACTGACAGACTTTTAACAATGTCGGCCGGTATTAAATCGCAATTAGAAGACCTTAAAACCCAAACCGCAAATATGGATTCGCTTACTAAAGCCGCTATCAGCAGATTGCAAAATAGTAACGAAAATCAATATTTTATAAAAGAAACCGGATTGGAAGGCAAAGGTATTATCCTCAATCAAGGTGAACCTATTTCTGGAATCATAAAATCAATTTTGGACGATAACAAAAAAACATCTGCAAGAAAAGGTCTTCTGACAGAACAATTATCTGATATTACCAACGATAAATTCAAACTCGTAGAAAGCCACTCAATCAATAATGCTCCGGCCTTTCCAAAAATTACAACCATAATATTATATTGTTTAGAAGGTTTGGTATTAGGCTTTTTTGCAGCATTATTAAAAATCGCCGTTAAAAAACTCAAAGCCAAAGCCGCTGAATTGGAAAAAACAATTTCATTATAATTGTTTGGCTTGAGAATTTTTAATTATTTTAACAAATAATGGAACTCTTATTGCATTACAATATATTATAAGAAAAAACCATTAATTTGACAAAAATGAAAAAACTTATTTTAACCGCATTTTTAGCATTTTCATTGACAACATTGACAAATGCTCAAGAATTGGATCAGACGGAAGCAATCAAAGAACAATTGTCGGATGCTCAAGTAACACAACTCACTGAAGCAGAAGAACAAATTGCAAAAGCCGAGGCTTCGTTGGAAAAATGTGCCAAAAAACAAGCCGAGGCTGATAAATTAAAATCACAAGCGGCAGGTCTTGCAAAAGGAAAAGCAAAAAAACTGCTTAAACAGGCGGAAAGCATTGAAACACCTCTTATCGCTCAAAAAATCTCGGCTTATAACTCTTACGAAAAAGCCAACTCAACAATTTACGGAATTTATGCCGCAAATATCGCTGATTTAGCTTCATCAGCATCCGACAAAAAAAGAGAAGCAGCTCAAAGTCTGACTCAAGAGGCAACTAACTCTTGGTCAGCTGCCGCCGCTACGTTAAAAAAAGTCCCGAAGGACAAAAAAGCTGATCAAAAAAAGGTCGCAAAACTCAAAGAAGAGGCTTCAAGACAACAAAAAGAAGCCATTTCTCAACAAATTCAGACATACGCTGTTTTGTTAGGCTGGTTTGACCAACCTTCTGAAACTACGGATAGACTCGATTCTGAACCGGATTACAGCAGTTTTGACGAAGCTCCGGTAGCAGTAGAAAGCACTGAAAGAATAATTTTCAAAGTTCAGATTGCTGCCGACCTAGTGCCACTGTCATTGAAAAAATTAAGAGAAATTTACCCCCAAAAAGAAATTATAAACAACGAAGAAGACAACGGAATATACAGATACTCAGTTGGTTATTATAACACGTATGAAGAGGCAGCTGAAGCTATAAAGAAAATGGGCGTAAAAGGAGCATTCGTTGTAGCCTACCGCAACGGAAAACGTGTACCACAAATCAACGAAGTTGTTCCGAAAGAGTAATATGGACACATTAGAAAAAAAATTCACGCTCTGTTGCAACGGTAAAATTATCAGTTTGGAAGAGCCGAAAATAATGGGAATCGTAAACGCCACTCCCGATTCTTTTTACTCCCAAAGCAGATGCAACAGCGAAAAAGAAATCATTGAAAAAACGCAAAAACACCTTTCAGAAGGTGCAACATTCATTGATTTAGGAGCTTTCAGCACAAGACCGGGTTGTGAAAACATACCCCAAGAAGAAGAAATCAGACGATTGGATTTCGCTCTGAAAATAATAACGGATAATTTTCCGCAAGCAATTATTTCCGTTGATACTTTTAGAAGCAAAGTTGCGGAATTTTGTCTTGATAAATACGGCGTTGCTATTATCAATGATATTTCGGGCGGTATGCTCGATGAAAAAATCTTTGAAACAGTAGGAAAATATCATGCAGCATATATTTTAATGCACATGAAAGGAAATCCTCAAAATATGCAACAATTCTGTGATTATCAAGATATTATAGCTGAAATTACGGATTTTTTCATCCGTCAGAGCAAAAAAGCCGAGGCCATGGGAATCAATGACATTATACTTGACCCGGGATTCGGTTTTGCAAAAAATCTTGATCAAAATTATTTACTTATGAGTCAAATGGATAGTTTTAAAATTCTTCAAAAGCCGATTTTGGTGGGAATTTCACGAAAATCCATGCTCTTTAAGTTATTGAATATAACGCCGGAGGAAGCTTTAGAGGCAACTACGGCTCTGAACACGATTGCTCTGAACAAAGGCGCTAATATTTTACGTGTTCACGAGGTTAAACCAGCTTATCAAGCGGTAAAAATATGCTCAAAAGCAAATTTTTTAGGATAACTTTTTTTAAAACGGTTTTTATTGCTTCTCTTTTTAATACGCTGTTTTTGGCAAAAAGTTTTGCACAAGACAGATATTTGGAATTTAATTTCGGAGGAGCAATAAACTCCGCTTTCAATAACGGTGAAAACGGCAAAAAACTCTCTGAAGTTCAACTCGGAACGGTCGCCGGTGTCGCCTACGGTTATGATTTGCCCTTTGCTCTACTACCCCCGACAATAAACACTTTCAAAATTTTCGGCGAAATTTATTATGCAGGAAAAGGCGAAAAATATCGCCTTAAACACACACACGAAAAAATTGAAACATCAATATATTACGGAGGTTTCCGCCCGAGTTTAAGATTTTATATCCCGCCGTTAGAAATAATGTACGTCTGCATAGGAAATTATTTTGCCGTTGCTGCCAATCAAACGGGCGATTATAAATACAAAAAATTCGATTACGGCAATCTCTTAGGATTCGGCATCGAAACCGGCAGAGATAACGTAAAAGTCAATGTTTCATTAACATACGAACACGGACTAAGAAATATTTCCAAGGAAAAAGGAATCAATATTCGAAACAGATGCCTTCTATTAACGGTAGGAGCATCTTTTAGAATCGTAGACAAGTCATATAAGCATTATTAAAGACACAAAAAGATTTTCCCGTTATAGTCATCCCTTATTAATAAAAGACTTATAAACAGGAAAATCCAAAAAATCTTTATCTTGAAAATATGTTATAAACTTTTTTTAAAAGTTTATCATATTGATTTTCAAGCCTGTATCGGTAATATAATCTTGAATAGCCTCTTCCAAATCAAGGTCTTCGTTATCATAATACCAATTTACCGTAACCTGACCGCCTTCGGTTTCGTATTTCTTCAAAATCTTAAAAATATCCAAAAGACTCTTCGTTGAACTCGTATTAAAATACGTAAGTTTACAATTGAAAACCAAAGGCAAACCCGTCTTCGTATACTCCCTAATCCATGAAATCAACGGGGCATAGAAAACATTAGTTTCCTCCAAAAAAGACTCACCTGAAATTTCGCAAACACCGTTTTGATAATTAAAATCAACAGTCGGTACGAAATATCCGTCATGCGAACCCGGTATATGTATATTATCCATAATTTTTATTAAAAACCTTTGTTAAAAAAAAGTTAGTATAAATTTCCTAATTCAGGAACTTTAATCTCTATTTTCAGGGTAATGAAATATTTATCCCCATCCGTTTTGACTGACTCATAATAAAACCTCGAACAAGCCACAATAGCACTCTGAACCAAACCGATGTTGGCATTCTCCGAAAAAGCAACACCTTCTTTCATCAGCCTGCGTTTGTACAAGTGCAACTCCTCTTTGTCGTTGTTCAACGAAGCTATGGTCACAAGCCTATCCATCAACCGCTTATGATTTTGCCCAGAAGTCATATTGCCACTAACGATAGCATAGCCGTCATTCGATTGACATATCGAAATGAAACCTACACCTTCGTCATTGTCTCTATCCACGGAGTAACGATTGATGTTCTGTGCTAATTCCACAAAAACAAACCTCACCTTTTTTCTGACTAAAGCCCCCTGCTCAATTAATTGGTCGCAATAGGTCTCAATCATAGAGAAAGGCACTACACCAAAAGCTCCTTTGTACAGCATTATGTTTTTCCCTCGTATGTCTTGAATATCAGTCGATAAACGCAACATACACTCGTGTCTTCCCAAAAAATCCATAGTAATTTAAGAGTTGTTTTTGCCTTTGCAAATATAAAATATATTTTTCGGTAATCACAACAAGTTTTCAATTTTTTTTTGAAAAAAACTGAAAATTATTGCAGCAATCTGATTTTGACCGTTTTATATCTCGATTCCCAAGACACAAACATCGTCAATTTGTATAAAATTGCCTTTCCAACCATAATAATTTCGTGCAATACGATCGCCTTGTTCCTGCATCGAAAGATTTGATGTCTCCAAAATCAACTTTTTGAAACGCGACATTTTGAATTTTTCCTGCGAATTTTCTCCGAACTGATCGGAATATCCGTCAGAAAACATATAATATCTGTCGCCTTTCTCGATTTTGAAAAAATAATCCTCAAAAGGCAGTTCCCTCGCATGTATACCTACGGGACATTTTATGGCACTAAAAGTAAAAATTTCGTTTTTACGCACCTGCCAAAGCGGATTGTAAGCTCCAGAATAATTACCCTGACCCGTTTTCATGTCCCAAACACAAAGCGACATATCCATACCGTCTTTCGGCTCTTCGTTAAGACCCGTCTGACCCAAATAAGTTTTCACCGAACTACGCATCTGCTCCAAAATTTTTGAAGCTACAACCTCTTGTTGCTGAGCCACAATTTGATTTAAAAGCGCGATACCCAACATACTCATAAAAGCTCCCGGAACGGAATGTCCCGTACAGTCGCCGACTGTAAAAACGAATTTGTCCCCTACCCTATGCGCCCAATAAAAATCTCCGGAGACAATATCCTTGGGCGCATAAAAAATAAAGTAATCGTTAATCAAGCCGGAATAATTAGCAAAATCCCTCAAAAGTGCTTTCTGAATCTTGCCGGCGTATGTCAAACTATCTGTTATATCTTTGTTTTTAAGGTTAATAACCTCGTAACTCTTGCTAATTTCGAGATTTTTAGCCTTAATTTCTTCGTTCTGACGGTTAATTTCCTTGTTTTTGTTTTCAATTTCAGTGTTTTTCTCAAGCAAAGCCTTGTTGTATTTCTTTTTCTTGAAATAAAGCATTAAAAAAAGAATCAAAAACACACCTACACTTACAACGCTGCCTATAAGAATTTTATTTTGCAATTCCACCACAGTTTTTTCTTTTGCAAGAACCATGTTTCTCATAGTGGTCAGCTGAATTTCCACTCTTTGAGCAGCAGCAATCGAGTCAAGTTTTTCCTTTTCGGATTTAAGGATTTCTTTCTGATTTTCAACGACTTCAATAGTTGAATCCTTTTCGTCAATAAGTTTTGACTGCTGCTCGGAAAAATCCTGCAAAAGTGCAAATTCCTGTTGAAATCTTTTATTTTCGGCTCTCAAATATCTGTTAAGATAATCGTATGCCTCTTTGTAATTTTTTTGCTTTGCCGAAACATCAGACAACGAACGTGTCAGACTTTCGGTAAGATCCTTATTGCCAAGTTTTTGAGCAAGTGACAAACCCTCATCGTAATACTTTTTGGCCTTACGGCTGTTGCCTAATTTTTCATAACAAAAACCCAAATAATAACAAGCCGTAGCCCTCGGTTTTGCCTTTTGATGTTTTTTCCACAACGAATATTCGCTTTCAAAAGCGGAAACGGCTTTTTTATAATTATTGTTTTTGTAATTATAAACACCAATAATAGAATAAAGAGCAGCCGTTTGCTCATCCAGACGCAATTTCTTCGACAATTTAATGGCATTATTTGCGTATGTTTCATATTTAGGATTGTTTAATTTCAAACAATAATTTGAAATGTCAATCCCAATTTTTACCCTCTCATTATCTGTAGAGGCTGCCTTCAAAAGACTTTCCAATTTTTCCAATTCCGGATCACCCTTAGCATAACCCCAATTCGGAAAAACCATAAAAAACATCAACAATAATATTAATATAGTGCCCTTGCCGTACATATAATTGTTAGAATAGTTTTTTGTTAAAAACCAACTTCCAAAATTACAACAAATTTCAGTCCGAAACAAAACAAATGTAAAATATATTATAAAAAAATTTTTTTTTTGACGTTTAATAACTTGAAATTCAGAATTTTGAAATGCAAATAATTTTTTTTTCACAAAAAATAACTTTTCGATAAAGAAAAAATAATTAAATTTGGGTTGGAAAAAAAACTTGAAATGGTAAAAGTTTTTAACAATAAATACAGAATAAATTACAACGATTCGGATTATACCGGAAAACTTTCAATACCAAAATTAGGCAACTATATTTTGGATACAGCGGGTTTGCATGCGATAGAATTAGGAATTTCGATGCAAACTTTAGCCGAGCAAGGTTTGACTTGGGTAATGTCGGGACTTCATTTTGAATTTTTTGATATGCCGAGGGTCAATCAAGAGGTTTTGGTTACCACAAAAATCTCCGATTGCAGCAAAATCGCCTGCAAAAGAGATTTTATCGTAACCGGTCCCAATAACGAAAAAATAGCAGAGGTATCTTCTGAATGGCTCATTATCAACACATTAACACGAAGACCCGTTTTCTTAAACGAAGTTTTTCCCGGTGTTTTTGATTTGATAGAAAACAATGAAAAGGAAATCGAAAAATACAAACATTTGAGATTTTCGATTCAAAACCCCAAAATGAGCGCAACAAGAAAAATAACGTATTCTTTCATTGACATCAACACTCATCTTTACAGCATGAAATATTTGGAGATGACACTTGATATGTTTGATCTGGATTTTTTCAAAAACAATAAAATCAAGAAAGCCGACGTTAATTTTATAAAAGAAGTGCTTTATAATCAGCAAATTGAAATCAATATACAAAACCCGGAACCCGAAATTTTTCAAACGGAAATGACGGTTGAGGGAAAATGCGTTTTTAGAGCGGAATTTGAAACTTCAAAAATCATTTAAGTAAAATCTTTACGGTGTGATTTTTTGCAGTCAAATAAAGATAATTTTTTATTTTAACCAAATTTAATTAATATTATAAAAAACATCATGGACAAAGTTATAAAAGAATTTACCGACAAAGTAAGTTCTTCGGTTTACAAAGGCATTTTTGTAAAACTTATCCTGTCAAAAAGAGTACTTGAGAATCAGGAAATGAACAAGATTATCGTCAAGTACGTAAAATTGCAAGACCAACCCTCTTTGCAATTCGTTTACAAATACGACCGGAACGACGTAACGAAAAATTTCAGCGTGGAAGAGGCTACAAAACAGCTTCAGTCGATGATAGGCAACAATTTTTTAGATATAATCCTTTACACGACGAAAGAAGACATTGAACTGAAATTCAACAACAAAAGAATTCCAAAACTTTACAAACAAAAACCGACGTTTGCCCAAGCCGCCGATGGTAGCCACGACAACGTTAAAAAACGTCTTTTGGAAACCAAAAACAACGTATATCTAAAATCCCTCGGCATTACCGACCAAAAAGGCGAGATAATTCCGAGCATGAGCGCAAAATACAAACAAGTTGAAAAATTTGTTGAAATCATAGATTCTTTAACGGATAATTTCAAGGATTCCAAACCCGTAAAAGCCGTTGATTTGGCATCAGGAAAAGGTTATCTGACATTTGCCACATACGATTATCTTTCCAACACAAGAGAACTTGATGTTGATATGCAATGTGTTGAAACTCAGGAAAATCTCGTTAAATTTTGCAACAACACCGCTCAAAAAGCACTTTTCGGCGGATTAAAATTCATAAAAAGCAATATCAACGATTTCAAAGCCGAAGACCTTGACCTTTTGATTGCGCTTCATGCCTGCGATACAGCTACCGACGATGCACTTTATCTTGGTATCAAAGCCAATGCAAAGGTAATCGTAGCCGCTCCGTGTTGCCACCGTCAAATACGCTCGCAGATGAAAATCACCGAAAACAACGTACTCGAACCGGCTATGAAATACGGTATACTTTTGGAGCGTCAGGCAGAATTGATAACCGACGCCTTGCGTGCTCTTATCCTCAACAAATTCGGTTATAAAACCAAAGTTTTTGAATTTATCGAATATGATTATACTTCAAAAAATATAATTATAACTGCTGAAAAAGGCGAGATGCCATCAGAGGAAAACAAAGCTAAAATCCAAAAACAAATTGATGCCATAAAAAATAAATTCGGTATCAAATACCATTATTTGGAAAAACTGATTGAAAACCCTGTCGATCAAAGTTGGAGAATACTTAACGCTCAATGCGACAGGTCGTAATTTTTTTTCCCTTAACATCTTTTAAAAAAAATATTATCATCATAAAATTAAAAAAAAAAGTAACGGCTCGGATTTTTCTTTTTGAGCCGTTACGTTTTTTTTATTTTCAAAAAAAAAGATTTTTTATGCAACCGCTTGCAGAAAGATTAAGACCAAAAAATTTAGACGAATACATCGGACAAAAACACCTTGTCGGAAAAGGTGCAATTATTAGAAACATGATTGAAACGGGCAGGATTCAAAGCATAATTCTTTGGGGACCTCCCGGCGTGGGAAAAACCACATTAGCTAAAATTATAGCAAAATCCTCTTCCCGTCAAATGTTTTCCCTTAGTGCGATTTCAAGCGGTGTAAAAGAAGTGCGTGAGGTCTTGGATAGTGCAAAACGCCAAACTCTTTTCAGCAATCCCTCGCCTATACTTTTTATTGACGAAATTCACCGTTTCAACAAGTCGCAACAAGACTCACTACTTGGTGCCGTGGAACAAGGAATAATAACGTTAATCGGTGCAACAACGGAAAATCCGTCCTTTGAAGTAAATTCTCCTTTACTTTCAAGATGCGAGGTTTACGTTCTAAAACCCTTGGAAAAAGCCGATTTGGAAGAACTTCTTAACAGAGCTTTAACCCAAGATGTTGTCTTGAAAGAAAAAAACATTAAAATCGAAGAGACAACGGCACTTTTCCGTCAAAGCGGCGGCGATGCCAGAAAATTTTTGAACGTTTTGGAAACCGTTATCAATGCCGAAACAAGCGATGAAATTGTTATAAACGATGAAATAGTTTCAAAACGTCTTCAAAAAAACACCTCGATTTACGACAAAAAAGGCGAAATGCATTATGACATAATCTCTGCTTTCATCAAATCCATACGCGGAAGCGATGCCAATGCTGCAATTTATTATTTAGCAAGAATGTTGAACGGCGGCGAAGATTTGAAATTCATTGCACGGCGTCTTGTAATTTCGGCCTCTGAAGACATCGGACTCGCAAACCCTAACGCAATGCTTTTGGCAAACGCTTGTTTTCAAGCCGTTAATACAGTCGGCTACCCCGAATCAAGGATTATGTTGGCAGAATGTGTAATTTACATGGCTAATTCGCCCAAATCCAATTCGGCTTATATGGCAATTAATGCGGCAATGGATTTCGCTCAAAAAACCGGCGACTTAGCAATTCCGTTACATTTAAGAAACGCACCGACCAAACTTATGGAACAACTCGGTTATGCAAAAGAATACAAATACGCCCACGATTACGAAGGAAATTTCGTAAAACAGGAATTTTTACCGGAAGAAATTTCGGGAACCACCTTCTACATTCCGCAAGAAAATCCCGCCGAACAAAAAGCAAAAGATACGATAAAAAGACTTTGGGAAAACAAATATAAAACTGAATAAACTACAAAAATGTAACATTGCCCCAAAAATGTTACATTTTTGTATAATTTTGTTACATTTTCTAATATAAAAAATTAACTTTTCATTGCCTATATTAAAAAATTGTTAATAACTTGCGGCATAATTTTATACGATTTAAGACTTACTTTTTTACACTTATTATAATTACTAAAAAAAATTGTTTAATCAAAATCATTAAGAGTTATTATGAAAAAGCAACAATTTGTCAAAATTGTGTTCATGCTACTCTTTCTTTATGTGCCGATTATAGCCGCGGCGCAAAAAGTATCCGTATCTGGTTCGGTTACGGATATGGCAGGTTCACCACTGCCAGGAGTCAGCATTATTGAAAAAGGTACTACAAACGGTACTATTTCTGACATCGACGGTAATTTTTCTATTTCCGTCACCGACAAAAGCATTTTAAATTTTACTTTTATCGGTTATATTACCAACGAAATTCCCGTTTCAGGGAATATGATTGACGTAAAAGTCGTCATGGAAGAAGACACCAAGGCTTTGGAAGAAGTAGTCGTGGTGGGTTACGGCACGATGAAACGTTCCGACTTGACAGGTTCGGTAGTCTCGGTAGACGAAAAAGCAATTGGTAGAAGTGTTCCCACAAGTGTAGACCAAGTGCTTCAGGGACGTGCCGCTGGTGTGCAGATTTCTGCCAACTCTGGTACGCCGGGTGCTTCTACAAGTATCCGTATCCGCGGTACTAACTCTCTTAATGCCACCAACCAACCGATTTTCGTAATCGACGGTGTTGTTGTTGATCCGGCTGGAGCAGATGCGAGCGACCCGACATCGTCCAACAACCCGCTTGCCTCAATCAACCCTTCTGACATCGTATCTATGGACGTGCTCAAAGATGCATCGGCAACGGCTATTTACGGTGCAAGAGCATCCAACGGTGTTATTATGATTACCACCAAACGCGGCAAATCGGGCGAGGCTACAATCACCTACGACGGCTATGTAGGTTGGCAACAAATGGCCCAAAAGCTCGATATGATGAATTTGCAGCAATATGCCACTATTCACAATGCAAGAGCGGAAGCAGGTGTCAGAAGCGGTTCAAACCAATTCATCAATGTTAGCGCATTGGGCGAAGGAACTGATTGGCAAGAGGCACTTTTCGACAACAGCGCATTTATGCAAAGCCACAACCTCTCCGTTACGGGCGGTAACGAAAAAAATACTTACGCCATGGGTGCAGGTTATATGAATCAAGACGGTATCGCCGTAGGTTCGGGTTTCCGCCGCTTGACACTCCGCGGCAATATGGACAGTCAAGTTAAAAAATGGGTAAAAAATTCTCTGTCATTCTCACTTACTGATTCAAAGCAAGAAGTAGGATCAGACAACAGCATTATATTAAGCACCATAAGGTCGCAGCCGAGTTCTCCCGTTTCAAACGCTGACGGCAGTTACGGCGCAGCCGACAACAGCGACGGTCAAGGTCGATATATGCCCCCAAATCCTATCGCACTTGCCAACCTCAACGAAAATTACAACAAAAAACTTAATTTCCGTATCAACGAGGCTTTGGATTTCAATATTTGGAACGGCATTACTTTCAAAACCGAACTTTCAGCCGACTACAATACCAACAAATTTTATCTTTATAAGCCCGATTATTATTTTAGCGATTATCTCAACCGCGACGAAAGAGAAGGCACTTGGACTAACACCACAACTTCTTATTGGAGTTGGCGTAACATCTTGAATTACAGCGTAACGCTTCAAGAAAAACACCGCCTTAATGCAATGTTAGGGCAAGAAATGAGCCATTCGCACTGGGAGAGTCAGGCCTCTAATGCAAGCGGTTTTACAAGCAACAGCGTACACGATCCGAGCGCAGGCGACAGAGCCGCTTCCACGGGAACGGGTTCGCAAAACAACACTTCATTATTCTCATATTTCGGCAGACTTTTTTATTCGTTTGACGAAAAATATATGCTCACCTTCACTCTCCGCCGCGACGGCTCTTCTAAATTTTACGAAGACAACCGTTGGGGTTGGTTTCCCTCGGCAGCGTTGGCATGGAAGGTTACGGGCGAAGAATTTATCAAATCCTTTGCTGAAAGCATAAAGATGAATAATATGAAAATCCGTCTCGGCTGGGGTTCTACGGGTAACCAAAATGTCAGCGATTGGCAATATATTTCGCTTTTGGCTTCAAAATCCACACCGTGGGGAACTGGCGTTTTGTCTTCCAACACTGCCAATCCCGAACTTAAATGGGAAACTACAAATTCGGTTAATGCCGGTTTAGACTTGAATTTCTTCAACAACAGAATCGAATTTATTTTCGACTATTACTACAAAAAGACCAAAGACCTTTTGCTCGAAATTGCGCTTCCCGCAATGCTCGGAACGGAAGGTAACGGAGCGGCTTCAAAACCGTGGGCTAACATCGGCTCAATGGAAAACAAAGGCGTAGAATTTACTCTCAATACAATTAACATCGACAAAAAAGGTTTTCAATGGAGAACCAGCGTAGTATTTTCCCACAACAAAAACAAAATCGTAGAACTTGATTCCGAATCAGGAATGGTTCCCGGTCAGTTTTCATTCGGCTCAGGCACTTGGACAATTACCAAATCCGTTGTAGGTGCGCCAGTAGGACAATTCTACGGTTACAAAGTAATCGGCAGATTCGACAAAGCAGAAGATTTTTATTATCGTGATGCCGAGGGCAATATCAAGCAAGTAGCAATCCCAAAAGGTGCAGCAATCGGCGAAAAAGGTGTTTTCATTGGTGATTATATTTTTGAGGACATCAACGAAGATGGCGTTATCGATGATCAAGACCAAACTGTAATTGGAGATCCTAATCCTGATTTTACATTCGGTTTTGGTAATACTTTCTCCTACAAAGGTTTTGACTTAACCATTTATTTCAATGGAAGTTATGGTAACGATGTCTTCAACCTCAACAACTACTATCTAAAAAATGTCCGTGAAAACGGAAATCTGCTCACCGATGCCAACAATTACGCAAGATTAGAGGTTATCGACCCGAATTTGCCATCAAACGATTATCGAAACGTAAGAGTTGTAAATACGGATTCTAAATATCCGCTTTTGACAAGTTCCGCAGTCAACGACAACAACCGTCAAAGCGACCGCTATGTAGAAGACGGTTCATATATCCGTTTGCAAAATATCGCTTTGGGTTACACTCTCAAAAAAGAATGGGTTAAGAAAGTTAAACTCGAAAACGTCAGAGTTTATGCCAATCTTCAAAACGTGTACACTTGGACAAAATATTCTAGTTACGACCCGGAAGTCGGCTGTATGTACGGTAACGCACTCTTAAACGGTCTCGATTACGGACGTTATCCGTCTCCGAGAATTGTTACATTCGGTGTAAACGTTCAGTTTTAATTAAAAATTGAAAAAATTGAAAATAATTATGAAAAACATAATAAAATATCTAAGTCTCATAGCGGCGGGTATGCTCACATTATCAGGTTGTTCTGACGATTTTCTTGATCAGGAAAATACTTCAAGCACCAATGTTGTAACGTTCTTCGACAGCGACGAGGCATTATCAAAGGCAACTGCCACACTTTATAATTATGTGTGGAACTCCTTCAACGGAAAACTTTATTACTCAATGGGCGACGGCAGATCCAACAACATTACCGCTCAATGGAGTGATTATATTAAATTTTTCACCAATTTTAACGACGGCGGTACTACCGAAGGTCTTTACGAAGGTTGGTCGGCTTTGTATTCCGTTGTGGCACAATCAAATAATGTTATCAACAACATCGAAGAATATGCCACGGGAATAAGTGAGGACGCCAAAAACGAAGCGATAGCCGAAGCCCGTTTTATGCGGGGCACTGCATATTGGTATTTAGCATCTCTTTGGGGTAATGTCGTTTTGTACGAAAACACCGGCGCACTTGTTAATTCTTACGTTGTTGCACCGCACAACCGTGCCGATGTATTTGAATTTGCAATCCGCGACCTTGAATTCGGTGTTAAAAACCTGCCCGAAAAATCTTCGGCAGTAGGCAGAGTAAACAAATATTCTGCTGCGGCAATGCTTTCGAGAGTTTATCTTTCTATGGCAGGCATTACGACAGACGGACAGTACAACGGCTCTAATGTTAAAACCGATTTTAACGACGGTATGCGCAATACATATTACCTCGACCTCGCAAAAAAGGCTGCTCAATATGTTATCGACAAATCCTCATACAGTTTGATGGACAATTATGCAGACCTTTTCAAAATCGAAAACAACAACTGCGCTGAGGATATTTTCCAACTTCAATGGATTGAGGGTTCTACGGCCTCTATCGGTTGGGGTTGCAATCAAGACATCACACAGTTTTTCGGTTGGAGTACAATGGTTACCGACCAAGGCGGTTGGGGCACTGCAACCTGCGTTTCATGGGATTTGTATGCAGAGTTTCACCGTCTTGATACAGAAGACGGAACATTTAATTTTGCAACGCTTTTCCCCGGCGAGGCAGGCAAAGATCTCCGCATGAGAGAATGTATTGCCGAATATGGCAACGAATATCCCGAATTTAACGTTAAAAACGGCGGCTACATTTACGGCGTTACCGAAAGTGCCTCCACCGACGGTGCCAACATCAAAAAATATGTTGTAGGCACTCACGAAGATAACGGTGTAAGTTACATGCAATCCTCAGGTATCAATACGCACATGATGCGGCTCGCCGAAGTTTATCTCAACTATGCAGACGCTGCCATGGGCAACGAAACTTCCACTACGGATGCTACGGCATTGGAATATTTCAACAAAATACGCTTACGTGCAGGGCTCAACCCCGTTGATAAAATTACATACGAGAAACTCCGCCATGAATACCGCCTTGAAACCGCTTTTGAAGGTTTGTATTGGTATTTTCTTGTACGCCGTGCATACTATCAACAGCAAGAGGTTGTAAATTATCTCAACTCTCAGGATAGAAATCGCAGATACAAATACGATACTAATAAGGAAGCATACGAACCTAATTCTGATAAAGGCAACGGCGTATTTCCTGCCGATGCAAGCAGATTATTGCTCCGTTATCCTGACACGGAAACGGCCAAAAACCCTGCACTCAACGAACCCTCGCGTGCATGGACTTTTGCTGAACGGGAAACAGACGAATCAACGCTTTTTAATTAATAAAAAACAAATCTGAAAAATTATTATGAACATAAAAAAAATATTATATACGACAGCGGTCTCGACTTTGATTTTGGGATATTCGTCCTGCAAAGACGAAGACGGCAGTTCATATCCCGAGGGCAGCGGTCCTGTTACCGTAAATAAAGTATATCTGCTCAACATAGATGATACTACGGGACACAAAGAACGTGAAGTAGAATTTGCACGTTTGGGACAAACATTAAGGCTTGACGGTTCGGGATTCGGCGGCACATTAAAACTGCTCGTCAACGGCTACGAAACTTTTTTCAACTCTGCACTCGTTACCGACAACAACATTATTTTCTCTCTTTCGGGTACAACACCAGTTGCTGATGCCGACGAAAGTGTTAGAAACAAAATTCAGTTTGTTAAAAGCAGTGGAACGTATTCTTACGATTTTGTAATACGAGCTGCATCGCCCAAAATTACTTCAATTTCACCGTCAATACCTAAGATTGGCGAAACGGTGAAAGTTTCGGGCGTTAATCTTGAAGAAGTTTCAGAAGTGATATTGCCCGGCGACATTTCCGTTACCGAAAACATTGTGAATGCACCCGAAGACGAATCGGGCGAGTGGTTTACATTCGTAATGCCAGAGGGTGTTACCGAAAGCGGAACTATCACAATAATAGGTGCAAATGGTCAAGCAATTTCGGGCGCATATTTCAACGACACTCACGGAATGTTGCTCAATTTTGATGGCAATGGCGATCATGGTTTTTGGTCGTGGAGCGAAACTGGTAGCATGATTAACGACGAAGACCTTGTGGACGACCCGCTTGGAATCTATGGCAAAGTGTGTCAAATAATACCACAACGCCTTATTGATGCAGATGGACAAATAGCAGGCGGCAAATCTCGCGCTAGTGAAGTTTGGACAGCAGGCGACGGCAATGAAAAATACCGTACACTCGATTGGGTGGCAGAAAACTGGACTGATGGTATAAGCACACCGCTGTCAGAAGTCGGTTTCCAATTCGACATTTACGTTCCTGAAGAATGGAATTTAACGGGTCAAATCGAGATTGTTCTTGGTAATAACTACAATTTTAGTGGCTATGGAAGCGACGAACTAAAAAGCAAATCTGCGATGGTTTATGCGTATGTTCCTTGGCTCAATTCAGATGGCACAACAACTGCTTTTAAAACCGATGGATGGCAGACTGTGACAATTCCACTTTCGGAATTTTCAAAATACAAATTTGAAATTGAGGCCAAGAATACTCCTTTGTTTAGCGAGTTCGTGGAAGACCACGCCGCGCTCAAATATCCTAATATCGGCATGGGTTTCGTCAATACGGATGTTAAAATTTCTGACGACTTAGTTTATAAAGCCGACGTATGTAAGCAGTTGATTTATGTTGACAATTTCCGTTTTGTAAACATTAAATCTACAACTGTTTCTGATTTTTAATAATGTTTATGAAGAGACGTATCGAGGTGCGTCTCTTCAATAACCTATAAAAACGAATTTTTAAAAATGAAAATAAATAGAATATTACCTGTTGCAGTATGTGGAGCATTACTTTTCGCATCTTGCGACGACGACAAAATGGATTGGCACACGCCAGAAGGTCATACGCCAATATCATCCATAGATGAAATTCCGCTTTCCACCGATGAGTCAATGGCAAATTATAAGTTCATCAAAGAATATATGGCGGAATATATGCCCGGAGTAACAATCGGACTTGGGCTTGGCGCCGATAAGTTTCTTGAAGATGAACAATATCAAAAAGTTGCCGCCAACAATTTTCAGCAGTTTGTCACCGGCAACGCCATGAAATTTGGTTCGGTATGCAAGTCAAACGGTAAATTGGATTTCACCAAAATCGACAATTTCATCGACAAAGCCAAAGAGTTGAATCCCGATGTTAAAATCTTTGGTCACAACTTGCTATGGCACACCCAGCAGCCGCAAACATATTTGAAGAGTTTGATATCTCCAGATGTTAAGGTAATTGCAGATGGTGATGATAGCGGTATTGAAAATCTTTGTACTAATTCGGATTTCGATACAGAAACAGGTTGGGCGCAAAACGGTTCATATCATACAGGTTCGATTGTCGAAGATTCAGATGCAGATCGTGGTAAAGTAATGAAACTTGAAGTATCATCTTTAAGCGATGATAATTGGAAATCCCAGGTATTTTATACTTTTTCTTCAATATTAGAAGTAGGAGAGGAATATAAATACGAGTTTTGGGCAAAAACTGATGGAAATTGTAAAATTCAGTTATGTGGACAAGGAAATCCGTATAATGCGTGTTCCCAATATTATGGTAGTACGTATACACTTACAAATTCGTGGATGAAATACGAAGGTACTGTAACCTTGGGAGCAGACAATGACCAAATTGTTAAAATGGGATTTCAGTTTGGAGGAGAAGAAACAGTGTTGTATATTGATGGATTTAAATTTGGTAAAGAAAAATCTGGACCAACCAATCTTTGCTTAAACCCATCGTTTGATACAGAAACAGGTTGGGCACAAAACGGTTCGTACCATACAGGTTCGATTGTCGAAGATTTAGATGCAGATCGTGGTAAAGTTATGAAAATAGAGGTTTCTTCTTTAAGCAACGCTAATTGGAAATCTCAAATGTTTTATAAATTTGCTAATATTTTTGATGAAACTAAGACTTATGTTTGTTCTTTTTGGGCAAAAACCGACGATGCCTGCAAAATACAAATTTGTGGTCAAGGCGACCCTTATGATGCTTGTGACCAATATTATGGAAAAGAGTATAATTTAACAACCTCTTGGATGCAATATGAAACAGAAATAAATTTTTCTGAAACAAATAATTTAATTCAAAAACTTGGATTTCAATTTGGAGGTGCAGAAGCAACTTTATATTTTGATGATTTTGTTATCTATGAAAAAGAGGCAAGTTCTAAACGTGCTTTGTCTAAAGCATCAACAGTTGTATATACTTTTAAAACTCTCGACGAAAAGCAAACCGCCCTCCTTACCGCGATGGAAACATGGATTACCGATATGGTATCACACTGCAAGGAGAAAGGCAATGTAACCGAATGGGACGTTCTTAACGAGGCAATTGGCGACGATAGCAAAATACGTGGCGTTGACGGTGGTTTTATGTCAGACGACGGACAGCCCACAGAATCTGAAACCGACGGCTTGAACCTCAACTGGGCATCCGACCATTTCTACTGGGGCTACTTCCTCGGCAAGGATTACGCTGTAAAAGCTTTCCAATTTGCTCGCAAAGCCGACCCAGAAGCCGTGCTTTATATCAACGATTACAATCTTGAAAGCTCTGATTCTAAACTTGAGGCTCTTATCAATTACGTAAAATATATCGACGAGACAAACGGTAGTGCCATTGTTGACGGTATCGGTACTCAAATGCATATCATGAGTTTCAACCCCGACGACACCAAAAATGATGCTGCTAAAGAAGGCATAAAAAATATGTTTACAAAACTTGCCTCAACGGGTAAACTTGTACGTATCAGCGAGTTGGACGTAGCATTCTCTTATACACATGATGATGAAACAAAAGTAAATCCATCTGCAGAACAGCTTCAAGCACAGGCGGATACGTATAAATTTGTGATTGAACAATACAAAGCCATAGTCCCTGCTTCACAACAAGGTGGTATTTGCATTTGGACACTCACAGATGCCGACGACGAACATGAATATTGGCTCAAAGGCGACAAACCAAATCTTTTTAACGCTGATTACACCCGCAAACCTGCCTACAAGGGAGTATGCGACGGTATAGCCGGCAAAGATTTGAGTACAGATTTCAATGGCAGCGATTGGAGTAATTAGTTTTTTCTTAGGATTTTTAAAACAAGAAAAACAAGAAAATTGCCAATATCAGAAGTCAAAAATAATAAATTAATAAAAAAAAGTTCCCGCTATAAAATTTTTATAGCGGGAACTTTTTTTTGTAAGAAAAATTGTTGCTATTTTTGAAACGTTTTTTTACACATTTTTGTCAAGAAATACATTATAAGTCATGCAAATAAATTCAGACAATCCCATTTGGAAGAAACTGATTTTGGGCGAAACACAGGTAACGCTAAGGTATTTAGCAGCCAAAATAGCGTTAAGCCATCTTCAACTCAAAGTCCGAATAGGAAAAAACGGATACACAGTAGAAAAAGCTGCTCTTGAACTTTATCAAGTTTACAAGATCGGAGAAAATCTACCTGCCGTTAAAATAGATATTCAAACTTTTTTAAACTGTTAAAAAAAAGTAATTATGGAAAAATACCTTAAAACACCACAAGAAACGGCTCAATTGATTCTTTCCGGCAGAAAACTTTTACTCGCCGGAAACGAGGATTTATTATCTAAACTTCCACAAGGAGAATGGATTGCTGGAACTTCACCATATTTTATGGATATTGACGGTGGTCAAGTCTGTCAAGATAAAATCTTCGTAAACGATATTACTGATTTTCAAGAAGAAATATCAATAAAAGTCTATACAGAAGATACTATCAAAAATATTTATAAAGATGGTTTTGATAACGGTTTTACAGTTTTAATAATTCCACCATACAGCAATGTTCATACGGAATTTGCCGTTCATGCTCCTGATTATGAGAATTTTGCAACAAGACCGTTAATGGGTTGGGTTTCTTGTTATAGTTTCCCTCAAGACAACAAATCCGGCAAAACATTCTTTAAAACAGGCGATTCCGGCTCAACAACAAATGCCGTGGCAATGCACGTAAAACTGCCAAAAAACAAATATGCCGAAATGGATTTAATAAATCTTTACACGCAAGGCAACGGCGATGAAATCATATTTCTTGAAGACGGGTTCAATGCTAAAGACGTTTTAATCAACAAAGAAAAACAAAACTTTGCCGAATATATCCGCAAAAAACACATTGACACAACATTACCGATTGTTGCTAATTATAATTCTGCGATGATAAATGTCAGCATTGAAAGCCTAAGCACTAATCAAGTAAACTTGGTTGCTCCCGTTTTCAAAGACGTGAAATACCGCTTTGCAAAATCAATCGAAAACCTCGAAAGTGATTTTCAAAAATTCGCCGTAAAAAACAATGTTAATCCCGTATGCGCTTCTATTTGCATTTTACTATATTATTATGCTAAACTCGAAGGCAAGCAATGCGGAAATATTTACGCACCAATAACCAACGGTGAAATCTGTTATCAACTTGTAAATCAAACAGTTGTAACACTTGAAATAAAAGATGTTTAATAAAAAACAACAAAAATGCAGTTATCCGATAAAAAATATGCCAAAAGACTCAAAGATTTTGGTCTGAGTCTTGTCACAAAATACAAAAGCGGTGATAAAATTATCGAAAAGTCTTCAGAATCAACGCTTAACGAAGATATTGAAAACGGCATACGGCTTGAAAAAAACTATTTGCGCGGCGGAAATTCAGTTTTCAAACTTTTCAATTTCGACCCGAGAATCAAATACACTTTCATAAATCCCGCAAAGAGAAAAAGTTGCCCAAATTGCGGTGCTGACATTGATTCTCAAAGCGGAGAATGCCCTTATTGCGGAACTGCTTATAACATGGACTACGAGTCAAAAAATCTTGGAGCAAAATATCACACCGACCTTGTAATGCACTCGGGAACTTACAAAAAAATCACGTTGATAATTGATATAATTATCAGTTTCATAATAAGTTACATCTACATCAAAACCACAGGACGAACTTTCAACGGTTGGGATTTTTCTAAAGTTTTGATAGGGACAGCACTTTTAACTTTGGCGTTTTACTACGTTTTTTATTATTTGGATTCGTTTTTTATACTCCTGCCGATAAAAATTTACAAAGAAAAAATCAATGCCGCTCAAGAAAAATTTTGGGCGGAAAACTCGGCTCAAATCAATAAAAATACTTTTTTCAACAATCTCAATTACGAATTGCAAAAGTATTATTTTGAAGGCGAAAAAACGAAAAACGTTTTGGATTTTGATTTCGTGGATTACACCACGATTTCCAAAGAGGAAATCAACGGAGAAAAAATTATTAATATAGAAGTTTTGGTACGTGAAGTTTTCATCAATGCCGGCAAAATCAAAAGCCGCCAAAACGATTTGAAACTCAAACTAAAACATGTCAAAAGAGAATATTCCTTGGAAAATGCGGGCGGAGTTGCCCTAAAATGCAAAAACTGCGGTACTTCAATAGATGCTTTTCTTACTGAATGTCCGAGTTGCGGCACCCGTCAAAACTATCTTCAGGAATGGTATCTCGTTTAAAATCAATATTTTTTCAGATGATAACAAAAGACAGCATAGAAACGGCATATAGCTTTTTTCATCAAAAACGTAACGTTTATATCCACTCCAAAATGGATTGGCAAAAAGATGACATTGAATACGCTATTTCATCATACGTCGAAACAATGTCAAAAGACCTTTACAACAAAATCTCTCAAGGCAGAAAGGATTTTCTACTCTCCCACTCTACTTTTGAAGCCGATATTACCTTTGCAGTGGATATTTTAGAAAAAATGTCAGCAAATTTTTAACAATACAATATACGTAATTCCTGTATACAATATCAATATTTTTACGGAATACTCTTACACAAAAAATTGCATAAAAATACATTTTTATAAATATATTTTGTATAAATATTCTTTTTTATAACTATAACGGGATACCAAAAACTTCAAGAAATAAATTTTTAAGTAAAACACTTAAAAAAACTAAAAGACATAAAAAAACACCGGCACTATCCCTCTTATTAAAATGCCGGTGTTAAAAATCAAAATATATGTTCGAAGACTTGTTTATCCAATATATCCGCAACTAATATTCACATAACTAATTATTAATCACGAAATACCAAACTTTCACCTTCAATAGTAAAACTATTTTTACGGTTTTTAAATTCATTGAATTTAGTAATACCGTTAAAAACTGCCATCACAACAATAGCAAGCAATACAAAGAATAAAATAGCTGCATTCATAATCAAAATTGTTTTTTAAAAAGGGTTAATACTAATGTTTACTAATCACGTTACAAATGTATACATTTACAAAATAAGTACCAAATTTTTCTGTATAAATTTATCGTTAAATTGTATTTTTATACATTAACAATTTTAAAATATTTTCAATTGTAAAAAATATTTGCATTTTGTTGGAGCTATTATGAAAAAAATGTATTAAATTTGCGTTGCAAGTATTAAAAAAGATAATATGATACAACTGAAAGCCGGATATTTCACAAACGCAATGGAATCTCTCAGGAGTAATGCTTCTATCGAGAAAAAAGTAAAACTTCTGATGGAACAACTCTCCTATTTCGATTTGGAGAGCAACATCGAAGTCAAAGACGAATGTTCCGATGCGGCAACCGCACTATTATATAATATAGTCTCAAGAGGTACGCCGACTTATCCCTCGCAATTTATCGAAGATATTCTTTCAACTACAATCGGCAAAACTCTCAAAAGAATTTCCAAAGACGGAACTATTTTTAGAGAAATTCCCAAACGTGAAGTACAAGACTTGGTTTTCAGAGCCTTACACGTTATAGAACCAAGGCAAAAAGCCGAAAAATCAACCTCTGAGGACCCAAGACTGCAATTCATTTACGATTACATAACATACGGAGCTGTTTTCTCTCAAGGCGATTATATTTGGCAATTAGCAGAAATTGACAGAAATTTTGACAATATTTTCAAATATTCAAAAAAATTCCGACGCAATTTAAAAGTCTTGAAAGCAAATCCCGAATATGATTTTTTGAATGAAAAATGCGATTTAACTTTCAGCGCACCATACAGCGAAAATACCGCTGATTGCATCACTTACGGTTTCAATCTTGATGACTCGCTCGTTGATACAACGGACTGGATTAGAGAAAATATGATTTCTTCACTGCTCAACAAAATTAACATCACGGGCAGGGTAATTATCAAGAAATCAGACATTTTGTCGCATAAAACAGACGAGTTGAATTACTTCACGCAAAATCCGTATTTCGATATTGTAAGAGATAATTATAATTCTCCGCTTTTCAATTCGGAAGACGGTATTGAAGCCTTGCAGATAGCATTAACACCGCTTGCAATAGCAAGAATTCAAAAAGTAATTCTTGAGGCCGTTAATTCGGGCGCACTTTCGCTCACCGCCAAAACTTGGAAAATCGGCGTCATCGAAAGAGACGTTCCGTGTGCTTTCTTGGCATTAGAAGATTTGAAACAGCATTTCAACAAGTTTTTCACGCTCGAAAACTGCGCCAGAAAATTTCCTAACGTTAAACTCGAAATCTTTCATACTCAAGAATTTGCAGAAACGGAATTAAATCTCTTGTATCAAGGCAGCCGTGAGGATATTTCTGAATTTGATGAAAACAAAGAATACGATTTGTTAATTGACATTTCGGTTTTAAGCAGATTTTCGTTCAACAATGAAATTCCAAAAACGAAGTCAAAAAAATATGCCGTTATCCGTTCGGCAAAATCGCCATCGGTTCAAACGAAACTTTTAAAGGCAAATTATATTCATTACGATATAGATTTAACGCTTCCACAAGAGGAGGAGGATGACAACGAGGAGAATTTCAACGAGCAGGAAGATGCTTTGAAATTTTTCTTAAAAAACCTTTTCGCCAAAAACGATTTTCTTAAAGGTCAGGCAAAAAGCATCAGTGAACTTCTCAACGGAAACAATCTTCTGCACATCTCGCCCCCGGGTACAGGCAAAACATTAATTTCGCTTTTTGCGTGTCTAATGAAACCGGGTTACAGTTTTGTTTTGTCGCCGACGATTGCCGTTATGGATATGCAATTCGATATGCTCAGGGACAGAAAAATCGACATCGATTATTATCTGAATCCGGCTCTCCAAAACTCTTTGGACAGAGATTTAGCAGCCCGCAGCGTAACGCAAGGCAGAAGCCTGATAACGTTTTTTTCGCCCTCGCTGATTCACGACCCGTATATCAGAAAAATCTTTAAACAGATTGATTCTAAGGCAATTCCGATATACTACATAATGCTTGACGAGGCGCAGAGAATCTCGCTTCAAACATCGGATTTCAGGCCTTATTATCAGGATATTAAAAACATAATAGCGAAGAATTTTTCCGACGAAAACATCAATACACTCAGAATCGGTGCATTTACTTCAACGCCCGAAAAAAACATTCAAAACGAAATAGTTCAAAAACTTCAGATTGATTGTATTGAGAGAGTTAATGCAGAAAATATCGGAAAAATCGACTTGTCAGTTCACGAAATTCAGATGAGAGGTGCCGGCAACACTGACGATTTGCAGGCATACGCAAAAAAACTGAAACAAGTTCAGGCGGAAAAAATTTTGATGCAGTCAAAAAATCAAAATTTAAAAGCACTGATTTACTCCTTGCAATGTCCATTCGACAAAAATGAAAACCATCAAATCGGCGGTTTCAACTCCGATTATTACGAAGGCGACATTGTAGAATTAGACCGTCAAATCACGAGTTCTCAAGCGCTTGAGGGACGTAGAGCGTTCAAGAATTTCAAAGACGGAGCCTCAAAAATCCTTGCAGCCTCTCGCTCCATAGGAACGGGAATAAGAATCAAGGATTTAACTGACATTATCTATTTTGAACCGCCGCTTTCTCTTGAAAGTTTTTGCAGAATGAATGGCAGAGGCAGTTTGAATTCCGAAATTAAAGTAAATCTTATGCTTAACATTTCGGAAAAAGATTTTGCCGGTTTTGAATCTATCAGGGACAATAACGGAAAACTCACAACAGCAGAAAACATCACGGCTACGGATTTTGATACGGCAGCTAATCTTCAAAACCTTCTTAATCAAAACCCCGGCCCGGAAAAAGAAAAAACTATTCTTAAAGAAATTTTAAACGGAGTTTCATTTCCGCAATATTCTTTAAGACAGATAGTTACTGACGCTGTTTTTAACGAATTCGGATTTGAAATCCAAACAGAAACCGAACCGGCATACAATCCGAATAGTTTGTACATTTATACGCAACAAAAAACTAAAAGTTTAGGCTTCATCAATTTCAAGGACAACTCTTTGAATATGCCTGAAATGCAGTACGATAAGGAAATATCGGAAAAAGTTCAAACTTTTATTTTGGATTTGATTAACAATTCTACCGACAATCCTCTTGCGTACCTTTCTGTTATGGAAACCGAACAGTCTGCGGAAGAAAACGACGGTATCCAAACAGCTTTGGACGCCGTTATGGAAGGTCAAAAGGCAAAAATAACCATACCTTTTTATAATGACATTTTCCGCGAAGGTGCTCAAATGTTAAATTCAATACTCGGAACTAATACCTCGGCTACGATTTTAAGACGTTGCTATTCAAAGACTTTCAATTATGACGAGTTTGAAAAAGTTTTAGCAAAGGATTATGAAATAAGAATTAAAAATCTCGGCGAGGGAAAACGCTTTGCATTCATAGAATTATACAACAAATTCAGAAACAAGGCCGATACCTTGAGAGCAATTTCAAGACTCAAAGAAATAGATTTGATTGACGATTATTTGATTAATCCGGCAAAAGAAGAAATTGAGGTTTATGTTACAAAACATAACAAAGATTTCTACAAAATGAAACTCATGCCCGTTTTGCAAAGAAATTTAACAAGAGAAAAAATGCTTTTGTATTTTTCCGGGATCGAGGAAGAGAAATTTTTAAGTCTTGAAAAATACACCGACACGCTGATAGATTTTTTCTACACGGAAATTTATCCGCTTTACGAAAGAGCGGCAAAAGATTCGGGGAAATTTTTCCGCACCGTTTTGGAAAAACAAAAAGACGGCACTTTAACGCAGGAAGAAATTATGAAAAACCTTCAAAACTATTTCATATCGCGTTATAAATGTGGTTTCGTCTGCGACGAAATTCCCGAAAATGCCGATAAAGTAGACGGAGTTTTGTATCTTATAGACAAGGCGGGAAGCAATTTAAACGAGCTGACAAGCCTTAGAGAATCCGTCAGCGAAAACCAAAAAGCAAATTCAAAACCGGCTGACAAAATAATGTACGGCTATTGCAAACTTTTCACGGGCGCAAACAGCGATTATGAAAACCGTTTTGAGGCTTATCAGTCGATAAGTGAAGGTTTGACACAAATAAGAGAAAACGAATCGGAGGAAAATTTCATCAACAATCTTGACAGCATTACGGAAAAGATTGCGAGTGAAAATTACGATTTAAAAGAAGAATCTCAAGCCGTACTGCTGATGAAAATTCAGCACAACTGGTTGAAACGGTTTAATTCCGAAGTTTTAAAAATTAACGAAAGAAAATAAAAAAATACAACTGATATGAGAGAATTGATTGACAAAGAGTTACTGCAATTACAGAAAGACCTTGAAAATTTGCAGTCTGCCGCAGAAATGATTTCGCAAGCGGGAACGGCTTCTGACAGCGTAATCAAAGAGGCGAAAAACATTCATCAGGAATTTTCCAAAAATATGGAAAAACTGACGAATATATATCAGCAGTATATTCAGCAGATTAACGAGAAATCCGAGAAAAAACAAGACGAGATGGGAAATACCATCAACAAACTCGCTAAAGCATCGGAGGAAAAACTCTCGGAACAGGCTAATCTCTTAAAAAACAACGCTCAAGAGGCGTTAAGCAAAATAGAATTAGTAAAATCCGTTTATCTTAAACAGACTGAAAAAACGGATAGTTTATTAAATTCTTATTTGGAATTAGCACAAAGCACAACCGAACTGAAAGACAAAATTTCGGGTATAGATTTTCCCGCCCGTCTTGACAAAATGTCGTCAGAGGTCAAAGAGATTAGTCAAAAACAAGACAAAAATAATGCTGAAATCGAAAAACTCAGCAATTTGATAACGCAGGACAAAGCGTTGAAACAAACCCAAAGCAACGGCAAAAGTTTGAAATCCATCAAAGCAATGGTTTGGATTTTGTTCTTTATGTCGCTGCTGACAATATCCGGTCTTGTTTTTATGATGTACAAAAGCGGAATACGATTATCTTTTTAAAAAAAAATTGTTCAACAAATAAAAAAACCGCAATTCCTTTTTTTTCCCTAAAGAAGTGCGGTTTTTATTGTTTTTTTATTTTTTTGAGACTTCAAAAACTACCATTTCAGGACGGGCAGAAGTCCTAATCGGAGGTCCCCATGTGCCGTAACCGGAAGTCGTATAAAAATCAGATTTGCCTTTGCGGATAAAACCGTAATCGTTTTCGTAAATACGTTTTGTTATCAAAAACAGCGGCCAAAGTTGCGCTCCGGCATGCGTGTGTCCCGAAAGTTCAAGATCAGGTGCGGCTTTTTCCTCTTCTTCGTAATGCTTGGGCGGCTGATGGTCAAGAACGATTGAAAATGCGTTTGTATCAACTGCTTGCATTAATTCTTCAAGCGGTTTTCTTTTCATCTTTGAATGAAGTTTTTGTGAAATATCTTCCCGCCCCACAACATAACAATTAAAAGGCAATTTTGCAACAGAATCCCTCAAAACTATTACTCCATGTTTCTGAAGAAATTCATCGGCAAGATTAGCATTTCCAAGCCATTCATGATTACCGTTTACGGCATAAATTCCGCAGCCCGTTTTTATCTCCTGTAAAATCTCTCCGACTTTAGAATTTATCACAGGATAAGGATCGCCGTCAAAAAAATCACCAGCAATTACCACAAAATCAGGATTTTCGGCGTTAATTCTATCCCTTAACCGCGACATAAAACTTTCACAATTAATCATGCCCAAATGGACATCGGAAATCAAAACAAAACGAAAATTTTGCGTAATCGCTTTTTCCGTCTTATATTCAATAGTTTTAAGAACGGGAAATTTAGCGTTAAAATATCCGCAAATCAAAACAACAGCTACGATTATGCACGATACAAGCGAATACATTTTGGCTTTCTCATCCCCGAAAACGTATTTGAACGATAAAATGTCAGCTTTGAAAGTAAAAGCGTTGATAATCCTGAAAAAATCTATCAACACAAAAACAATCATAAAGTACATAATTGCAGCCAAAACCCATGAGCCAATATACGTAAAAGGTGAACTTAAAGCATAAAATCCGCCTCTCTCAAGCAAAAAACCAATTATAAAACTAAAAAAAACTAAGACGAAACATACCAAAGAAAGTACACCTTTTGATGTGCCGGATTCTGCAAGTAACGGTCTGATTCTAAAGTAGATATATACTCCAATGAGTATCATAGAAACCAGAACGGAAGCAAAGAAAAAAAACATTGATTTCATTTTTTTTAAAATTATCAAAATAAATTTGTCAAAAGTACATTAAAATATTAACTTTGCACATTCAATTTTCTTAAAATTAATTAAAAGATGAAACCGACACTTGTAGTATTAGCAGCAGGAATGGGCAGCCGTTACGGCGGACTCAAACAAATAGACAAATTAGGTCCTTCAGGACAAGCAATCCTTCAATATTCGTGTTACGATGCAGCACGAGCTGGATTCGGAAAAGTAGTTTTCGTAATCAGACGCGACATCGAAAAGGATTTTAAAGACGTTATTATTTCAAAAGTCAAAAAATCAATCAATTGCGAATATTGTTTTCAGGAGAAAAACGATTTACCGGAAGGTTTTACGCTGCCTGAAACAAGAGAAAAACCTTGGGGTACAGCTCATGCAGTTTTAGCAGCAAGAAAAAACGTTATGGAACCTTTCGCAGTTATCAACGCTGACGATTTTTACGGAAAAGAAGCATATCAAACAATTGCGAATTACTTCAAAACCATGCCCAAAAACACAACAAATCAATATTGCATGGTCGGTTATCCCGTTAAAAACACACTTTCGGAATACGGAACGGTTTCAAGAGGTATTTGCAACACCGATTCTGAGGGTAATCTTACTACCGTTGTTGAAAGAACCAAAATTATCCGCGAAAACGGTAAAATCGTTTTCATCGAAGGCGAGGAAAAAACTGAAATCGCTGAAAATACTCCCGTTTCTATGAATTTCTGGGGATTCACTCCGAGTTTCTTCAAACATTTGGAAGATGCTTTCAAAGAATTCCTCAAAGAAAACATCGACAAACCAAAAGCCGAATTCCTTATTCCGTGGGTCGTTGATAAACTCATTAAAAACAAAACTGCTCAAACCAAAGTCTTGACAAGCGAGGCTCAATGGTTCGGTGTAACTTACAAAGAAGACCGCCCCGCCGTTGTTCAGAAATTCCAAGATTTAACCGACAAAGGTGAATATCCAGCTGATTTTTAGTTAATTAATAAAAACAATTCCAAAGAGTGCGAAAAGTTTTTTTCTTTTCGCACTCTTTTTTTTTCTTAAAATTTGACATTCAAGGTAAAAATATTGGAATTCCTTTCGATAGAATTGTCAGAGAAAAAAGTATAATCAAAACCGAAACGGAAAAATTTTACGCCTAAACCAAACGAAGGCCGCATTGAAAATTTTTTACTGATTATTAAATTGTTGTTTTTCTGAAAATCTGAAAATCCAAAACGCAAAAAAATCATATCGGAATATGAAATCTGCGACCCTAACCTCAAATCCGCTGAAAAATGTTTTGAATGTATTAAATAATAAGTGTCAGAATCGAAAAAAGTTTTCACGGCAAAAGCACACAAAAACTTAAAACTATATAAATTCCAATAATACGATGCGCCTAAATCCAAAGTAACAGGAGTAATTTCCAAAGAATTTTCCGGCACTGAATTGCCCGTTGAAAGATATACGGAATCAAACTCGTTTTTGTTAACACTCCAAAAATCAAAAGTCGTCGTAACATCTTTCAAAACCATTGATGCAGAAAATTTTTTGTGAGAATAAGTTGCCCCTATGTCAAAACCGAAACCGTAAGCATCAGCAAATTTTCCTTGATGACGGTAAATCAGTTTCATGGAAGCTCCTAACGAAATTTCAGGAAAAAATTTAAGTTTTCTTGACACATCGAAAAAAAACGCATAATCAGCAACCGAAAAATACGAAATCCTTGAATAATCCATATTCCCGTTATCAAAAAGATAAATCGTATTTTGAATATCATCGACCGCAAAACGCACCGCCCCGAACCCTAAAAAAGTCGAAGTGTCAGCACGAAAAGCCGCCGAAAAAAGTTGCAAAGAGGCAAGCGATGAAAAATAATCGGAATGCATCAACGAAAAATCCATTTTATAATCTTCAAAAGCAAGCCCCGAAGGATTGTTAAAAACAGATTGCGAACCCGAAAACAGCATAAAATCAGCTCCACCCATAGAAACTCCACGAGAAAAAACCGCTGTCGAGAGATAATCGTTAGCGTATTTAACTATTTGTGCCTCAGCGTTATAACCATTAAGAAAAATAAAAAACGCCGTTATGTAAAAAAAAAGTTTCATAAAAACCGTTAATAAATTTTTACAAAATTAAAAAAAACACGAACTTTGCCCCAATAAAAACGGCAAAATAAAAAGTTTGAATAAAAAAATGGTCTTATATTTGCTATTAAAAAAGTACAACAAGTATAGAAAAATAGAAAATGTCGAGATTTATAAGTAAATTAAAATTTGTGCCGAGTCTGTTGACCTGTTCAAGCGCATTCTGCGGAATAATGGCGACGGTTTTGGCGTTGGAAGGCGAAAAAAGCCTCGTTTATGCAGCATATTTTATTTTGGCTGCTGCCGTATTCGATTTTAGCGACGGTTTTGCAGCGAGATTGTTGCACGCAGCCTCCGAATTAGGCAAACAACTTGATTCTTTGGCTGATGCAATAAGTTTCGGTGTTGCACCTACTGCCATAATGTATCAACTTTTAAAACAAGCTCTCCATATAAGCGGCAAAATGTTTGATGCTCCTTTTTGGAAAATCGCAGTATTAATGAGCGCAGCTCTGATTGCAGTATTTGCGATTTTAAGGCTTGCTAAATTCAACATCGACCCCGAACAATCGCATAGTTTCAAAGGGTTGGCTTCGCCGGCTTGTGCAATTTTCGTCGCCTCAATAGCTCTTATTGAACCTATGGTTCCTGAAGATTTTTGGATTTTTAAATTAGCTCACGCCATTTGGGAGGTTAATTTCCCTTACAAATTGGAGTTTGCTCTTATTGGACTTGAGGTTTATGTTTGCCGCAATTGGCATTGGCTTTTACCGATGTGCGTTTTTATCGCATCAATGATGATTACTAATTTGCCAATGTTTTCGCTCAAACTCAAAAACATTAAATACAAAGAAAATAAAGTGGTATTCAACTTCATAATCTGTTCGGTAATATTAATTATACTACTCAAATGGATTGCTATTCCGCTAATTATACTGCTTTATATTTTAATCTCGTTCATACTTTGGTTAGACAGTAGAAAAAAGACGACTAAATAATTTTTTTCTTCGTTCTTTTTTGAAAACCGTCTTAAACTAAAAAATAAAACGGGGGCGAAAAAAATCAGCCCCCGTTTTATTTTTTAGTTTTTTTAATTTATTTTTACAGCAAAAAAAATTCAATTTCTAATTATCATAACATCTAATTAATAAAAACACGAAAAACTTAAATGACATGAAAAAAATTGCATTATTAATAACGGCTTTAATGATTATGAATCTTAGTGCTTGGGCACAAAGAGATACATATTACGACGATGATGAATACGACGGATACGACAATTCCGAAGTCTACAATATCGAAGACGAAGTTTATGACAGCTACGAGGTCAGAATCAAAAGATTCCATCGCCCGAGAGTCAGAACCACGGTCTATTTTGACGGACTTTTTACGATTGCCGCAGCATCTACTATCATAACAGTTGCCGCAACTCCCGAATATTGGCATCCGCTGTATTATTCTTGGTACAGACCCGTAGTTTATGACCGTTGGCATTACAACTGCGTTCGTCATCATTACTACACTTATTCGTACCGTCCGGGTTATTACAGCTGGCATAGTCCGTATTATCATACGCACTCGTATTATTACAACCCGTACCGTTACAGAACGTATTATCATAGTCACTATTATTATCACAACCCCTACAGACCGTATTACGGCTACAACAGATACCGTTACGACAGGGACAGATATTATTACAATAGGGACAGATACCACTATGATGACCATCATCATAGCCACGGAAACCATTATGACAACAGAAGTCATAATAACGGCAATAACAACAATTACAGCAACAGAGGTAATTCCTCGCACGGAACAAGCGGTTATCACTCGTCATCAAACAGCCGCAACAATAGTAATTATTCAAACAGCCGCAGCAGCAGTAATTACTCAAACAGCCGCAGCAGCAATAATTACTCAAACCACGGCAATTCGGGACATAATAATTCATCGAATTATTCAAACCGCAGCAGTTCCTCTCACGGAAATTCCTCAAGCCACGGCAACTACAATAGTTCAAGCCGGAGTTCTTCTTCGGGTTCAAGCTCTAAAAGTTCAGGCAGCAATTCCCGTTCGTCAGGAAAATCCTCAACCTCAGGAAGCTCATTCAATTCGCACAGATAGTTTTTTTTCAGTTATAATTTTTGCAATGTTAAAAAGAAGTTTAGTCTTTAGTGCGCTGATTTACTTATCATTAAGTCTTTCAGCGCAAACTAAACCAAGGATTTCAATTCTTGGGGATTCGTATTCAACATTTGAGGATTACATTCCCCAAGGAAATGAAACTTGGTATTTTCAAAAGCTTGACACTAACCGCACCGACGTAAACGATGTTAGGCAAACTTGGTGGTGGCAACTCATCAAAAACGGAGGATTCCTTTTAGAAAAAAACGAATCGTACAGCGGTGCAACAATTTCGTACACCGGTTACAACGATGAAGATTATTCTCCAAGATCGTTCATAACACGCCTTCCAAGGCTCGGAAGTCCCGATATTTTACTAATTTTCGGTAGCACAAACGACAGCTGGGCAGGCGTTAAAACAGGAGATTATTGTTATGAAAATTTTACACGTGGCGATCTTTATTTTTACCGTCCCGCCCTTGCAAAACTTCTAAACGATGCCATTTGCCGCTATCCCAATGTTAAAATTTATTTCATCATTAACAGCGAGTTACGCAAAGACATCGTAGAATCAACTGAAACAATTTGCAAGCATTACGGTGTTAAATATATTCAACTCAAAAACATCGACAAACATTGGGGACACCCCACAATCAAAGGTATGAAAGCAATTTCAGACCAAGTTTCAGAGATTTTAAAGAAAGATTTATAAAAATATCTACTTCGGATATTCTATCCTCGCATGATAGATATTCCGAAGTTTTTCTTTAAACAATTCCTTAACCGTATCTATATCCTTGAAAGTCAAGTTCGTATTATCAAACTGTTTGTTTGCAATCTGATTATTAACGATATTTTCAACAAGATTTCCGATGGTTTCGGTGTCGTATTTTTTAAGGCTACGCGAGGCCGCCTCAATGGAATCCGCCATCATAACAACAGCATTTTCCTTATTAATAGGACGAGGTCCGGGATATGTAAATTTTTCATCAACTTTTTCGTCAGGATGTTCTTTTGTGTACATTATATAAAAATATCCCGCCTTTGAAGTGCCGTGATGCGTTTTTATAAAGTCAATAATCTGTGTCGGCAATTGATATTCTTTTGCAATTTTAACACCGTTAATCACGTGATTAATAATAATTTCAGCACTTTTCAAATAATCAAGTTTGTCATGAGGATTTACTCCTGTTATTTGATTTTCGGTAAAATACAGCGGTGAAGATAATTTTCCGATGTCGTGATAAAGTGCACCCGTACGGGCAAGATGCGGATTGCCGCCGATTTTAAAAATTGCCGCCTCCGCCAAATTAGCAACCTGCATACAGTGTTGAAACGTCCCCGGAGCCTCTTCAGCCAAACGCCTTAAAAGCGGACGGTTACTATCGGCAAGCTCTATCAAAGTAACATCGCTCAAAAGTCCGAACGTCTTTTCAAAAACGTAAATAAGCGGATACGAAACCAAAAGCAAAATACTATTGACCGCCAAAAAAGCTATGTTTTTCCAATTGATTTCGTCAATAATTCCTGTATGGAAAAGTTGATAACTTATATAAACAGGTGCGTAAATGCCGAAACAAATCACCGATGTTAAAAACGTTTGACTTCTGCGGTTCATCTTTTCGTAACTCATCAAAAGGAAATATCCGGCAATAAACTGCATTATAAAATACTCAAACGGATTGTCCATAATAATAGCCACCGCCACACAAGTCGTAATATGCAAAAACATACCCGTTCTCGTATCAAAAAACGTTTTTATTATAATCGCAAAAAGCGAAAACGGTATAATCCAAGTATTTACCAAACCATATCTTATATTAATACTGATAGATACGATTATGACCGTTATCAGAGATAAAATCAATGCGGAATATTTCGTCTGATAAAAAATCTCCTTTCTGAAAGTCCTCAAAAACATATAAATCAGCATAAAAATCATTACATAAAAAAGAGCTTGACCGATAAAAATATTTCTATGCCCCGAATTGTTTCCGCTCTGCTCGTAATCCTTGCGCATAGATTCCAAAATCTGAAACTCCTCCTCAGTAACAACCTCACCTTTATAAATAATGCGCTGACCTTTCTGAACAAAACCGCGCGTTAAAGATACCGAATTGAGTTTTTCGGTTATAACTTTTTCCGTTGTTGCGGGATCGTATTCAAGGTTTGAGGTTATCCATTTCGTAGGACTCAAATTAGAAATCATGGAATTCATGTTTCTAAACTCAGACTCCGTCATTTTGCCCGCACCCAAGGTCAAAAAAGAACGAATTTCCCGATTCAGGTAAATATATGCCGTTTTTGTTGTAAAAATCTCATTAATAGGTAATTGTGTTGTAATTCCTTCGCAAATAATGCAGACGAATTTTTGATTTTCAGAATCTTGAGAATTTATTAAATCCTGATCGTTTTCAAAAACACCGTTGTTATAAATCTGATTCAACGAAGTGTAAATCAAGTGTTTTAACTGATGAAAAATATCTCCGCCGTTTTGCGTTACCGGCAAAGTGTCGTGATGCGAAGAAAATCCAGCATAAAGCGCACTGAAATCATTCAAAAAAATATTCAAATTCTTCAGCTGAACTTCAATATTCTTGTTAAAATATTTTTTTGCGTTTTTTTGAATTTCATTTTTCTCGTTTTCTAATTCCTGATTGCTTTTATAAATCGAAAAATCAAAAGGTGCAATCAAATTTTCATGTTTCCAAGGACTGCCTTTCTGATACTCGTATTTAAATTTGCTATCTTTAGGAATAGCGTATAATACTATCATACAAGCAATTACATACAATAAGGCACGAAACGCACCCGCCCAAGAAAACCTATTAGATTTATTTTGAATAAATTTCATCTTTCTTTTTTTTAAAAAAGCAAATATAAAAAAATAATTTAACATTTATATTGTTTTTTTCAAAAAAATATACAAACTTTGCGAACAAAGAAGAACACGTTTTTTACGCTTTGGTTCTCAACAGTGAAGGCGATAAGTTTTAGGGTTTGCCCCGATGATGATTTTATCATAACACTGATTTCTAAGAAAAAGGCTGTAAAAAAAACGTATCCTAATAAGAAAGTTTTTCTGATATGACATTATTAATTTATAACCAATTAGGTGTTCTAATAAAAAAAATCTCCGACGTTAAAAATACAAATTTCGTAAATTTACCAAAAGGATTTTACAACGGTATTTTAACCGAAAACTCTCAAATAATTTTGAATTTCAAAATTATAGTAGAATAAAAAAAAGGGATATTCTTGCTGGTTTTATAAAAAAGTATTAATTTTGCGCCTTGAAATTGATTAGAAAAAATGATAAACTTTTTTAAACTTATCGGAAAATTCTTCGTATCGCTTTATATGTGGTACATAATGTTTACTATGGCGTTTATAATATTGGTATCGCACATCATAGCGTTATTTTTTATAAAACCGGAAAAAATATGCAGCAACGTAAAAAAAATGCTTCAGTTCATGTTCAAAATCCTTTTCATAAAAGTCGAAGTTGAAATGCCTGAAGATTTCAATTACGAACAGTCATATATCATAATGCCGAATCACATAAGCTTTTTCGACATTCCCGTTGTATGCTCTACGCTGCCAAATTATACGTTCGGAATAGAGGCTGAAAGTCATTTTTCATGGCCGATTTACGGATATTTTATACGCAAATACGGAACTTTACCCATTAACAGAAAAAATATTTTGAGTTCGTTCCGCACTTTTGAAAAAGCGGCACAAAACATGAAGGAAAAAAATGCGTCCCTTTTGGTTTTCCCAGAAGGACACCGCTCTGAAAACGGTAAAATTCAGCAACTCAAAAAGATACCGTTCAAAATGGCACAAATCGTAAAAGCTCCTATTTTGCCCGTTGGCTTAACAGGTCTTTACGACTTGAGTCCTAAAGGCGGTTTTATCGTAACGCCTAACCGCGTGAAAGTAAAATACGGACGTCCGATTCCCGTTCAAGAGTACGAAAATTTAAAACCTGAGGATATTGCAAAAATTGTCCGTCAAAGAATTATCGAACTCACGGAAGACGACATCGTGCCGGATGAAGAAAAAAATTAAATCAAACTTTTTTTCGTTGTAATTTCCACAAAAAATTATGACAAAAATCTTTCAACTCATATTTTTTTTAATGCTTTTTGCGCTAAAAATTTCGGCGCAAAACTATTACGTTAAAAAATTAACAACCTCCTTTGGTCTTAGTGATAACTGCGTTGTCAGCATCGCACAAGACAAAGAGGGTTGCATTTGGATTGCAACGGAAGAGGGTTTGAACCGTTTTGACGGCAACGAATTTGAAAAATTTTTTAAATCCGAGAGAAATCTTAACTCTCTGAGCGGCAACGAGTTGAATTGTATACTTGACGATCCTACCGATTCCGTGCTTTGGATAGCAACTCAAAGAGCCGGTCTTAACGCATACGATTATTCCAAAGGGAAATTCCGCATTTTCAACGCTGACAAAAACTCGCCCGACAGCCTTATTTCCGATGCCGTTACCAAAATAACACCGTCAAAAGACGGAAGTATTTGGATTGCAACTTATTGGTCCGGCGTGGATTATTACGACAAACAAAATCAAAAATTCATTCATTATAATTCCAATACGATAAAAGATTGGAATCCCGACAATATTTGGACTGTCCTTGAGGGCAGCCATGATGAAATTTTCATCGGATATATCCATCAAGGACTCGGAATATATGACAGAAAATCAGGAAGTTTCAAGCTTTTAAAACATATTGACGGCGATAATGAATCACTCCCTTCAAACGAGGTTTTGTCGATTTATGAGGATTTTGACCAAAACGTTTGGGTCGGTACGCGGGCCGGACTTGCACTTTTAAATCGAGAAACGTTAAAATTCACGGATTTCAACGAATTAATAAGTTTAGGAAAAACCGTTTACGATATTAAAATGTCAGAAAACCGCCGTTTATGGGTCGCCATAGAACATGGCGGAATAGCGATTGCAGATTTTTCAAAACAAATTTCAACCAAAAACATCGAGGTCTTGCGCTTAAAAGAAGAATATTCCGACAAAGGACTTTCGGGCAATTCGGTTCGCTGCATCACAACCGACAAAAACGGCAATTTTTGGGCGGGAATTTGGAATGCCGGTCTTAATTTTATCAATCCCAAAGGCAATGTTTTCAGAGGAATTTTTTATTCGCCAAGAGCGGAAAATCCATTGAACAAAAACACTAAAAACCTCAACTGCAAAAGTATTCTCTCCGTTATCGGCGACAACGAAGGCAGACTTTGGATCGGCACTGATGACGGAGGAATCAATGTTTTCTCGTTCGGAAAACGCATTGCCGTTTATAAATCCGAAAATTCGGGGCTGAAAAGCAACTGCGTTCAAGCCGCATATAAGGATTCTAAAGGAAATCTTTGGTTCGGAACTTTTCACGGCGGAATTGCAGTTTACGATTTCAAGACCCAAAGCTTTCAAACTCTTGCCGAGGGTATGGACATTAGAGGTTTTTGCGCATACGACGAAAACCATATTATCGTGGCAACAAGTAACGGCATTCTTTTGGCGGATATTGACAAAAAACAAATCGTCAGCACTCATAAACTGCCGCAAAACCTTGTCAGAAACGTTTTAAAAGACAGTTACGGGAATATTTGGGCGGGAACTTTCGGCGGCGGAGTATTCATTTTGGACAGAGATTTTTCTGTCATAAAACAATTTGACACCGACAACGGATTTCCATCAAACACAGTCAATTACATAAAAGAAGATTCTCAAAAGCGCATTTGGGTTGCAACAGGTGAAGGTTTGGTTTTGTTCGCCGAACATGAAAATTTCGATTTCAAAATCATCTCCAAAAAAGCCGGTCTGAAAAACGCCCATATCCGTGCAATTTCAGAGGACAGATATTACAATATTTGGGTCAGTACCAACAGCGGAATTTCTTGTTATCTTCCTGAATATAAAAAAGTTAGAAACTATGATTCGCATTACGGCATACCCTCAGGAGAGTTTGCCTCAGGTGCGGTTTTTTACGGCGTAGACGGCGTGATGAATTTCGGCTCGGCAGCCGGTTTGTGCCGCTTTGTCCCGGAGGAAGTCCTCACCGAAAGAAACACCCCTCAAGCCAAAATCGCAAAAATAAAAATTTATCTGCCTGGTGATTTGGAAAGCACTGACAGACAAAACGTTAAAATAATTCATAATGCCGGCGAAAAAATCGTCTTAAAACATGACGAAAATAGTTTTGCAATATCGCTTTTCGTTGATAATTATGCACTTAGCAACATCATCGAATATGCAACGATGTTGGAAGGTGCAGAAAAAAACTATTACCGCGTAAACGATGCCGAAAACGTAATTTTCAGAAACCTTTCGCCCGGAAAATACACGTTAAAAATAAAAACACGTTTTATCAGCGAAAATTTTGAAAGCAAAACAACGGATTTAAGAATCATCGTTTTGCCGCCGTGGTATCAAACCAAAGCCGCAAATACGTTTTACATTTTGCTGATATTAGGTGCTATCTTCTTGAGTTTCAAGGCTTACAAACGAAGAGTTAATATCCGCGCCCAACTCAAATCCGAAAAAGAAAACCGCGAAAAACAAGAGGCTCTCAACGAGGAAAAAATGCGTTTTTACACCAACATTGCACACGAAATCCGCACACCTTTGAGCCTTATCGTAGGACCGTTGGAAGATTTGGCAACCGATACCAAACTTGAGGAGAATGTCAGAAAAAAACTTAAACTCATAAATCAAAGCAGTCAAAAACTTCTGAAACTTGCCAACAATCTTTTGGATTTGCGCAAAACAGAAACCCAAAACAAAAAACTTTATATCACGCAAGGCATTTTAAATCAAGTAATTGAGCAAGAGACTTTGAAATACAAAGAACTCAACCGCAACAAAGATTTAGAAATAATTTATGAATGTGAAGAAAACGATTTTGAAATGCTTTTCGATAGGCAATGTATAGTTACGATTTTGGACAATTTGATAAGTAACTCACTGAAATACACCGAAAAAGGTTTCATAAAAGTATCACTTTACAAAAGAGGAAATTATGCCGTTATCAGCGTTAAAGATACTGGTTACGGCATTTCCAAAGAGGCATTGCCGAAAATTTTTGACCGTTATTATCAAGAGCAGGGCGCACACCAAGCCTCTGGTACGGGTATCGGACTCTCACTCGTGAAAAATTTAATAGAACTTCATCAAGGCAAAGTTGAAGTTTCAAGCGTTTTGGGCATGGGAACGGAATTTTTGGTTTCGATACCGCTCGAGGGTAAATACGAAACCTCTAATAATGAGGAACTTCAAGAAATAATAAAAGATAAAAACATCGAAGAAAACCACAAAGCCGACTCTCAACAAACACAATCCGACAAACCCGTAGTCCTATCAGTGGAGGACAATACCGACATTCAGGAATACATCAGAATTTCGCTTTCGCACAACTACACGGTTATAACGGCTCACAACGGCAAATTAGGAATCCAAGCAGCGTTAGAAAAAATTCCCGACATCATCGTTTCGGACATTATGATGCCCGTAAAAAACGGAATCGAACTATGCAAAGCCATTAAAAACGATATTCGGACAAGCCATATCCCCGTCATACTTTTAACGGCAAAAGATACGCTCAACGACAAAACGTTAGGTTACGAGGCTGGTGCTGATAGTTATCTGACGAAACCTTTCAGCGCAACACTTTTGGCAAGCCGAATAGCAAATCTTTTGGAAAAAAAACACCGTCTAAAAGAATTTTTTTCAGCTAAAACGCCCGTAGAACCCGTTAAAACGGCCGAATCAACATTAAAAAGCCAAAAAGAAGAAATCATAAAAAGCCTTAACCCTTTAGATGCGGAATTTATAGAAAAGACCGACAAAATCATTTTGGAAAACATCGAAAACCCGGATTTTTCGGTTACGATGCTTTGCGAAAAAAATTTCATGTCCACAAGTTCGCTTTATAGAAAATTAAAAGCACTGACAGGAATAAGCCCTAACGAATACATCAGAAAAATAAAAATGCAAACCGCCGGAAAACTTTTATCTCAAGGACGGTATTCTATTGCAGAGGTCGCTTTCAAAGTCGGAATCAGAACGGAAGATTATTTCCGTCAATGCTTTAAAGACGAATTCGGAGTAGTCCCAAGCGAATTTTTAAAAGAGATTTCTCAATAAATATTTTTTTCATTAATTTTAATTTTTGTTAATCCTGCAACATTTAGAGTTTTTTTACGTCAAAAGTAGTAAATTTGCAGTTAAATTTTTTTTCAACACACAAAAGAACTAACATGAAAAGAATTATATTTAGCATAATACTCTTAATCTCTTGTTTTTCAGGTTTTTCACAAGAAAATTTAGGTCCTATTAAATGGCTGACATTTCAAGAAGCCGAAAAACTTGATTCTACTGAAAACCGCCCTTTCTTAATTGATGTTTACACCGATTGGTGCGGCTGGTGCAAAAGGATGATGGCGACAACTTTTCAGCACAAACAATTAGCTGAATACATAAATCGCAATTTCTATTGCATTAGATTTAATGCCGAAACCGAGGACACAATTAAATTTTTAGGAAAAACTTGGACCTCTGACGGAAGAAACAACCGTCTGGCCGTTCATCTGTTAGAGGGGCGAATGTCTTATCCGACAATAGTTTACATGGATAAAAAAAAGAACATTTACCCCGTTCCCGGATACAGAGATGTCAAAAATATCGAACCGCTTTTGGTATACTTCTCTGAAGAACTCTCTGACAATATCAACCCGGACGAGTTTGAACTGCTCTACATGCTGAAATATCCCGAACATTACAAAAACGACCTCGCTAAAATTAAAAACGCTAAAAACGATACTTTAGGAAAAATTCAGTGGAAAACCTTTCAAGAGATTACCGAATTGTCAAAAGAAAATCCCAAACCGATTTTTATTGACGTTTATATTGATGACAAATACCGCGGATACGTCCCGTATTGGTCTATGAACGCCTCTATTCACGAAGGTGTCGTTTTAAAAGATAAAAAACTCTGCGATTATATCAACGAGAATTTTTATCCCGTAAGATTTGAGGCTACAACCTTAGATACAATTTATTGGTTTGACCCGCTAAAAGAACATCCGTTTGTCTCATTAGGCGAAAATATGCCAAACCAATTCACAAATGCCTTAATGCGTGATAATTACAAATTTCCGGCGATGTTTTTCTTCGATAATAAACACAACTATTTATCGAAAATAAACGATTTTTTCTCCCCGGAATTTTTACTATTAGTCTCTAAATTTTACGCAACAGAAGCATACAAAACCCAAAATTTTGAAGCTTTTTATAGGAAAAACGCAAACAATTAACACAATTGACAATTAACAATTGACAATTAATAATTCATAATTCATAATTAAGATAAAGTGGAAAAAGATTTTTTGTTCGGAAAAACGTTAGCAGAACTGCAAGAAACGGTTTTAGGATTAGGATTGCCCAAATTTACAGCCAAACAATTAGCTGACTGGCTTTACAAAAAAGATATTACAGAGTTCGACCAAATGACCAACCTCTCCAAAAAAGCAAGAGCATTGTTGGAAGAAAAATTCGTTGTCGGTCTATCCGCTCCCGTAAAAGAAACCGTTTCTAAAGACGGCACAAAAAAATATCTTTTTTCTTCAGGCGAAAACCGTTTCGTAGAGGCAGCTTACATTCCCGACAAAGACCGCGCAACCCTCTGTCTTTCATGTCAAACCGGTTGCAAAATGGGTTGCAAATTCTGTAACACAGGCTTACAAGGATTTGCCGGTAATCTAAACGTAAATCAAATTCTCAACCAAATAAAATCTCTGCCCGAAAAAGACAATCTCACAAATCTCGTTTTTATGGGCATGGGCGAGCCGATGGACAATTTACAAAACATCATGAAAGCCCTCGAAATTTTAACCTCCGATTACGGTTTTGCAATGTCGCCGCACAGAATAACCCTCTCTACGGTAGGCATAATGCCCGCATTAAAAGAATTTCTAGACAAAACTGACGTGCATTTAGCCGTTTCGGTTCATAACCCGTTCGCTAAAGAAAGAGCTGAAATTATGCCCATCGAAAAAGCACAACCATTAGAAAGAGCATTAATGGAAATCGAAAAACACGACTTCCGCCATCAAAGACGTTTTTCGGCAGAATATATTATGATTCAGGGTTTTAACGATACTCCGACTCACGCCCGCAAATTAGCTGAAATCTTGAAAAACATTCCCTCAAGAGTAAATCTTATCCGCTATCACGAACACCCCGGAAGCGATTTCAAATCATCCTCAGAAATCAGAATCCGTGAGTTTCAAGAAATTTTGAACTCAAAAAATATTATCACAACTATAAGAGCTTCAAGAGGGGAAGATATTTTTGCCGCTTGCGGACTACTGAGCACCAAAGAAATGAAAAAATAAAAAAATCAAAAAAAAACTTAACAACTACAATACTTTATACAAAAAAATTGTTATCTTTGTATTGACAATATAAAAGCACGAAGAACATGAAAAAAATTTTAACAGCTGCATTGTTGAGCGTGTTTTTGGGAACTCAAGTAAATGCCCAAAATGAAAAATGGTTTGATGACAAAGGAAAAATTCTTCCGCAATATCTCGATGATAAAGGACTTTTAGCGGACGAGTTTTTACCTGATGCCTACGAATTTACGTCAATAGAACAAGCCTTGGCTACGCCTGAAAGAGTTATTAAACTAAACCTTGCGGAAAAAGGTCTTACGGAAATTCCACCGGAGGTATTCCATTTTCCGAATCTCCAAATTCTTGACCTTTGGGAAAATATGATTACGGAGGTACCCAAAGGAATTTCTCAACTGACAAACCTTCAATATTTGGCTCTCAACAATAATAAAATCAGCAAGATAGCTCCTCAAATCGGAGAACTGAAAAACCTTTTGATGTTGGACTTGGAACAAAACGAACTCACAAGTCTGCCGGAAGAAATTTCTGAATTGGAAAATCTTGCCGACCTTGTTTTGGGAGAAAACAAACTTACAGCTCTACCCAAAAATATCGGAAAAATAACCACGCTGACCAACCTTTCGGCTCCGAAAAATCAAATCAAGACGCTGCCCGAAAGTATCGGCGGTTTTATGATGCTCCAAAGTTTGGATATGTCTGACAACCAAATCGAAAAACTGCCTTCATCAGTAAGCGGACTTCAGACGTTGATGATTTTTGACCTTCATAACAACAATTTGAAAGAACTTCCGGAGGATATTTGCAAGTTAGCTCAACTGCCTTATCTTAATGTCAGAGGCAACAATCTTACAACTCTGCCCAAAAATATTGGAAAAATGAATTTCCTTCAAATGTTGGATTTGAGCAAAAACCATATCGCAACCCTGCCCGCCTCTATCGGTGAGCTCAAGATGATTCAGGATTTGGACATATCAGAAAACGAACTTACAAATCTGCCTAAATCTTTAGGAAGTTTGTTCTTTATGTCAAAACTGAATTTGGCTGACAACAAAATCTCAAAATTTCCCGAAGTAGGACAATTAATCAACCTCAAAGAACTCGTTCTTGACGGTAACAGTTTTGAGGCTTTGCCGGCTACGGTTACAAAAATCAGCGGATTAGAAAAACTTTCAGCCGCAACCAACAATTTGAAAAACTTACCGGAAGATTTCGGCAAACTGCTTAAACTTCAGAGCCTTAACCTTAGTTACAACGATATTGCTCAAATTCCGCAATCATTCTCAAAACTTGAAAATTTAACGGAATTGAACTTAGCAAAAAATAAACTTTCAGGTTTTCCCGATGTTATGAAAACCTCTAAATTTTTGTCGGTTTTGGACTTATCGTCAAATGAGATAAACGACGGCGAAAAAGAAAGAATAAAAGCCGCTTATCCATTTGCAAAACTCTAAAAAAAGAAAAAAAATGAAAATACGTACCGGATTCGGTTATGACGTTCACCGCCTTCAAGAAGGGTTGCCTTTTTGGTTAGGCGGCATCAAAATAGATCATTATAAAGGTGCAGTCGGTCATTCTGATGCTGACTGCCTTATTCATGCAATATGCGATGCTCTGCTCGGTGCCGCTAACAAAAGGGACATCGGCTATTGGTTTCCCGATACGTCTGAGGAATTCAAAGGCATTGATTCCAAAATTTTATTACAAAAAACCTGTGATATAATCCGCCAGGCAGGTTATGAAATCTCTAACATCGATTCCACGATATGCCTTCAAAAGCCTAAAATTAAGGATTATATACCAAAAATGCAGGAAATACTTACCAAAACTGCTCAAGTGGACGAGGATTGTATCAGCATAAAAGCTACAACTGAAGAAAAACTCGGTTTTACCGGCACTGAAGACGGTATCGCTTGTTATGCCGTATGTCTGATTTATAAGAAAGACTGATTTAAAGAAAAAAAAGTCTTCCAAAAAACGCTTTAAGGCATGAATTATGCTGTAAAAAAAGTGGATTAAAAATCTGCTTATTTGAAATGAGATTGACAAAACATAATATTTGCACTTTGCTATTGGTGCTGTGCTGTTCGCTGTTTTCGTATGCCGACAATACTGATTCTAAACAGTTGGACAGTTTGGATGCTAAGTTGCAAAAGAACTACGAATTAGGAGTTAAAGGTAAAGAAAACCTTGAAATTTTACGCAAATTGTATGATTTGACAAAAATTTCTGAGCCTTATTTGGCTTTGGAATATGCAGGTCAAGCAATGCAGTTTGCTGTATCGGAATTCAGCAAATCCGTTCAAGCGGAATGGGCTGAAGCCATTGCCGACATATATTTTGAACAAAAAGTCTACTATCTGGCAATGGAAGATTATTTCCAAGCCTATTCACTCTATTTGACCGACGGCGAATCTGAAAAATCAGCTTACGCATTGTTAAAATACGGCGATACGTATTTCATTCAAAATGTGGAAGACGTGGCAATGAGTAATTACACAAAAGCCGACAGTATTTTTATGGTCTGCTCTTGCATGGAAGGTCATGCCGCCGCTATGGACAGAATCGGTCAGGTAGAACTCAACCGTTATCAATACGACAAAGCATTAGCTTTTTTTAATGATGCTTTGACTATAAGTCAAAACATTAAAAATCAGAAACTTGTGGCGGAGACTTACCGTTACATGGCTTCTGTTTACGATCAAAACGAAGACTACGAAAACGAAGAAAAATATCTTAACAACGCCGTAACAAAATATCGTCTTGCCGGTGATAAATACGAAATGGCAAAAACGTATTATATGCTCGGCGAAATGCACCTCAAAAACGAGGATTACAACGAAGCGTTTATAATGTTTATGCGCTCTTACAATATTTTTCAGAATTTCGGAAATATAACTTACGTTGCCTCTGTAAACAACAAATTAGGCCGCATAAGTTATATCAAAGACGATCTTCGCAATGCCGAGAAAAAAGCATTGGAGGCTCTTGAGGCTGCCGATCAAAATCAATGGCTAAAAGAAAAAACCGAAGCCCTGCTCCTACTTGCCGACATCAACAACAAAAAAGGCAAAATAGAAAGCGCATACGATTATCTTTCACGGTTTACTATTGCTAACGACTCTCTGTACGAGGCAAAAAAAGCTGAAAGTTTTTCAGAGCTTCAAGTTTCAATCACTACGAAAGACAAGGAAAAAGAACTCGCAATTTACGAACAAACATTGCAGAAAAACAAAATCATAACCTCAATTATAATCGCCGTAGCTGCGTTAATAGTATTGTTTATGATTTACGTTTTTCTAAACTCAAGAAAAATCAAAAAAGTAAACAACCTTCTTACTACCAAAAACGAGGAAATCAATTCGCAAAAAGACGAAATCTTACGTCAAAAAGAAATTGTGGATGAGTTTAACGCCGAAATCCGCCTCAGAAACCATGAAATTGAGGAAATTAATCAATCAATTACCTCATCAATCAACTATGCGGCAAGAATTCAGAAAGCATCACTACCGCACATAGATTTCATTAAAAAGCATTTTGCTGACGGATACGTATATTTTCACCCGAAAGAAATCGTCAGCGGTGATTTTTATTGGTTTTCGGAAGTTAAAATACAACGTCCGCCATCTCTTTTCCGAAGAAAAGATGCCGCCGATGACGAAAGCAACAAACTCATAGTAGCAATCATCGACTGCACAGGACACGGTGTACCCGGCGCATTCATGAGTATGTTAGGCGATGCGTTCTTAAATCAAATCGTTAATCTTCAGAAAATTACGGAGCCGGATTTGATTCTCAACGAATTGCACAAACTCGTAAGGTCTACGCTTCAGCAAGAAACCACTGAAAACAACGACGGTATGGATGCCGCTATTTGCGTTATCGACAAAGCTACTAAAAAATTAGCGTTTGCCGGTGCTAAAAATCCGCTTATCATAGTTCAAAACGATAAAGTTGAAAAAGTAAACGGCGATATAAAATCTATCGGCGGAATACAGAAAGAAGACCAAAGAGTTTTCACAAAACACGAAATAGATATTTCGATTCCGACCACTTTTTATATCTATTCCGACGGCTACCAAGACCAATTCGGCGGCAAAGAAGGCAGAAAACTCATGGCTAAACCTTTCCGTGATTTGCTGACCTCAAAATATAACGCCCCGTTCAAAGAACAAGAAAAAATGCTTTTTGATTTCTTCAACAAATGGCGTGAAGAAAGAGTTCAAATGGACGATACAACTGTTATTGGCATTAAGATTTGGTAGAAAAATACTTGCAAACCGCTGTAAGCCCACATTCAGGGCAAAGCGGTTTTCTTGCTTTACAAACATAACGACCGTGAAGAATAAGCCAATGATGTGCCCGTGTTAAAACATCTTTTTCAAAACCCTTTTCCAATTGTTTCTCGGCTTGAAGCGGCGTTTTGGCGTTTTGTGTCAAGCCTAAACGAGCTGAAACCCTAAAAACATGAGTATCAACGGGCATAACTTTAGCTCCGAAAAGCACTGATGCCACAACGTTAGCGGTTTTAGGACCAACACCGGGAAGTTTTTGCAAGTCATCAACCGTTTTAGGCACTTGACCATGAAAATCCTCAATCAACATTTTCGCTATACCCAAAACGTCTTTCGTCTTGGAATTGGGATACGAAATAGATTTTAAATAGGGGAAAATTGTCTCAAAATCAGTATTATAAACCGATTGAGCATCGGGAAAATCCTTAAAAAAAACTTTCGTAACCTGATTAACCCTTTTGTCAGTACACTGCGCGGAAAGCCTGACAGCAACAAGCAGTTGAAAAGGCGTATCAAATTTCAACTCCGTTTCCGCAACCGGCATTTTTATAGAAAAATAATCCGTTACAGTTTTATAAAGCTCATTCATGTTTTTGTTTTTTTAACAAAGGTAACAAAAAAAATAAAACGAACAAAATTTTTAATCATTACACTTTTTAGTCGGACTTTTTGTATTACAGATACACTTTTTAGTCGGACTTTTTGTATTACAGATACACTTTTTAGTCGGACTTTTTGGAAATGTCAATTTTAAGGCGTATATTTGCAGTGTTAAACCCCAAAAACAAAACACCATGATAAGATATGTATTAGAAGAACTTTACGAATGGAAAAATAAACCGAATAGAAAACCTCTTATTCTACAAGGAGCACGTCAAGTCGGTAAAACTTGGTTAATGCAAAATTTTGCAAAAAAGGCATTTTCAAAAAGTATTTATATCAATTTTGAAACAAATGCACAACTTAGCCACTTGTTTGAAAAAGATTTCGATATGAACAGAATTCTTTTAGAAATAAGCCTTGCCACAGGCATTTTTCCTGACGAAGAAACTTTACTAATATTAGACGAAATTCAAGAAGCAAAAAGAGGCGTTACCGCTCTAAAATACTTTTATGAACTCCTACCGAACCAACCTGTCATAGCAGCCGGCTCACTATTAGGAATATCAACTCACCAAAACGACAGTTTTCCGGTCGGAAAAGTAGACTTTGTAAATGTTTATCCGCTATCGTTTTGGGAATTTTTAGAGGCCGTAGGAAAAGGTCAATTCGTTAAAGTCATCAAACAACAAAATTGGCAAATGCTTTCGCCGTTTGAAACCCAATTAAAAGATTTACTACGCCTATATTTTTTCATAGGCGGAATGCCGGAAGTCGTAAAATGTTTTGCAGAAACCAATAATATGCAATTAGTAAGAAACTTACAAGAAAATATTTTAGAGGCTTACGACAAAGATTTTTCAAAACACGCTCCGTTAGAAGAAGTGCCGAGATTGAGAATGGTTTGGCGCAGTATAAGCGGACAACTTTCAAAAGAAAACAAAAAATTTATATACGGTTTTTTAAAAGAAGGCGCAAGAGCTAAAAATTTTGAACTTGCAATCGAATGGTTAAAAGATGCAGGCTTAGTTTACAAAGTAAGCCGTACCAAAAAAGGATTATTGCCGCTTTCTGCGTATGAAGATTTTTCCGCGTTCAAACTCTTCATGTCTGACATAGGTCTACTTGGAGCATTAAGCGGCATACCGCAGCAAACATTAATCAACGGTAATGCTATTTTTACAGATTACAAAGGCGCACTTACTGAACAATTTGTTTTTCAACAACTCAGAACCTACAAAAAAAATAATATTTACTATTGGTCGGCAGATAATTCACAAGGAGAACTGGATTTTTTGGTTCAAAAAGACGATAAAATTTTCCCTATTGAAGTAAAAGCCGAAGAAAATTTGCAAGCAAAAAGTTTAAAAATTTTTGTCAAAAAAAATCAGGGACTTCACGGCATAAGATTTTCAATGTCGCCATATAGAGAACAAGAATGGCTGACAAATTATCCGCTATATGCCGTAAATTGTTTTCAAAACTTATAAAATTTTCCGCCTACTATATTAATTTATTGTTATTTTTACACTCATTTCCCACCCCTTACATATCATTCAAAATACCATAACAAACCGTTCAAGAACGATTTATATGGGCATTTTGAATGATATATTGTGGATAATGTTAAGTTTTTGCATATATATTTGCGACATAAAAGAAAAAAATCGTTTTTTTTTAAATCACGCAAAATATGAGAAAAACACTTTTTAATCCTAAAGCATTTATTGCCGCCCTTATGCTCTCAGGCGCAATAATTGCGAGTTGCGGCGACGACGAAAAAAGTTTCTCTGCCGTAGACAATCAAAACCCAACAATCTCTCTTGAAAACGAAACTATTCACTGGGAGTTTGCAAAAGAGTTCAGAATAAAAGCTAAAATTGACGATGCTGACGGTATCAAAACTATCAATCTTAAAAACTCAGACTTGTTTCTGAACAACACTATCAACATCTTAAAACTTAAAGGTTCTGACTGCAAAAGTTATGACCTTGATTACAAATTTACCGTTCCCGATACGCTTAAAAGCGAATCGTTCCCTATCGTAATTACTGTTGAAGACTTGGTCGGAAATGTTTCTTCGGCTACTTTTACCGCAAGCATGGACGGCGATTTCACAAATCCGAAATTCACATCGGAACCCAGCAGTACTATCAATGTCATTATGACATCATTCAATTTGAAATTTGCCGTTTCTGACAACAAAGTAATTAAACGTGTAACCGTAAAATTTCCTGAGTTGAATATTGACGAAGAAATTTCAAACGACAGCAAAGAATATGAATACAAAAAGCGTATTGAACTCGGTGATGAAAACCGCGACTACAAAGGTACAATAGCTGCATACGATGCTTTTGACAACAAAGTAGAAAAAGAAATCACCATTTCAAAGGATGAACTCAAGGACTACGAAAGAATGTATCTCAGCGACGTAAAGAAAGAAGCTGACCTGACCTCTGATGTATGCGGAGTTCCGATGCTTGTTAACCATTCAGGCGAATTTGAATACACGGCTTTTTACTACAATGAAACAGCCGGAACTGAAATCCGCTTTATTCCGCAAAAAAACTCGTTTGATCCTATTTGTTTCGGTTTAGACCCGTCAAACAATAAAATTCTGACCCCGAATCCGGACGAAGCGCAACCGCTTATTCTTGACAAGGAAGGTGTTTATTACAAGATAGTTTTTAATACAAAGGAAGGTACTTATGATGCCAAAACAACTTACACACTTGAAGAGGCAATAGACCCGTTGCCGCACGAATTAGGTAAAAATGAATGGAATCATTGGGAGAAGGGAAAATTTACAGACGGTAAATGGGAGGATGACCCAGAAATAGACTGGCAACCTTTCAGAATAGGTGCGATGACGGACAATCCTAATAACATTAAGGAAGGATATGAATTTCAGTACAATCCCCAAAATAAGCATATTATTCAGATTCTTGGTTTGGAACTTGAAGCAGGTTCTTTCAATTTCCATCCTCATATCATACACACAGATGTTTGGTGGGATTATGCAAGTTGGAAACCAGAATCGGAGACCAAAAATGATCCTGAAATTTGGGTCTGGACAGGAAAGTATACAAGACTGGGTTATGAAAATGCAACTACTTCGTATAATAACAATGTGGAAGTAAATAATCATGCGGAACTTACAATTCCTAAGACAGGTAAATATGATATCATTTTCGATATTCACTTGGGACGTATGAAAATTATTCCTTCAGTATCTAAATAAAAAATTATTGTTTGAATAAATAACGATATAAAGATATGAAAAAAATATTATCATTATTAACGTTAATGTTGATTACCACTTGCCTTTTTGCGCAAAATATCACATTAACCGGTAAAGTAAAGGACAAAAATGGCGAAATCCTTATTGGTGCCGTCATTTTGGAAAAAGGCACTACTAACGGTACCATAACTGACGTTGATGGTAATTATAAGATTACCATTCCTGCAGATGCCGTTGTTGAATGTTCTATGTTAGGTTTTAGAACCGAACAAATAAAAATCAGTGAAGGAATGACCAAACTCGACTTCATACTTCAAGATGATACAAAAGACTTAGAAGAGGTTGTGGTTATCGGTTACGGTACGGCTAAAAAATCCGATTTGACCTCAAGTATTTCGTCAGTTTCGGCTGAAGATGTTACATCTTTCAATTCCGGTAATGCGATGAATGCTTTGCAGTCAAAAGTAAACGGCGTTCAAATCACTTCGACCGGTCAGCCGGGCGCAACACCGAGGGTTATCATCCGCGGTGTAACAACTGTAAACGGTTCTAATCCGCTTTACGTTGTGGACGGTATGCCCGTTGGCGACAACATCAACTTTCTTAACCCCGAAGACATCGAGTCAATGGAAGTCTTGAAAGACGCTTCGGCTTCGGCTATTTACGGTACAAGAGCTTCAAACGGCGTTGTACTTATCACGACTAAAAAAGGTAAAAAAGGTCAGGTTCAGTTTCAATTCAGTTCGTCTTTGGGTTTAAGCGTTATCGGCGATCCCGGTATGGCAAAAGCCTCTGAATACGAGAAAGTTTACAAAACCCGTTACACCAACGACAATCAAGTCTCGCCATACAAAGGCATTAACAACATCACAGATGCGGAAGGCACTGATTGGTGGAATGAAACAGTTGAAAAATACGCCATAACCCAAAACTACAATATCGGATTTCAAGGCGGAACAGACAATATGATATATTCCGGCTCTTTCGGTTATTACCGCTCCAATTCGCACTACAACTACGGATACTGGGAAAAATTTACTGGCAGACTCAATGTTGAATACAATTTCTTTAGCGATCATCTTAAAATCGGTACGGAATTCTCTCCGAAACTCGAGCGTTGGGACGATACTCCTGATTTGATGAGAGCGGCAATGGCAATGGATCCAACGACTTCTATTTTTCGCTCGGACTATCAGGAAATTAGCAACGAATACTCTTGGTATTCACGCACCAACAACAATAGTGAATGGAATCCTGTGGCAAGTCTCAAACGCATGAGCGCACACTCCAATGAATATGGTCTTTTAATGAGTCCTTACATCAATATCGAAATTGTAAAAGGATTGTCAGTCCGTTCTCAATTCGGTGATAATGCAAGATTCAGAATGTCAGATAATTTTGAACCGTCGTTTTTTATTGACGCAAAAGAGTCAAGAGACGTAAATCTGGCTACAAGAAATAGCAAGATTTGGAACGATTGGAACTGGACAAACACTTTGAACTATCAAAAGATATTTGCAGAAAGACACAGCCTGAACTTGATGGCAGGTTATACAATGGAGAAATTCTCATATTACTGGCTTACCGGCAGCCGTGATAACATACCTTCCAACAACGAAAACTTGCGTTATGTTACGGCTGGAACCGGCAAAGAAAATGCCGACGGCTCAGATGAATTTTCTTCGCTTGTATCATACCTCGGACGTGTAATGTACAACTTTGACTCACGTTACTATTTAACCGCAAGTGTCCGTTTTGACGGTTCGTCTAAATTCATGGAAGGCAACAAATATGCGACATTTCCGGCTGTAAGTGCGGCATGGAGAATCTCGGGAGAAGAGTTTATGAAATCCCAGAATATTTTCTCCAACCTGAAGTTGCGTCTCGGCTGGGGTAAAGTCGGCAACCAGTCTATCAGCAACGATGCATATCTGTCAAAAGTAGGACCTACATACTACGTTGTAAACGGCGAGGTTGTAACCGGTTCTTTAATAAGCTCCACTGCAAACCCCAACATTCGGTGGGAAAAAGTTGAAGATTATAATATCGGCTTGGATATGGGATTCTTGAAAGACCGTTTGAATGTTACTATGGAACTCTACAAGAAGAAAACTCACGATATGCTGTTGAAAGAAGCCCATATTTTGGTTGCCGGACTTCCTGTGTGGGACGGCGAAATTTGGACAAACATCGGAAGTATGGAAGCAAACGGCTGGGAACTTTCCGTGAAATGGAATGATCAGGTAAAAAAAGATTTCTCTTATGAAGTGGGAGTAAATCTCTCCGGTGTTAAGAATATAGCGAAAGACCTTGGCAGTTCCGCTCCGTTAGAGAGAAATGATTTTGGCGGCAGTTTCATCATCCGCAACGAATCTGATGCAGAAATTTCAAGATTCTACGGATACAAATGTATCGGAATATTCCAGAACTGGGAAGAGGTTACTTCTTATGCCAACGAACACGGAGAGCTGTTGCAGCCGAAAGCTATGCCTGGTGATTTAATTTTTGAGGACATAAACAATGACGGTGTTATTGACGTAAACGACAGGACATTCATCGGCAACGCTTTTCCAAAACTTTATATGGGCGTCAATCTCGGATTAAACTATAAAAACTGGGATTTTGCAATGAATTTTTACGGAACGTTCGGCAATGATATTTTCAACAAGACTAAAGGCTATTATTCTGGCGTTTCAGGTCAGAACGTTTGGGCTGGAACATACGAAAAGGCTTGGAATCATGAAGGTCAGGACACAGATATTCCCAGACTTTCATACAACGATGCCAACAAAAACTACAGCACTGTCAGCGACTGGTTTGTTGAGAACGGCTCGTATTTGCGCTGCAAACAAATCCAACTCGGCTACACTATCAAGTTTGATCAGGAAAAAACAAAAATTAACAATTTAAGATTGTCGGTTTCGGCTCAGAATCCTTTTACAATTACGAAATACAGCGGTTTGGATCCTGAAACGGCAGCAACCGGTTCTGTTATCGAAAGCGGTATCGACAATGTTGCATATCCGAATACAAGAATTTTCTTATTCGGCGTTAATTTAAACTTTTAATTAATGAACAATTGTTTTAAAAACAAAGCGATTATGAAAAAATTATTAAAATACGGCATAATAGCAACTTTTGCGCTGAGCGGTTGCACTGATGATTTCTTAACGCAAGATGTAAAAGGAACTCAGATAGAAGACAATTATTTTAACAACGAGGAAGAATGTCTGAAACAAATTTACGGCTGTTATGAGTCATTGGACTTTGACAGTTGGTGGCAGATATACAACGCATACATTCTTGCTGATATATGCACCGATGACAGTTGGATGAATAATACCGGTCAGGACGCTTCCGGATATTATGACCTTGCCACATATCAGGGAAGAACAGACAACGGCACCATTCTTAATTTTTGGCGTTCGCGTTATCAAGGTATCCGCCGCTGTAATATTGTATTGGGATATCTTCCTGACGTTACAAATATCAGCGAGGAAAAGAAAAACAGAATGATTGCGGAAGCTAAATTTTTAAGAGCTTATCAATATTTTGAACTTGCAAGAAACTTCGGAGGTTTGCCTTTGGTTTTAAGCATGAAAATTGTAGATGACGCAAAGGATGTAAAACGCTCAACTCTGGATGAGACATACAGTCAAATTGAAAAAGACTTTTTGGAAGCAAGCGAGTATTTACCTCTCAGGAGTCAGACCATAGCATCAAACGAGCTTGGACGTGCAACCAAAGGTGCTGCATTGGGTATGCTGGCAAAGACTTATCTCTATCACGAAAAATATAATGAAGCAGAAAAGTATTTGGACGAAGTCATAAACAGCGGAGAATACAAACTGCTTGAAAATTTTGAAGATGTTTGGAGCATAGATTGTAACAACAGCGAGGAAAGTCTCTTTGAAATTCAAAATTCATCAGACGAGGCACATAATACTGGTGAAATGATATCTGTTGTAGCCGGTTCAAGGGATGATTTAACTAACGGTTGGGCATGGAGCGGACCTACTTCCGATTTGGAAAACGCATTCGATTCGGAAGGTGATGAAATCAGAAAATACTGTACGATCATAAAGAACGGGGCATTATCTGTTCCGGGAGAAGAGGATGAAACAGTTTATCACAGGGACAAAGATGACGAGAAAAAACTTACCGGTTTTTTAATCGGGGCAAAAGACCACAAATGTGGACGTATAAACGCAAAGCTTTATATACCGATGGCAAAACGTAATACATCTTATTATGCTGACGGTTATAATGGTTTGAATTACAGACTTTTACGTTATGCAGACATACTTTTGATGGCTGCCGAGGTAAAGAATCAGTTAGGCAAGGATGCTGAGGCTCAGAAGTATTTGAATCAGGTTCGTTCAAGAGTGGAACTTGATGCTGTTACTTCAACCGGCAACGAACTTAAACACGCAATCCGCAACGAACGCCGTTTGGAACTTGCCATGGAAGGCAACCGTCTTTATGACATCCGCCGCTGGACAGACGACAACGGTAAAAAAGTGGCTTGCAACTTGTTCGGACCTAACGGTTCTTGGGTGATATACAACACACAAATTTCAACAGACGAGTACGAAACCAATAACTTAATAGAACCGCAGGACGAAGGTATCAATTTCAACGAAAACAGAGATTTGCTGTTTCCGATTCCGAGTGTGGAAATCGAACGTTCAAACGGCGTATTGGAACAAAATCCCGGATATTAATTTTTTAATTGAGGCACAGAGCGTATGAGAACAGAGTAAACTCTGTGCTTTTTTTTAATGTTTTTTACAACAATGAAAAAAAATTATTCAATATTATTAGCGGCAATGATTGCCTTAGGCATGGTTTCTTGCGACCATGAGACCATTACACCAAACGAAAGCAATACAGCACTTTCTCCCGAAGAACTTGCACAACGCAATGGCGAAAGCGGCAACAACAACGGCGAAAACAACAACGGCGGCGAAAACGCAAAAACCGAATGGAAAGTTGTCAATACCGCTGATGAAAAGGCGAGTGATGAGATAAAAGTTACGGTAAACGCCGCAACGGTTTATCAGACGATCGAAGGTTTCGGTGCATCAAATTGTTGGTTAGGCGAATATGTCGGCAAGAATTACGCAGGCAAGGAGAAAATTGCAAAACTGCTTTTCTCTCAGGATACTTTGGCAAACGGAGCGTTGGAAGGCATAGGTCTTTCGATGTGGAGGGTAAACCTCGGAGCAGGCAGCGCAGATCAGAAAGAACCCATGTTTGAAACCGCAAAAATGGCGGAATGTTATCTCAAAGACGACGGTAAAACATACGATTGGACAAAATGCAAAGGTCAGCAGTTTTTTATGACCGAGGCTAAAAAATACGGCGTTGAAAAAATGCTGTTGTTTTCCAATTCACCGCTTTATTTTTGGACTAAAAACCGCAAAACATATTCTGAAAGCGGCGAAAATTCAAATCTCGAATCTGAGAATTATGAAAAATTTGCCGAATATATGGCTGAGGTTTCAAAACATTTTAACGAAGCCGGAATTCCTATTGATTACATTTCGCCCGTAAACGAACCTCAATATAGTTGGAATATTGATAAAGACCATAAAGACAGAAATCAGGAAGGCTGCGGCTGGCAAAATTCAGAGGTTGCAACCTTGATTAGGTATTTGGACGAAAAACTCGAAGATCAAAAAACTAAAATTGTGATTCCTGAGGCTGCAAAATGGTCTGCAACATACTCATCTTCCTCTGTTGCGGGATGTAATGACGGTACTTTGAATCAGATTTCTGAATTTTTCGGCAACGGCGACAATTCCTTAAAGAATTTGACCCATGTTCATAAAGTTGTCGGTGTACATTCGTATTGGGAAGACAAAGGCTGGACAGAACTTGAATCTTACCGCACAACCGCATACAACGCAGCAGATGCAGCCGGCATCGGACTTTGGCAAACAGAATGGTCGTTGCTTGGAGATTATGGCGTAATTGACGAATATCCGGGCTTGGACGCAGCAAAATACATTGACAATGCACTTTATTTGTCAAGAGTTATTTATTCTGATTTGGTTTGGGCTAACGTTTCGTCTTGGAGTTACTGGACTGTTTTCGGTCAGGAGCGTTGGAGTCAGAAAAACAGATTTTATCTTATAAAAGTCGGTAGTAATGTTTCTGATAACGTAGATCTTAACGATGAGGACGTATCCACAGGCGGTAACTGGGCTGACAACGTAAATCTTTATGTTTTAGGTAATTACAGCCGTTTTATCCGTCCGGGTTACAAACGTGTTGATATGACCTGCGGCAACGATAAATCGTTCTTCGGTTCAGCTTTCTTATCAGGCGACGGCAATACGCTTGTTATGGTTTACACTAACTTGACAGACTCAAAAGTCAGGATTAAACCTCAAATCAGCGGTTTTGAAGGTAACACGAAATTCTTGCGTTTCGTAACTGACGAGACAAAGAAACTTGAGCGTACCAACATGAGCGACGGAAATATGGTAATTCCGGCAAAATCTGTAACTACAGTGGTTTATTGCAAATAATAATTATTTTTTTTCACCACGGAAAACACGAAAAAAGAACTTATTTTTTTAGTGATTTCCGTGGTTATATTATAATTAAATCTATGAAAAAATACTTTTTAATATTATCATTATTATTGAGTGGTTGTGCGGAAAAATTCACTCAAGAGGCTGTTATTGATGAAGAAAAAACTTTTCAAACGATAGACGGTTTCGGCGCATCGGATGCTTGGTCAATCCGTTATTCGTTAAAATGGCCAGAAAAAACTATAAACAAAGCCGCAGAATGGCTGTTTTCAAATGAAACTTTTCAAGACGGCTCACCCAAAGGTATTGCGCTAAGCATTTGGCGTTTCAACCTCGGCACAGGTAGTGCTTATCAAGAAGATAAATCTGAAATTAAGGAGTTTACACGAACAGAATGTTTTTTGATGCCGGATGGAAATTGGGATTTTTCACGTCAGAGATCTCAAGTAAAATTCATGAAAAAAGCCCAAGAATATGGCGTAAAAACATTTGTTGCGTTTTTGAACTCACCGCCTGTATATTTTACAGAAAACGGTCTTGCAACCAACACGGGAAGAGGTGGTGATTTTAATCTCAAAGCTGATTGTTACGACAAATATGCCGATTATATGGCAAAGGCAGTCAAAGGTTTGAAAGAAAAACATCAAATAGACATTTCATATATTTGTCCCGTCAACGAACCTGACGGTCATTGGAATTGGCAGGGACCCAAACAAGAAGGCACACCCGCTACAAATGCCGAAATTGCAAAAATAACCCGCGCCTTGGACGAGGCATTAACAAGAGAAAATCTCGAAACAAAAATTCTCGTTAATGAATCCTCAGATTACCGCGCCATGGTCGGCGTTCATCAAACCAATCCTGACAGAGGATATGCCATTCAAACGCTTTTCAATGCAGATTCCTCGTCAAACGTCTGCGGCTTACAACACGTAGAAAACATGATTGCCGGTCATGGTTATTGGACAAACACACCTTTGGATTTTATGAAAACAATGCGTGAGAATTTACGCGATACATTAGAAAAATTTGCCGTAAAATTTTGGATGACAGAACAGTGCGTCATGGGCAACGACGAGGAAATAGGCGGCGGACATGGTTTTGATACGACCATGACAACGGCGTTGTATGTTTCAAGATGGATTCATCACGATTTGGTATATGCTAACGCCTCATCATGGCAGTGGTGGCGTGCCGTCGGCGAAGACTACAAAGACGGTCTTTTAGAAGACTTTATGGAAGAAACATACGAATCAGGAAAAATTTCAGACAGCCGCTTGCTTTGGGTTTTAGGCAATTACAGCCGTTTTATAAGACCGGGCGCAAAGAGGATTTTCTCAAAACTTTCCACTAAAGAAACTCCTGAAGGTCTGATGATGTCATCATTCAAAAACACAGACGGTAGCGTAGTTTCGGTGATTATCAACTATTCCAACCAAGACGAAGCAGTTAAATTTCCGAAACAATTATCGGCAGTTTATCTAACAAATGACACCCCCGGCAACAAACTCAAACGCCAAACCGACGTTAAAACAGTTGCGAGCGTTCCAGCAAAAAGCGTGGTTACAGTGGTGTATTAATACTTTTTGTTCCATTTTTTTTCAAAAAAAGGAACGACCCCGCAACGAGCGGCAAAAAAAATAAAACGATATGATAAAAAAATTAATTTTATTATTCTTCGCAGCATTTTTATTAACAAGTTGCAGCGAGAAAAAGCCCAAGACAGGCACTTTTGAGGTGGGCGACAAAACGTTTTTGCTAAACAGCAAACCGTTTCTTGTTAAAGCCGCAGAAATACATTATTCCCGTATTCCCAAAGAATATTGGGAAAACCGCATCCAATTATGTAAAGCACTGGGCATGAACACGTTGTGCATTTACATTTTTTGGAATTACCACGAAATGGAAGAAGGCAAATTTGATTTTTCAGGCAATAAGGACATTGCTGAATTTTGCCGTCTTGCACAAAAAAACGGAATGTATATCATTGTCCGTCCCGGTCCTTACGTTTGCGCTGAATGGGAAATGGGCGGTCTTCCGTGGTGGTTGCTCAAAAACGACAGCATAAAATTACGCACTCTTGATGCCGATTACATGAAACATGTTGAAAAATTCATGGCTCAAGTCGGCAAACAATTATCTGATTTACAGATTACAAAGGGCGGAAATATCATAATGGTTCAGGTTGAAAACGAGTACGGAAGTTATGGCACTGACAAACCTTACGTTTCAGCAATACGCGACATAGTAAGAAAATCAGGTTTCAACGAAGTACCTTTGTTTCAATGCGATTGGAGCAGCAATTTTACGAACAACGCTCTTGACGACCTACTTTGGACGGTTAATTTCGGTACGGGCAGCGATATTGATGCACAATTCAAAAAGCTCAAAGAGTTAAGACCGAATACGCCGCTTATGTGCAGTGAATTTTGGAGCGGCTGGTTTGATCATTGGGGACGTCCACACGAGACTCGTCCTGCTGATGTTATGGTCAGCGGTCTTGAAGAAATGTTAAGCAAAAATATTTCATTCAGTCTTTACATGACACACGGGGGCACAACGTTTGGTTTTTGGGGCGGTGCTAACAATCCGGCTTACAGTGCAATGTGTTCGTCTTACGATTATGACGCGCCGATTTCAGAAAACGGTCAGGTAACGCCGAAATATACACTTTTGAGGGACATGATGAAAAAATATCTTCAAGAGGGTGAAGTTTTGGCAGAAATTCCTCAACAGATAAAAGCCGTAAAAGTTCCTGAATTTCAGCTAACTGAGCGCGCTGATGTTTTTGAAAATCTTCCCGCTGCTATTGAAAGCAGGGACATCAAACCTATGGAAAAATTCAATCAAGGTTGGGGTTCAATTCTTTACCGCAAAAAACTTGAAAACGATGTTAAAAAAGGTTCGGAAATCAAAATTACTGAAGTTCACGATTATGCTTTGGTTTTTGCCGACGGTGAAAAAATTGCCGAACTCGACCGCCGTAAAGGTGAATTTTCGTTCGTTTTGAATAAAAATTTGAAAAAAGACTGCGTTCTTGACATTTACATTGAGGCTTTGGGACGTGTTAATTTTGACAAATCCATTCACGACCGCAAAGGCATTACCGAATCGGTAACAATAAGCGGCACGGAGTTGAAAAATTGGCAGGTTTTCTTATTGCCGTTAGATTACGATTTTGCAATCAACAAAAAATATTCAGAGGCTAAAACCACTAACAAACCGGCTTATTACAAAGGTGAATTTACTTTGGAAAAAGCCGAAGACACGTTTTTGGATTTTTCTACATGGGGTAAAGGTTTTGTTTGGGTAAACGGTCATGCCTTGGGCAGAATTTGGGAAATAGGTCCTCAACAAACGCTTTACATGCCGGGTTGTTGGTTAAAAGCAGGCAAAAACGAAATTATTGTTCTTGACATTTTAGGGGCGAAAGAGCCGAAAGTTCAAGGTCTTGACAAACCGATTTTGGATATGCTCCGTGTGAGCGTACCTCAGACGCACCGCAAAGACGGCGAAAAACTCGACCTTTCAAAAGAGCAACCTGTTAAAACCGACGCATTGAAAAATGTTTCAACGCCGCAGACAATAGAGTTTGACAAACCTTTGACGGGACGTTATCTTTGCATTGAGGCTTTGAATAATTTTTCAGGCGACAATATTACCTCGTTTGCGGAGTTGGACGCTTTTGATAAAAACAACAAACTTATCAACCGCAAGGATTGGAAAGTGGTTTATGCCGACAGCGAGGAGACCCGTTCGGGCGAGTACACGGCTGACAAACTTTACGATTTACAAGAATCAACTTATTGGCAAACAGTTGATAATGTAGCGTTTCCTCATGCAGTAGTCATTGACTTGGGCAAAAAAGAAACGGTGAAATCAATCCGCATAATCCCGCGTCAAGAAAAAGGAAATCCCGGACTGATAAAAGATTTCAGGATTTTTATCAAAGATACAGAATTTAAGAAATAAGATTTTTTTTAAGAATGAAAACGGACGGAAAAGTTTTTACCGTCCGTTTTTTTTGTTATGACTATAATGTAATTCAAAATTTTTTATATAATTTTGTGAAAAATTACATCGAAAAAAGAATGAAAAATTTTTATCAAAAACGTGCCGAGTTTTATACTCAAGAATACGAAAAATACAAAATCAAAGAGCGTAACACTAATATTTTCAGAGGTTTAACATTTCTTATCGGAACTTTACTCGCTATTATTGCCGCAAATTTTTCTTTACCGATAATGTTCGGAATTATCCTGATTTCCACGATAGTTTTCCTTAGTTTCGTTCAAAAAAATGCCCGTTTCCATGACGAAAAAATTTTTAATTTTCAGATGGCTCAAGTCAATAAAAACGAAATCAAGGCATTGGACAACGATAATTCGGCATTTAGGGACGGCAAAGAATTTTTGGACAAAGGACATAATTTCAGTTTTGATTTGGACATTTTCGGAGACAAATCAATTTTCCAAAAAGTAAACCGCTGCGCAACAAAACCCGGTTATGAATTTTTGGCAGAAAAATTTATCAACCCCGAAAAAAACATTTCAAAAATTCTTGAAATTCAAAAAAACTCACAACTATTTGAAAAAGTAGTTGATGCACGTCAAAAATTTATCGTTTACGGCAAAATTTTCGACCACGAAATCACTAAAGAAAACATTAAAAACTTATCACAAGAGGAGTATTTTTTTTTCAAAAACTCCGCTTTACAAAATTCTTTCCTGCGTCTTAATTCCCGCTACGATTATAACGATTTTGCTCTCAGCATACGATTTTTTAAGTCCGTACATTCCGCTTACATTGTTTTTGGTGCAACAGTCAATCGTTTTAATTAACGAAAAAAAAACAAAAAAATTCAGCAGCAAAATCGAAGATAATACACAAGCGTTGAAAAAATATTTCCACCTTTTTGAAACCGTTGAAAAAATTGACGCCGTACCCGAAAAATTTTCAGAAATCAAAGACAAAAAAATATCTTCAGCAATGAAATCATTGGCCAACATTGCTCAAAAATACGAACAACGTCATAATTTTATATTCGCAATTTTTGGTCAAGGCATATTTTTTTACGATATTTTGATGAATTTAAAATTTGAAAAATGGCAAAAACAATATTCAAAAGAGGTTTCAAGATGGTTTGAAATTATAACAGAATACGACTTTTTGTTCTCTTTAGCAAATTTAAAATTCAACAATCCTAACTGGTGTCTTCCTATCCCGAGCGAAGAGAAATACGTTTTGGAAGCCAAAAACGCCGGTCATCCGTTAATCAAAAACGAAAAATGCGTCAGAAACGATATTCATTTTTCCACTTGCAATTATCTTATAATCCTAACCGGTGCTAACATGGCAGGCAAAAGCACATATCTTAGAACCATAGGCACCAACTTGATTTTAAGTCAGTTAGGAGCGGTTGTCTGCGCTGAAAGTTTCAAATTTTCGCCCGTAGAACTTTTTACGAGTATCCGCAACAACGATTCGGTTCAAGAGAATCAATCTTATTTTTTCGCAGAATTAAAACGCCTCGAACAAATAATCCAAAGACTTCAATCGGGCGAAACATTATTTATTATCATTGACGAAATGTTAAGAGGAACTAACTCGAAAGATAAACACGAAGGCAGCGAAAAATTCGTTAAAAAACTTCTCAATTATTCGTGCTACGGCATTTTTGCTACCCACGACATCGGAATCGGAAACCTCAAAGACATTTATCCTCAAAACGTTACGGCAAAATGTTTTGAAATTTCGTTTCAGGGCGACGACCTTATTTTCGATTACAAACTCAAAGACGGAATTTCTCAAAACCTCAACGCATCGTATCTGATGAAAAAAATGAAGATTATCGACTAATCAACACTTGAGGGCGAAGTGCCGAAATGTTTCGTAAAACATCTCGTAAAATATTTCGGGTCGTTGAAACCTACCTCGTAAGCAATTTCTGAAATATTCATATTGCGTGTGATTTTGTTTTTGATAATTAAATCATGCGCAATTTTCAAACGGTAATTTCTGATAAACTGACCCGCCGTTTGTTTGGTCAAAGCCTGCATTTTTTTGTTCAGCATCGTCTTAGAAACCATCATTGCCTCGGCTAATTCCGAAATGTCAAACTCCGAATCTTTATAGTTTTCTTTGATGATTTTCAAGGCTTTATCAATAAATTTCTTGTCAGAAGAATCCTCCGGAATATTCAGACTCTCAATATCCATATCCGATTTGAAACGCTGCTGATATTTCCGACGGTTTTCCACGAGCGTTAAAATTTTGGCTTTCAAAAGTGCCTCGTCAAAAGGCTTGATAATATAATCATCAACGCCGGAGCGGAAACTCTCAAGTTGTGAATCCCTCGAGGTTTTAGCCGTCAAAATTATAATCGGAATGTGCGAAATGTTAATATCCGCCTTCACTGCCTCAGCTAATTGTTTTCCGTCCATCTCGGGCATCATCAAATCCGAAAGTATTAAATCAACAGTATGATTTTTAAGCACTTGCAAAGCATTTTTACCGTCAGAAGCCTCCACAACAGCATACGTATCGCTAAGAATAGAGCGGATATATTTGCGCATTTCAACATTGTCCTCAACCACCAAAACGCACAAACGGTATGATGAATCCTCCGGAATTTGGTCGTCAATTGAATCGTCATATTCGTTAACGGAAATGCCTTCGATAATGCTGCTGACAGGGGCTGCCTCTTGAGTTTCAACATTTACCAAAGGTATTTTCATTCTGAAAGACGCACCTTTTTTATGATTGTTTTTCGCAAAAATATCACCACCCAAAAGATTTGCCAAACGTTTGCAAACATAAAGTCCGATTCCCGTACCCTGCTGATTAACGGAATAGTTATCGTCTTGATTTTTAGACTGATAAAACGAATTAAAAATCTTTTCAATATCGTCTTTAACAATTCCTTTTCCCGTGTCGGAAACACAAAGATAAACAATTTCAGGCTCTTTTAAAACCGCTGCATAAACGCTGATTTTACCGCCATCGGGAGTGAATTTCAAAGCATTGCCGATAAGATTTGTTAAAATCTTGGTCATCGCCTCACGGTCAAACATAATGTACGGATTTCCAAAATGTAAATAACTTTGGATACTGACCTTTCTCTCATCAGCTAACGCTCTGAAAGGCAGTATTATATCCTCAAGAAAAGTTAGGAAATTACCCGGTTTTAAGGAAATAGGCATATTGCCCGATTCAACTTTCCGAAAATCCATTAACTGATTGACAAGCGACAAAAGATGTTTAGAATTGTTGTTCACAAAATTCAGTTGTTCAATGACTTTCGGATTTGTTGAAAGCTTTAGTGCCCTTTCAATCGGACCGATTATCAAAGTTAAAGGCGTTCTAAACTCGTGAGTTATATTGGTAAAAAATGCAAGTTTATCAACTGTAAGTTCTTGAATTTTTTCCGTCATTTTTTCCATTTGATTTTTTTGACGGGAAATTTCCTCGTTTTGACGGAAAAGAATTTCGTTTTGGCGTGAAAGTTCTTCGGATTTGTTTTCAAGAGCCGAAGTCCGTTGATTAACTTTTTCTTCAAGGATTTCTTTTTGATGTTTAAGGCTACGTATTCTCCAATGAATCAGCGTATTAACAACAAACAAAGCAAAAGCAGCCACCAAAAGTATAAACCACCAGCGTTTATAAAAATAACTCGAAACATGAATTTTTAATTCCTTGGGAACTGAAAAACTATTTGACCCCCAAGCGGTACGAACTTTCAAAACATAATTTCCCGAAGGCAAATTCGTATAAAGTGCCGAACGCGAATTTCTTGAAAGAAGATTCCAATCCTCTTCGTAACCCTCTAATTTATACTGATATACCACAGCCCAAGGCGCATGATAATTGAAAGTTGAAAAATCGAATTTCAAGGTTTTGTTAGACTCGTGAAGATTGATTTCTTCGGCTGAAATAATGTCTGTGTCCAAAATTGAGGTTTCGCCGGGATAAATATCATGACCGTCAACAGAAAGATTTGTAATAAAAACTTTACTGCTTCCCATCGTGTTGGAATATCGTTTTGAATCTATTTCCACAAGACCGTGCATTGCACCGAAATACATTTTTCCCAACTTTTCTGACGAAAAACATCCGTTCCAAAAGAATTGGTTATCACAAAGACCTTCTTGTTCATAATAGTTCATAATACGTTCAGTTTCAGGCGAATAACAATTTATTCCGTTGCTTGTTGCCACCCAAATACAATGCGAAAAATCTTCCGCTAACTGCGAGACAATATCATGCGAGAGTCCATTATCAGTAGTGATAAAAGTATATTTTTCACCGTTATATTTAACTAAACCGTAGCCGTTGGTTCCCAAATAAATCTGACCCGAAGAATGACACAAAATAAAAGTAATTTTGTTAAGAAAATCGGTTTCGTGTTTATTGCGTTCCGGCATCTGAAAAGTATATTTAATTCCGCTTTTAACGGTGTTTAAATCCACGGTTAAAAAGCCCGCTGCAGTGCCTAAATAAAGCATTCCGTTTTTGGAAACAGCAGCACCGAGACAACCTCCGATTCTTTCCGTTAAAGTTCTCGGCAAGGGTTCGGAAAACGTATTGGTATTATAATCGTAAAAATAAATTCCTCCCGTAGAACCTATCCAAAAGCCATTATTTATAGTGTCTTTGATTGCAACACCCACAAAATGAATATTAACACCGCTCCTTGGCGCACCCTCCAAAGTTTCGGGATTAACAGTTAAAATTCCGCGTTTCAAATTCTTGTCAAAAACCGTCAGACCACCGCCCCAAGTGCCTAAAAGCAATTTGTTTTCGTCAATTTCGGAAATATAACTTACTGAATTATGACTCAAACCGTTACGCGTCGTAAAATTTTGAAATCCCGGTTTGTCTTTCTCTTTAAGACTCAGTCCGCCCTCTATTTGTCCGACCCAAAGATTGCCGAAAGAATCAACAAAAACCGAATTTATCGCACCCGAAGGCAGGGAAGTTTTGTCAGAAACCGAATTTTGATAATTTTTAATATCAATAAGCGGACGAATCATCTTGTTTACACCGCCACATTCAGTCCCTATCCAAAGAATTTTGTCATCGCAAAGTATGGTATTAACAAAATCGTTATTCAATGATTTATAATCGTTTTCACCGGAAGATTGTGAAATATGACGAAAATCATCCGTCATGGAATCATAAAAATTAAGACCTTTTAAAGTAGATACAACGAGCCGTCCCTTGTAGTTGATTTTAAGGTCGGAAATCAAATTCTGAGAAAGAGATTTTTCGTTGTTTTCGTCGTGAAGATAGATTTTCAAGGTTTCAGTAGCGGGATTAAACCTTACTAAACCGTTGTCAGTACCAATCCAAAGCTCGTTTTCTTTTTCTATCATGCACTTAATATCATCACATTCCAATTTCAAAAGGTTGGAATACGGTATGGCAATAAGTTCGCATTTGTCGGTCTGAATAATTTTGCAAACCACATTATTAATTCCTGCTAACATCTGCCCCTCAAACTCGTACATTGCGGTAATCTGCGAGGTAATTCTTTTTTCAGAACGTAACGTACTGATTCTCGAAATGTTACCTTCGTTATCAAAATCAAATTTCGTTATGGAATTGAGCGAGGAAGCCCAAATACTGCCTTGAGAATCTTTTACAAGTTTTATCGTAAGATTTGAAAAAATTCCCGAAACGTCTTCATTTTCTTTCAATATCGGACTTTTTTCATAATTTGAAAGGTTCATTATGTCAATACCGCTTTCAGAGCTTATCCAAAGACGGTTAAAATTATCTTCAACAACTTTTTTTACGAAATTGCTTTTCAGAGGATATTTACTGCGGCTGTTAAAGTGCATAAAATCATAACCGTCATATCTTAAAAGTCCGCCGCCAACTGTTGCAATCCATACAAAACCTTTACTATCCTGATAAATATCGTCTACAAAATTATTTGTAAGACCGTTATTAACAGTTATGTAAGAAAACAAATACTTAGCAGCAAAATCATCTTTGGTTTGAGCGCAAATATTTGTTTTTAAGGATATTAAAAATATAATCAGTAAAAAAGGAATTTTTTTCATTGCTAAAACTTTATGCCACAAATATAATGATTTTAATTTAGGAAACAAAACTTTTTCATATCGCATTGTTTTCGGAAAATTCGCTGACACGTATGCCAAAAACGGTAATATCATCGGTTTGCTTGCGGGAGCCTCGCCATGAAGCCAAAGTATTTTCCAAATCAGATTTTTGAAGCGAAATATCGTGCCTTGAAATTCTGGTCAAAAGCTCGGTAAAATCTTTTTGAGAATATTTTCTGTTTTCAGCAATACCGAACTGATCCGCATAACCGTCAGAAGATAAATATATCATATCGTTTTTACTGAGCGTAAACTCCTGATTCTCAAAACTGTTCTGAATCGGATAAAGACCTATCGGACAACGTGTAGGTTTCAATGTTATCAACTTACCGCCCCTGCATATAAAAAGCGGAATATTAGCACCCGAATACACTAATTTATCTGACTGGAAACCCTTGAAAATCATACAAATATCCAAACCGTCCCTTAAAATCAAGGAATTGCTCAAGGTCGCAATAATTCTTTTTCTCAGCTCCTCCAAAACATCTTTCGGAGTATAAGTGCGGTACGTTACACCGAAAATATCATTCAACAAACTTATCGCCAAAACGCTCATCAACGCCCCCGGAATTCCGTGTCCCGTACAGTCGCCGACCGCACAAACCAAACCTTCTGAGGTCGTGCAAACGTAAATAAAATCACCGCCCACAACATCCCTCGGACTATACAAAATAAAACTATTAGGAATATAATTTGAAATAGTTTCAAACGAGGATTTGAGCAACGCCTCTTGAATACGTTTTGCATAATTTAAGCTCTCCGTAATGCCGCGGTGATTGGCCTCAATGACATTCTTCTGAACTTTGGCCTGTTCCAAAGAATTCATAAGGTCTTGAGTTAAAGTATTTAATTGCTGCTCATGAAGTTTTCTTTCCGTAATGTTGCGGCAAATACCTTCAAAACCGGCAATATTTCCCGCATTATCGGTATAAGCCGTAATCGAAGCCTCACAATAAATATTTTTGCCATTGCGGTTGCGCATCTTGAAAGCGTAATTTTTAACACGTCTTGAATGTGCCAAATCCGCCCAATTAATGTCGGTATCAATCACGTCAAAGACTTTTTTGCCGACAATTTCATTAGAAGAACTAACACCGATAAAATCACACAACGCCGGATTAACTTTCAAAATCCTACCCGCAATATCCGTCCTAATATATGCGTCGCTGAAATTAATTAAAGTGTTTTCAAACTGATTGTTGTTGTCCTTGAGAATTTGCTCGTAAAGTTTTCGACTGCTGATATCAACCATAAAACCGATGATTCCCAACGTTTTACCGTTATCAGAGTACGGCACTTGCGATACAGAATACCATTTACCGTTATCATTAACACTGCGGATAAAAATCTCCTGATTAATATAACTTACTCCCGTTTTCAAAATGTCCCAATCTTGTTTTACCATAAGGTCGAACTGAGAATCAAGCGGAATTTCTTCGGCTCTGCGTCCCGTGATTTTGTCTAATGTTACGCCCAAACCATTGGTAAACATCGTGTTAGCCAAGATAAAACGGTTAGAAACATCTTTCATAAAAATCTTTGCGGGCATGGTCTCAAGCAAAGTCCTCATCTGAGAAAGAGTATTTTTTAAGCGGCGTTCGCTTTTGAGAGCCTCCGTTACATCGCGGCTCACACCCAAAAAATTCAAATGTCCGTAAGAGTCGGTTACCGTTGAAACAACTGATTCCAATTCCTTGACTTCACCGTTTTTACAAATTGTTAAACACTTAAATCTATGATTTACGGTCTCGATATTCTCTTTTGAAATCCTTGCCGCCCGCTGCAAAATTCTTTCCGTAGAATCCTCCGAAAGAATATCGCGGAGATTCATTTTCAAAAATTCCGCCTGAGTATAACCGAGTTGCTGCGAAACGGCTTTGCTGACATAATTAATATCCAAAGTTGCTGCATCAACCTTCCAAATCATATCGGCGGTATTTTCAGCAATCATACGATATTTACTTTCGGAATCGGAAAGACGTTTCAAAATCGTTCTGTGCTCGGAAATATCCCTTGTAATAGCAATTATTTCGCTGTGCCCGGCAGTATTATTTTGAGATAATGTTATCGCCAATTCTATATCAAGATAGTTATGGTCGTAACATTTTATCTTACAATCAAAACGCAAATTGTTTTGCTGGGTCAAAAAGTCGTCGTTTTTTGACATTTTTTGCGAGAAAAAATGTCTGATTTTATGATAAGAAACCTCGTCAAACAAATCCGGCAACGACATTTTCATAACTTCGTTTTGCGTAAATCCCAAAAGATTTTTAACGGCAGGACTTACAAAAACTATTTTCTTGAGTTTATAATCATAAATCCAAATAACGTCGCTACAATTTTCAACGATAGCGGAATATTTTCTGTTGATTTCCCTTAACTCGTCCACATAATAGTTTTTCTGTCCAGCATCTTCAAAAACGGCAGCATAACCCGTTACAAAGCCGTTATTTTTTATAGGCGAAAACGTAGAACTAAGTTTCAAAAGCGAATTATCCTTTCTAATGCAATACAAAATGCCTTTCCAAGCCGTTCCTGTGGAAAGCCGGCGCCAAAAATCATAATTAAAAATCGAGGCTCCAGTTTCGTTTACAAACAAAGTAGGCTGATTTTCAATAAGTTCTTCTTTGGAATAACCCGAAGCGTTTTCAAAACTGCGGTTCGTAAAAGTAATTTTTCCAAGAGGATCGGTCATTATAATTCCTGCATAATTCTGAGAAACCGCCTCGTAAAACGGCTTCAAATCCATGTCTGAAATTTCCGGCGTAACTACTTGAAGCGTAGACAATTTGTCGGATTTCAAATCGTCATCTTTTTTATTATTACCCTCAGCCTTAGTAAAATTAGCTCTACAAATCATTGATCCCGTTATAAAGAAAACCAACAATCCCAAAACAAAAAATATGATGTAAACTTTGTAGAGAATGCCTAAAATATGATTGTAATTTTTTGAAAATTCGTAACTTACATAACCAAAAGTTTGTTTCTCGGGAGAAAAAAGAGCAAATTTGTAAAGATAATCATCAAAACAGAAATTCAAGGTATCCCTGCCCATCAAAAGTTTGTAACCTTGACCACCGGCAACATTAATACATTCTACTGCAACAAAATAGCCGTAATCCACGGGTTGCGTTTTGTCGGTTTTTCTAAGCCGTGCCACCATAATGAGATAAACTGAGCCGTCAACCACACTATAATATTTTATAATATTGTGATAATAAAGTTCTCTGATAAATTTTCCCGCATCAGAGACCAAAACAGAATCCAAATTCGCATTTTCATAATTGGAAAACAAAACCTCCCCTGTCCTATTCATCAATGCAACACCCGAAAGATTATAATCGGTAACCACAGAATAAACGTTTTGCTCCGCCCAAAGCGTATCTTGAGTTTCTATAAGGTCTATTATCTCATCATAAGAAGAATAATCGTAAACAATATCCTCTACCCTTTTCTCTTGATTCAATATTGTATAAATCAAATTAGACCGTTCCGTTTCGGCAGCGTATGTCTTAATGACTTCCGTCAGCCACACAAAAAAGAACGATAAAAGCGAAAATATTAATATCCCGATCAATATGATTCTTACTTTTTTCATCTTATTAAAAAAAGTCATAAAATATTTTCGGTAAAGATATAAATTTTTTAAATAAAAATACTAACTTTGCGCAATAATTTTTTAAGGATTTTTTTTAAAATGATGACTTCAAAAGAAATACGCAAAGCCTTTTTGGATTTTTTTGCGAACAAAGACCACAAAATAGTGCCCTCTGCACCGATGGTCGTAAAAAATGACCCCACTTTGATGTTTACAAATGCGGGAATGAATCAGTTTAAAGATATTTTCTTGGGAAACGAACCCGCAAAATATAAACGTGTTGCCGATTCCCAAAAATGTTTAAGGGTTTCTGGAAAACACAACGACCTCGAAGAAGTCGGACACGACACCTACCATCACACTATGTTTGAAATGTTAGGTAACTGGTCGTTCGGAGATTATTTCAAAAAAGAAATTATTGATTGGGCTTGGGAATTTTTGACCGAAGTCGTTAAATTGGACAAAGACAGACTCTACGCCACCGTTTTTGAAGGCGCACAAGACGAAAACCTTTCTCCCGACGAGGAGGCTAAATCATATTGGCTCAAACATTTACCGGCAGACAGAGTTATCATGGGCAACAAACATGACAACTTCTGGGAAATGGGCGCAACCGGTCCATGCGGTCCGTGTAGCGAAATTCATATCGACCTGCGCAGCGAAGATGAACGTAAAAAAATTCCCGGTGTAGAACTCGTAAATCAATCTCACCCCCAAGTTATCGAAATTTGGAACTTGGTTTTCATGCAGTTCAACCGCAAGGCTGACGGTAAACTTGAACCCCTACCCGCAAAACACGTTGATACCGGTATGGGTTTTGAACGCCTTTGCATGGCTCTCCAAGGCAAACAATCAAATTACGATACGGATATTTTCCAACCCGTAATTCAAGAAATTGCACGTCTGACCGGCGTTAAATACGGCTCGTCTGAAGAAACCGACGTTGCCTCAAGAGTTATTGCCGATCATATCCGCGCTATCTCGTTCGCTATTGCCGACGGTCAGCTCCCCTCTAACGCAAAAGCAGGTTATGTAATCCGCAGAATTTTAAGACGTGCTGTTCGTTATGCTTACACATTCTTAAATCAGAGCGAACCGTTTATGTACAAACTTTTGCCGGTTTTCATCTCCGTTATGGGAGAGGCTTATCCCGAATTGGTGGCTCAAAAAGATATTATCGAAAAAGTAATGATTGAGGAAGAAACCTCATTTTTACGCACTTTGGAAACAGGTATAAAACTTCTTGACAAGGTTGTAAGCAAAGCTAAAAGCGAAAACAAAACCGAAATTGACGGCAAAACCGTTTTTGAACTTTATGACACTTACGGTTTCCCGCTCGATTTAACGGAACTTATCCTCAAAGAAAAGAACCTAAGTCTCAATCAAAAAGAATTTGAAGCCGAACTTTCAAAACAAAAAGAACGTTCACGTCAAGACGCAAAAATAGATTCTTCGGACTGGGTTGAAATCAATAGTTTCTCTACCGAAGATTTCACCGGTTACGACAATACGGAAGAAGAGGTTAAAATTTGGCGTTACCGCAAAGTTGAAGCTAAAGGCAAAACTTATTATCAATTAGTTTTCAACAAGACTCCGTTCTATGGCGAAATGGGCGGTCAAGTCGGCGACCAAGGTTATTTGGAATTCAACGGCGAAAAAACATATATCACTGACACTCAAAAAGAAAACGGATTGTCAATCCACATCGTAAAAGAATTACCGAAGGATTTAAACGTTACTTTCAAAGCCGTTGTCAACAAAGAAAAACGCGCAGCCTCCGAGGCTAACCACACGGCAACTCACCTCTTGGACGAAGCTTTAAGAACGATACTCGGCACTCACGTTGAACAAAAAGGTTCTTTGGTTTGTCCCGATTATTTAAGATTCGACTTCTCTCATTTCTCAAAACTCTCTGACGAAGAAATCGAAACCGTAGAAAAATTCGTAAACGAAAAAATCCGTCAGTCAATTGATTTGGAAGAATACCGCGATATGCCTATCGACGAGGCTAAAGCCAAAGGTGCAATCGCTCTTTTCGGTGAAAAATACGGCGATAAAGTACGTGTCGTAAAATTCGGCTCGTCAGTAGAACTTTGCGGCGGTTGCCACGCTCAAAACACAGGAAAAATCGGATTTTTCAAAATCATAACAGAAACCGCAATCGCCTCAGGCGTGCGCAGAATCGAAGCCTTAACAGGCAAAGCTGCTGAAGATTTCATCAGAAAACAATGCACCGTTGCCACTGAACTCAAACTCATGTTCAAAGCCAAAACAGAACAAGCAGCTCTCGATTCAGTAAAAGCATTACTCGATGAAAACGCAGCTCTGAAAAAACAAATCGACAATTTGGAACACGAAAAATTAGCTTCCGTAAAAGAAAATTTGTTAAAATCAGCAAAACAAATTAGCGGTATTAACGTTATCGCCGAAACCGTAACCGTAAGCAACAAAGACCTTTTAAAAGATCTCTCGTTCCAACTCCGTCAACAATTAGAAAACTCATACATCGTTCTCGGTGCATTAATAGACAACAAACCCCTATTGTCCGTCATTATGACTGACAACATCGTCAAAGAACGTTCCCTCAACGCTGGCGCAATCGTTAAAGAAGCCGGCAAGGAAATCCTCGGCGGTGGCGGAGGTCAAGCATTCTACGCAACCGCAGGCGGTAAAAAACCTGAAGGACTTCAAGCCGCTATTAATAAAGCTGTTGCAATGATATAAATCGCCTCATGCCGGCGGGGCAGTTCCCTTTTGAAAAAGGGAACCGGAAAACTTCTGTGAGATATAAAAAAGGGAAAGCCTTTTGGGGCTTTCCCTTTTTTATATCTCTTAAAAGTTCTTTGGTTCTTTCTTTCAAGAAAGAACGCCCCCGCGGCGAGCGGCATTATACCATTTTGCAAAAGCTATTATACTAACAGCGGCGGCAATTCCGCCCAAGCTGTAACTTAAAGTTGGGTTTAATGCGAAACATTCGGGTGCGATAAAAAGATATGTTGAGCAGACTAATGTCATATAAACGGCAGGTAAAAATGCCATAATCCACGGTTTTTTGTTTAAAACCATATAAACAGTTATAGTCCAAAGTGTAAATACGCTTAACGCTTGATTTGACCAGCCGAAATATCTCCAAATAACATTGAAACCAGCGGCGTCGCTAAGGCTGTAAACTATTATTAAAGCCGTTACAGCGAAAATCGGAACGCTGACCATCAGACGTTTTGATATTTTGGTTTGGTCGATTTTGAAAAAGTCAGCAACGATAAGTCTCGCGCTTCTAAGAGCAGTATCGCCACTTGTTATCGGTGCAAAAACAACACCGAGCATTGCTAAAATACTGCCGATTCGTCCCATCCATGTTTCGGTTATAAAATAAACGATTGAGGCTTGCGATTCGCCGTAACCTTTTTCTTTGTAAAACCAAATTGCCGCAGCCGCCCAAATCATTGCGATAATGCCTTCAAGAATCATTGCACCGTAAAAAACAGGACGTCCGAGTTTTTCATTTTTAAGACAGCGTGCCATCAGCGGGCTTTGTGTCGCATGAAATCCTGAAATTGCACCGCAGGCAATCGTTATGCACATTATCGGGAATATCGGTGTTGTGTCTTTATGAGGGTGAGAATTTGAAATTCCGTCAGTGATTTCAGGAAGTTCAATACCCTGCCAAAGAATCATAAAAAAAACGCCTACTGCCATGAAAATCAGCGAGAAAGCAAACACGGGATAAACCTTTCCGATAACTTTATCAATCGGCAAAAGCGTTGCGATTAAGTAGTATGCAAAAATGACTATAATCCAAAACGTGTTGTTCATATAATCGGGTGTAATTTTGTCAAGAATTCCGGCAGGCTGACTAACAAAAACCACTCCGACAAGCACCAAAAGAACAACCGTAAAAACTCTCATAACTTGTTTTGTGGTGTTTCCAAGATATTTTCCGATAATATCGGGAAGATTTGCGCCGCCTTCACGAACTGAAATCATGCCCGAAAAAAAGTCATGAAAAGCACCGATAAAAATACAGCCCACAACAATCCAAATATATGCCGCCGTACCAAATTGCGCTCCGAGAATTGCACCGAAAATCGGTCCTAAACCGGCAATATTAAGAAATTGAATCATAAAAATTTTCCATGTCGGCATTGGAATATAATCAACGCCGTCCTGCATAGCGTAAGCAGGAGTTTTTTTTGACGGGTCAGGGCCAAAAACCTTTTCGGCAAATTTACCGTAAAAGACATAGCCCAAAACAAGCAAACCTATTGCTGTAAGAAATGTTATCATTTTTTTTATTTTTTGATTAGATTTTTATTTTCACCGCAAAAATAATACTTTTAGAAGTAATTTTGCCAACAAGCAGAGTTTTTTTTTATCCGTTACAAAAAAATATTGTATTTTTGAAAAAAAAATATTAATTTTACCGCCCGAAAGAATTTTATAAAATCTCATCATAATGGAAGGTAATTTTTTTGAAGCCTTAAAACTCTTAGGAGTAGGCCTTAGCACCGTTTTTGTGGTGCTGCTTTTGATTATCGCCTTCGGAAATCTTCTTATCAAAGCGGTCAACAGATTCGCTCCCGAAGAAGAAAAACCCGTTAAGGCGGTTGCTGATAACACGCCCCTCGCAATAGAGCCCGGCGTTCAACAGGCTATCGACCTCGCCGTTCAACAATTAACAGGCGGTAAAGGCAGAGCAGTTAAAATTCAAAGATTGTAAAACATTAAAAAAAAAACAGGTAGTTTAGAAAAAAATGGGCAGACCAGTAAAATTTAATCTCGTTTTTAGAGATATGTGGCAGTCTTCAGGCAAATATCAGCCGAGGGTTGACCAACTTTTAAAAGTAGCACCCGCAATCATCAAAATGGGTTGTTTTGACCGCGTTGAAACCAACGGCGGCGGTTTTGAACAAGTTAATCTCCTTTACGGCGAAAATCCTAATAGATCCGTAAGAGAATGGACAAAACCTTTTCATGAGGCGGGAATTCAAACCGAAATGCTCGACCGCGCTTTGAACGGTATTCGTATGAACCCTTGTCCGGTTGATGTCAGAAAACTTTTCTACAAAGTAAAATACACACAAGGAACGGACATCGCAAGAACTTTCTGCGGTCTTAACGATCCAAGAAACATCATTCCTTCAATCGGTTACGCTCACGAGGCTACACGTCCCGACGGCTCTCACATGATTTCACAATGCTGTTTGTGTATTACTGAAAGCCCGATTCACACCGTTGAATACTATTCTAACCTCGCTAAAACCCTTATCGATGCAGGCGCAGACGAAATCTGTATCAAAGATATGGCCGGTATCGGTCGCCCCGTAAAACTCGGCAAAATCGTTAAAGCAATAAAAGATTACAAAAAAGACATCGTTGTAGAATATCACTCTCACGCAGGTCCCGGATTTTCAATGGCTTCTATTTTGGAAGTTTGTAAAGCCGGTTGCGATTATGTTGATGTCGGAATGGAACCGCTCTCTTGGGGTACAGGTCATGCTGACATTTTGGCAGTTCAGCCGATGTTGAAAGACGCTGGTTTTGAGGTTAAAGAAATCAATATGGCGGCTTATATGGAAGTTCGTTCACTTATTCAAGAGATGATGGACGACTTTTTGGGATATTACATTCCGCAAAGAAACCGCTTTATGAACTCTCTTTTGATTGCTCCGGGTCTTCCCGGCGGTATGATGGGTTCGCTTATGACAGACCTCGAAAGCAACCTCGAAAGCGTTAACAAATACAAAGAAAAACACAATCAGCCCAAACTTACTCAGGACGAACTTATGATTAAACTTTTTGACGAGGTTACATACGTTTGGCCGAAAATGGGTAATCCTCCTTTGGTAACGCCTTTTAGTCAGTACGTTAAGAATATGGCTTTGACAAACGTTATGCAAATGGAAAAAGGCAAAGAGCGTTGGTCATTAATCGCTGACGATATTTGGAATATGCTTTTAGGCAAGTCAGGAAAACTTCCGGGAACGGTTGCGCCTGAACTTGTTGCACTTGCAAAAGAGCAAGGCAGAGAATTTTTCACGGGCAATCCTCAGGACGAATATCCCGATGCTTTGGATACTTTCAGAAAAGAAATGCAGGACAACGGTTGGGATTTTGGTCAGGACGACGAAGAACTCTTTGAACTCGCAATGCACCCGCAACAATACCGTCTTTACAAATCGGGTCAGGCTAAAAAAGATTTTGAGGCTGACCTCGCAAAACGTAAAGCCGAAAAGAACGCTCCGAAAGGCAGTTCAATAAGTTTCCCGCAGACTGTTACGGTAGATGTTAACGGTGTAAAATATGCTGTTACAATCGGTGCTAACGACGGCTCGCAACCTGCTGCTGTTCAAGGCGGTGCTGCTCCGGCTGCTGTTGCGGCTCCGGGCGAAGGTCAAGAATTGACTGCTCCTTTGGAGGGAAAATTCTATCTTGTTAAAGGTCAAGGCGAAACACCTGTAAAAGTTGGTGATACGGTTAAGAAAGGTCAGAGAGTTTGCTACATTGAAGCAATGAAGACTTTCAACGCTATTGCTGCTGAAAATGACGGTGTTATTACGCAAATCTGCTTCAACAGCGGAGATTCCGTTTCAGAAGACGATGTATTAATGAGAATAAAATAAGCAAAAGCGATGAACGAAGTATCAATATTTGAAAAAATCTATGACATGACTGCGTTAGGTGCGTTAATCGACCAGCCGCAGTTCTTGATAATGTACGCTTTGGCGTTTTTGCTGCTATATTTAGGAATTAAAAAAGGTTATGAACCTTTGCTTTTGATTCCGATTGCATTCGGAGTTCTGATTGCTAACTTTCCGGGCGGCGACATGGGCGTTGTATCGCCTGACGGTCAAGGCATGGTTCCTGTTAACGGCGAAATGAAAAACATTTATGAAATGTCGTTGCCGGAGATTGCTCACGACCTTGGAATCATGAACTTTCTTTACTACGCTTTAATAAAGAGCGGACTTCTTCCCCCGATTATTTTCATGGGCGTAGGTGCTTTGACAGACTTTGGTCCGATGCTCAGAAACTTGAAATTAGCGATTTTCGGAGCGGGAGCGCAGTTTGGAATTTTTGCTGTTTTGCTTGTTGCATGCAACTTTTTTGACATGAAAGAGGCTGCTTCATTGGCAATTATCGGTGGTGCTGACGGTCCTACGGCTATCTTCACGACGATAAAATTGGCTCCTCACATGTTAGGACCGATTGCTATTGCGGCATATTCTTATATGGCTTTGGTTCCTGTTATCGTTCCTTTGGTTGTAAAACTTACTTGCAGCAAAAAGGAACTTATGATTAACATGAAAGAGCAAGACAAACTTTATCCGTCAAAGACTGAGTTCAAGAACATGAGTGCTTTGAAAATCATTTTCCCGATTGCAACGACGACAGTTGTAGCGATAATTGTTCCGTCAGCAGTTCCTTTGGTAGGAATGTTGATGTTCGGAAACTTGATTAAAGAAGTCGGCAGTTCAACGGCAAGAATTTTTGACGCTGCGTCAAATGCGATTATGAACTCAGCGACGATTTTCTTGGGACTTTGTGTCGGCGCAACGATGACGGTTGATGCTTTTCTTAACTGGCAGACAATCGGCATTGTAGCGGGTGGATTTTTAGCGTTTGGTTTCTCGATTTTCGGCGGCATTATGTTGGCGAAGATTTTCAACTTGTTCTCTAAAAAGAAAGTTAATCCGCTTATCGGTGCAACAGGTTTGAGTGCTGTTCCTATGGCTTCACGCGTTGCAAACGAAATCGCTCTCAAATACGACCCGCGCAACCACGTCCTTAACTACTGCATGTCGTCAAACGTTTCAGGCGTTATCGGCTCAGCAGTTGCAGCAGGTATTTTGATTGCATTCTTGGGATAAGATTTTTAACAAAAGTACAGAATAAAAAGAGATTGTCTAAAAAGTCCACAAACCACTTTTTGACAGTCTCTTTTTTTGTAATTTTATATTACTACACAAACTCCCCATTCAACGCCTCTATCTCCACTTCGTGTTTTTTGGTGGTTTTATCATAGTTGATACCAAGTAGGATAATAGTTTTTGAAAAATTTTGGAGTTTGCCGTGATAGTTTTTGGCTTTGATTTGGGCAATTGCGCCTTGGGCTGTTTTGTCGTATTTCAACTCTACAACCACAGCGGGATATGGCGAATTTTTGATTGGCACAAACACCATATCGGCAAAGCCTTTGCCCGAGGGAAACTCCCTGAAAATCTCGTATTGAGCCTGCGCCGAATAATATGCAAGGCGGATGGCACACGCCAAAGAATTTTCGTCGTTGAACTCAATAAACGATGTCGCCTCGTCGTGATACGAATCCAAAGCCTTTTCGATGTAATTCTTGTCGCCAGCAATTGTAGCCCGCAATAGTTGGTTAGAATTGCCAATGGCTTTCGATAAACTGCCCCAACCACATACACGAATCGAATTTTTAAACTCGTCGGCAACCTCGGTATTGGGGATTGAAACATCACCAAACACAGGATCATACGACAAGTAACCGAGATGCGCCAAAAGTGTTAAAACATCGTCACAAGTTTCGATGTTTTTCATATCGTTACGGAAACTTGTAACGCTGATTGAAACCTTTTCGCCGTTCAACATCCTAACTATTTTGTCACGCAATCCGTCGATGTCGTTTTTGATGTAATGCTCAATGGTTGTGTACGATGCGGATTTCGACCAATGGCTGTTGTATTTGCCGTCTTCCACTGCCATCATCACAGAATTGGGATTAAAAATAGATTTTTCGTTGCCTATAATATAGCCGTCGTAGGCGTGTTGCATCAGTTCAAAATCCAAATTGTATTTATTGCAAATATTGATTACCTCGTCTGGCGTAAAGCCGTAGTATTTAGCGGTTTTGGCAGGACGTATTACACTATACTCATCAAAATTATTCAGTGCCGATTGCGACTCAACTTTTATAATTGGCAGAATACCTGTCATATACACCAACAGAAAAACATCGTCGGCAGTGTTTGATTTGAACATTGAGCGCAAGAAATTGACATATTTTGTCTGCGTTTTTTCATCAATCTCGCGCACCAGCCTATCCCACTCGTCAATGATAAAGACAAAGCGGTCGCCGATTTCTTGATGAATTTCGCGTAGTGCCACACTCAGTAAATTTTGTTCACGCAAGAATGGGTATGAAGTTTTAAGGTCTTGTATAACAGTTTTTTGCGCATCTTCTACTACTGTTTGTGTATCATTTTCCGCAAAAGTGTTCCAATCAATATAAATTGTCGGATATTTGTTGAGGTGCTTTTTGTAACTTGGCAGTTTTGCAATTTCCAAATCATCAAACAGCGGTGCGGAATCAGACTTCCGGTCGTAATAGGCATAAATCATCTTTGCGGCAACGGACTTTCCAAAACGCCGAGGACGCGACACACACATATAACGATGCGAAGTATCGATACTTTCGTTTAAAATACTTAACAACCCCGACTTGTCAATAAAGGCGGAATTTCTGATGCCATTGAAGGCAATGTTACCCTTGTCGATGAATATGCCCATAGTCTTAAAAAATTATTTAACAAAACAAAATTACATAAAAAATATATAAAACGCAAAAACTCCCTGCACGTTTTTTGGTACAGGGAGTTTTTATTCTAAAAAAAGCTCTTTTTAGTAAGCTCTTGCAAAAACTACTCTTTGTTTTGAAGGTTTTCCGGTGAGCATATCAACACCGTCTTCTTGAGGATTGTCAAGAGGAATACAACGGATTGTAGCCTTTGTTTCTTCTTTTATGCGCTCCTCAGTCTCTGATGTACCGTCCCAAGGCGCATAAACAAAACCTCCTTTATCCAAAGCCGCTTTAAACTCGTCGTATGTATCAACTTTGTATGTGTGTTCTTCTCTATATTTCAAAGCTTTAAGATAGATGTTCTTCTGAATATCGTCCATCAATTTATAAACATATTCATCTACTCCGTCCATTTTAACGGTCTGTTTCTCCATCGTATCGCGTCTGAAAACTTCAATCGTGCCGTTTTCCAAATCTCTTGCACCAATAGCCAATCTAACAGGAACACCTTGAAGTTCGTACTGATGAAATTTCCAACCCGGTTTCTGATTGTCAGCACCGTCAAATTTCACTTCCAAACCTTTGGCTTTCAAACTCTTAATTATCGGCTCAACTTTTTGGTAAATCACATCGGCATCTTCACGCTTCTTGTAAATCGGAATAATAACAACGTGCAAAGGCGCAACTTTCGGGGGTAAAACCAAACCGTTGTCGTCTGAATGCGTCATTATCAATGCTCCCATAAGGCGTGTTGAAACGCCCCATGAAGTAGCCCAAACGACCTCTTGTTTGCCCTCTTTGTTCAAGAATTTTACGTCAAAAGCCTTAGCAAAATTCTGTCCCAAGAAATGTGAAGTACCCGCTTGAAGTGCTTTACCGTCCTGCATCAAAGCTTCAATACAATAAGTCTCCAACGCTCCGGCAAATCTTTCATTAGCTGTTTTAACGCCTTTCAATACAGGTATTGCCAAGAAATTCTCTGCAAAATCAGAATAAACACCCAACATTCTTTGTGCCTCTTCCAAAGCCTCTTCTTTAGTTGCATGAGCCGTATGACCCTCTTGCCACAAAAACTCTGCCGTCCTCAAGAAAAGTCTCGTGCGCATTTCCCATCTTACAACGTTTGCCCACTGATTAATCAAAATAGGCAAATCCCTGTATGATTGAATCCAATTTTTATAAGTATTCCAAATAATGGTTTCCGAGGTCGGACGAACAATAAGCTCTTCCTCCAATTTAGCATTTTCATCAACTACGATGTCTTTGCCGTCTTCGGAATTCTTAAGCCTATAATGCGTTACTACAGCACATTCTTTAGCAAAACCTTTAACGTGCTCCGCCTCGCGGCTGAAAAAGGATTTCGGTATAAAAATAGGGAAATAAGCATTTTTATGCCCCGTAGCCTTAAACATTCTGTCAAGCTCGTCGTGCATTTTTTCCCAAATAGAGTATCCGTAAGGTTTTATCACCATACAGCCTCTGACTGCGGAATTCTCCGCTAAATCAGCATTCGTAACAAGGTCCGTATACCATTTTGAATAATCTTCAGACCTTTTTGTTATAAAATCAGCCATTCTTAGAGTATCTTAAAAATTTTTCTGATGCAAAGAAAACAATTTTTTTTCAGAAAACAGAATTTTTTTCATAATTTTTTAGTACAAAAATATCACGAAAAAAAATTATTCTATCGTCAACTCTATCTTAATATCAAGACTATCAACTACTTGATTGTTAGCATCAAGAATTACGGCTTTTGCTGTAACATTCTTGCCGCTATCAGCAATAGATGAAAGTCCGGGGAAAAACGACAATCTAATGTTAATTTCTTCACCGCTTGCCAAAATACGTTTTTCAGGTATCGCAGTTATTCCGGCAGGTGCTTCAAACGATACAAATTCAAGTCTTTCTTGATGATCGTTTTTAACAGCAACCTTCTGGTTTTGAACCGAAAAAGATTTTGAATCAAATACGGTTTTTGTTTCACCCGAATCAGAAACACTCCTTACATTATCAACTGAGGCTACTGTCTGTGACAAACCTCTGCTATGACCATAAATTTGAGTCTCTTCTTCTTCAGATTGTGCATAATTTTTTCCCGCAAGTAAAACTACCAGCAATAACGTCGTTATAAATTTGTTTTTCATTTTTTAATTAATGTGATTTTTTTATTAGTGAATATTAATTTTCATTTTAACAAGCACAAAAATGCGACTCCGATTAAAATCCCCGACAAAATAAACGCTTTCTGTTTAATATTTTTTTCGTGAAACAATACTGCTCCCGCAACAAACGAAATTATTACGTTGCTGCGCCTTATAAGCGAGACAATTCCAATTAACGCCCCGTCCCTACTAAGTCCGTAAAAATACAAAAAATCAGCTACCGTCAGAAAAAATCCAATCAACAAAATTGTGCTACGAAACTCAAATTTATCAGTTTTCTCCTTGTGCGGCCACCAAAAAATAAACATCATCATAACCGCCAACAAAAACTGATAAAACGAAAACCACGCTTGAACTTCCATTCTGTCAATCATCAACTCCCGCAAAATTACTTTGTCGTAAAGCGCTGAAGCCGAACCAATTAACGTTCCTAAAATCAAAAGCATGACTTTCGGATTGTGTTTCAGCTTTATTCCCTCTTTTTTGCCGTAATTAGCATAAAAAAATAAGCAAGTCAATATAATTCCCGCTCCTAACCATTGATAAATATTAAGCCTCTCGCCTAATATAAAAATTGCGCCGAGCAAAGTCCACGCAGGCGCAGAACTTCTTACAGGCCCGACAATAGAAATCGGTAAATGTTTCATGGCGTAAAAATTACAAAACCACGAAGCCTGCACAATTACCGCTTTTAATATTATAAATAATTGATTCCTAAAATTAGTCTTAGGAATTTCAAATACCGTTTTCTCAAACCAGCCGAACCCAAAAGCCGAATCCAAAATCATCGGCAACATCATCACCAAAGATGCCGACGAACTTAATGCCATAACAGCTAAAACAGCATTTTGTTTCAGCGAGGTTTTCTTACATATATCGTAAATACCTAAAAATACGGCCGATAATATTACAAACGGTATCCACATTTCCTATTTCGCCGAAGATGATGACGAATTAACGTAACCCTTCAAAGTAACTTTTGCCGTAACCTTGCTAAGTTTAGAAAGTCCCGAAACTTGAGCAACTCCTTTTACACTGCCTTTTTGAAAAGCAATAACATCACCATTCTGAACTTGAACTTGATTTTTACTATAATTAGGAATACTGCCCGATGTTACGGTCATGCTATTCAATTCGCTCAATTCGTCATAATTATCAAGCGAAACTTGTCCCAAATTTTGAACAGTCGTTGTCTTGTTATTATTATAAGTCTTATTATTGGCATCATAAATTCCTTTGAGAATAGAACCGTCAGGAGACGTAATAACATAATCAAAACTTGTTTGCCAAAACAAAGTCAAATCACCTTGACTTGCAGGAACTGCTGTCAAACTGCTAATGTCCAAAGATGCTTTATCCGTAGTAGGCGAAGTCGAAGTATAAGATAAATTAACGGTAAACGGCAATGCCTCATCAGAAGTCTGATCTCCTCCGCCGTTATTATTGTTATTATTATTTTTATTGTTGCCGTTTTGTTCCTCGTCCTCCAATTCACAAGAAGTAAATGTCAGCCCTAATCCTAAGACACATGCTGAAAGTAAATATACTATCTTTTTCATAATTTAATGTTTGTTTATTATTGGTTATACACTATAGTTATTTAACGATACAAAAGTAAAAATGTTTCAGAAAAAGGAAAAATATTTTTCTGTTAAATTTCCTTATCCAAGATTATTTTTACTTGATTTTCAACCTCATCCAAAGAGCCATTGTTAATAATTTCGTATTGACAAAATTCTTTTTTCTTAATATCGGACATTTGATTTTTCATACGGCTTAAAACCTGTTCTTTTGTAACTCTATCCCGCATAACAGTACGGTTAATTCTCGTTTCCAAATCTGCCGTAACAAGTACCGAAAAATCAACACGTTTAAAAAAGCCGCTTTCAATAAGAATCGCACTTTCCAAAACCACCGCTTTTTTTTCAGTGTTAATTTTACAAAAATTAGAAAAATCCTCAAAAACCAAAGGGTGAATCAGTGCGTTAAGTTTTTGCAACATTATTTCGTCAGAAAAAACCACCGAAGCAACTTTTTTTCTATCCAAAATTCCGTCCTTAGAATAAATATTTTCTCCGAAAAGTTTTTTCAAACCAGAAATAGCCTCATGGTTTTCGTCCTGAATTTTTTTGGCTCTCAAATCCGAATTATAAACCGCCGCACCAAAAGTCTCAAAAATTTTTGAAACGGTAGTTTTTCCACTGCCTATTCCGCCCGTCAAACCGATAATTTTCATTCCTGTCTATCTTTTTGTTCAACTCTTTCAACTAAATATTCCACTGCCTCGGGAATAATTTCCATGTCCGTAACGCCGAAATTTTCAGGATATTTCAAAATTTTAACCGTCAAAAATTTCGGTTTTGAAATCCCGTACAATTCCTGATAATCAACCACGGCAACAAACATTTCTTCCGAAACACTATTATAATTAGTCCAACCGATATTATATTTCAAAGTGATTTTTTGCGGGAAAACCCTAAGCTGAACAGAATCGGGAACATGAATCCGCCTGATAGGAATTTCAATGGTGTTTTCAGTGAATTTTTCCACAAAAAAATCTACGTCCGTATACTGAAGATTACAAAAAACGTCTTTGGGAATTATAAGTTTTGCTTTTTGCGTAAAACTCTCTTTAAGATTCTGAATTTCAATTTTTTCGGTTTTAATACAAGTTATAGAATCCATAATGTTTACCGAGGCAGTAACTTCAACGCTGTCGGGTTGCAAAACGGGATTTTTCAAAAATCTGTATTGAGGTGAAAAACCTATTTCCGAATCCAAAATCACAGGAACTTTTTTTTCCGCCGAGCGTCCGAAATCGAGTTTCAAAGTATCGGGCTTTATAGCCGAGCATTTGTAATCACCGGGCAGTTGTGCCTCAACATAAGCCCTAATATCCTCTTTTGTTACGAATTTCAACGAAGAATCCGTATCGGGAAAAGTTCTGATGTCAAGTTTCGACAAATCGATTTTAATAGAGGAAGGCAGTCCTGAATGTCCCAAAAAATACGCACCGCGTGCCGAAACCGTCAGCTGCAACACCCCGGTCGTAATTCCGGGCAACAAATAATGGTTTTTAGGAAGTCCGTAATATTCAACGGGAAAATCCATAATGCCGCTAATCGTACTGCCGGTTTTATTAACAAACCAAAAAACCGCTGAAATCAAGACCATGACAAGATAAATCATCAGTCTTTGGTTTATTTTTCTGCGGCGGAGTTTATAATACCATATTCTCAAACGCCGTCCAAAACTTGATTTTTTTATCATTTTGCGCTAACGATATTTTTCAAGGTACTGATTTGCTTTGTAAAGGCGTTTTTCCAAAGCCGTATTCCAATCGGATTTGGCTTTTTGTTTTTCGCCCGAAAAATAATAAGACAATCCGCGCCAAAGGTAAACATCGGTTAATTTCGGATTCAAATCCAAGGCTGCGTTAAAATCCGTCAAACTAAGCCCGTACATTTGAGTTTTGTTATAAACAATGCCTCTCATGCGGTAAAACAAAGCATCTTTTTTATTAACGGAATTAATAATTTTCAAAGCCTCGATTTCTTCCTCCTGACCGAGATACGCCTCGGCTAAAAGTAATTTAGCAGAATCGGAATCAGGAAATTTTTCGAGATATTTTTTAGAAGTTTTTTCTCCTAAAGAAAAATTCTCCGCCCTTAAAAATGCTTCAGATGCCCTGTAACAACTTTCATAAAGTGTGTCGCAAAGTTTGAAGGCTTTATCAAAACTTTCCGCAGAGGATTTATATTTTGAGAGTTCAAACAAGATTTCACCTTTCAAAAAATGATAATCCGCAACATTGTTTTTGTATTTCAACGCCAAAGAAATATCCTGCAAAGCTGCCTTTGTACTTTTGGAATTAAAATAATTCTTCGCCCTCAAATAATAAGCCCTCGCATTAGAAGGATGTTTTCTAATAAAAACATTCAACTCATCAAAAGCCGTATTTTCCCTGCCGTTATCAACAAGATATTCTATATGATTGAGTTCTTTTTCTAACGGAGAATTTTCTCCGGTCTGCGCTTTCACTTTCAAAAACGAAAGAATTAAAAGCAAAGAAAAAAACAGATATTTCATAATTTATTTAATTTTTTGTTTTGCGAGAAAATATCGTTATAAAACCTTCCAAATCTTTAGGCTCAATGCCCGTGAGTCTGTGTTCGTAAACGATACACTTATAATAATAAACACCGTCCGGCACAAGTTTTCCCGTATTTTTGTCGCAGCCGTCCCAATTAATATCGGGATCGGTTGTCGTATAAACGACTTCGCCCCAACGGTTTGTTATTACCATGTCAATACGGTCTACAAACTGATAAGGATAAGGATGAAACAAATCATTTTTGCCGTCGTCATTAGGAGTGAAAACATTCGGCAAACGGTAATACTCACATTCGTCTACACAAATACGTTCTGAAACAACTCCTTGATTTCCAGCCGAATCAAGAGCAGAAACGGCATAACAACCCGCCATTCCAAGTTCCGGATAATGGTCAAAATGATTAACCTCGGGCGTAAAAGTTTCCAACAAATTGAGTTTTCCGTCCAATGTTTCGCTGTAATAAAGAAAATATTTTTCAATACCTAAACCGCAAGCTGTATCGGGTTGCCAAGTAATTCTGTTATAAATCTCCGTACAATAAGATTTTACCTTGCATTTCACACAAGGGGCAATCGTATCAATAGGCGTTGCGTAAGCCTCCTGCGAAAAGTTTTCGATATTAGTGGGCAAACCTTCCTCAGAAAAAAATCCTATCGTTTTGATTTTATAACCGTAAGTCTGACCGTTTATAAGATTATAATCGGTGTAACTATCTTTGTTGGTCGTGGCTAAGTATTCAAAAGTTTCCTTTCCAGGATCTTTTCTGTAAACTTCAAACTTGTCATTACACCAAGGCACATCGCAATCGTATGTCAATGTAACTCTGCGGTCAGAAGGATGAAGTTTCAAAAAAACCGTTGAGGCAGAAGAGGCTGAACCAATAGAATTATAATTCTTGTTTTGAACATCAAAATTAGCAAAACAAACTTTATAAACCGCACCTCTTTTTTCGGTATCAAGTTTTTTGTCCTGATATTTTGTATTGTCATAACCCTCAAGGTTGATGCTTCCGCCGTAAATTTCGTTAGTAATTCCGCCCTCTTCCGCCTTACCGTGGAAAAGCAAATAATAATATGGCGGCGGAACAGAAATTTCATCAAGATCTTTAGGTCCTATCCACTCCAAAGAGATTTTTCCCTCTTTTTCGTCCGTAACATCAACAGAGGCTTTTGTAAAAAGAACAAGTCCGCGGGGCAACAAAGCAGAAACTTCGTCAGAAACCTGACTTTCAGCACCGTCCGCAAAAACAGCCGTTAATCTGTAACAATAACAAAAGCCCTCAGGCAAACCTAAACCGCCATTGTTATCAACATATTCCAAAATAGAAGGATCGTTGAATTCCGCAATCAATTCGTAACCCGCGCTTGAAGGCAACCCCGTCTGACAGGCTCCTTGATTATATTCTACTGGACGGTTTGAACGGTAAAGTTTATAACCCGTTGCGTTGATATTTCCGCCATTATTCCAAGTCAAAGAGATGCTGCTGTTGGTCGGAGTAATCGAAGTAATTTCGGGTTTTGGAGCAATAACGGTAATATTAATAGTTTGATAAGCCGTTAAAGAGACTCTTGCATCGTCGTCCACACATTTTACGAGCAAATTGTAAGGCTGACGGCGGACATGACTATTAATGGTATTCCAATCGAAGACCCCGACAGGACTTTTACTCAAAACATCCGAAGTGGTAAAAGTTGCAGGAGATTCCGTTACGGCTAAAGGTCCGCCCGAAGCCGAAAGCAACATTCTGTTGCCGTCAGGGTCAGAGGCGGTAACGTTGAAATTGAGATTGTTGCCCGCCAAAACACAATAATTTGCTTGTTTATCAATAACGGGCGTATGATTGTCAATATCGATAACCTCGACCTGAATATCACGCAAAACCCTGCTAATCATAATCTTATCACGCCATTCCTCAATCCACATTGCAACATTGTAAACGCCTACTCTTGAGGGTTTGTCCCAAACAAAATCTCCCGTTTCAGGATTAACATAAATAGTGTCTGTTACCGGAGGTAAAGAATATCCGATAATCTCTTGAGCGTCTTGCTGAAGACAAACGGCAATTTTATAAGAAAGACTGTCGCCATCGGGGTCGTATGCTCCCGGATTATGAACGAAAGTACGGTTCAAAGCCGCTTTGTCCATAGGCGGATTAAGCAATATAGGTGAAGAATTTTGTATAGCTAAAGGACTGATTATCAAAGTAGTTTTCAACGCAAAAACAACGTTTACAGAATTAGGAATATTAGCAACGCCGTCGTTTCGATTCGGGTCTTCCATGTAAAGGACGTAAGTGCCGGGACCCGAAAAAGTATGTTCTCCTTCATAAACATTTTTGCACAAAAACGAAAAAGATAACGATTCATTATCATCCAAACTCGTTTTGGAAATGCGTTTTAGTGTCATTTTTCCCGTTCCATCACCGCAATCAAGCTCCAATTCGTCCCTATCCGCCTCGGTTTGGGTATAACAATAAGTATAAATTATAATCTTATAAGTGTAACCTTTAATGTGCTTATAGACAATTTCACCTGCCCTGTTATGAGTCGCAAACGCCTGAACTGCAACAAAAAACAGAAAAACAAGCATAAAAGCCTTTTTTAACGAAAGTTTCATTTGAAAAAATAATTTATAAAAAAAAATTGCGTTATAATTTTTACAAAAGTAATGAATTTTTTATTTTTATGCCGTCATTAAACAAAATTTAACAAGGAATTTTTTTAGAATGGAAGATAGTGTTAATAATGCTCTGTACAAAGAGCTTGAAAACGATGATTTGAGTTTCATCTATTTGGGAAAATTTGACAACAACATCTTGGGTTTTGCCACCGAAATTCTCAAGGGTCACATGACTCAGGCTTTGGATACGGAAGGCAAAAAAAACAAGTTGTCTTTCCTTATGATAGAGAGTTTTCAAAATATTTTGCGTTACGGACTTCTCGGACGGCAAGAAAACGAAACCTCCGGAGAAATTTTTGTCGTCAGAAAGATTTTCGGAAGTTATTATATTACAACGGGAAATTTTGTGGAAAACGACAAGATTGATAACACAAGAGAAAAACTCGAAAGGGTAAACTCCTTAAATGCTGAGGATTTGAAAAAATTGTTTTTGCAAACCCTTCAAAACAAAAAACTCTCGCAACAAGGTGGTGCTGGCCTCGGTTTTATGGAGATGGTTCGCAAAACCAAAGAAAAACTCGAATTTGATTTCGTAAAAATAGACGAAAACCGTTCGTTCTTTTATTTTCAGTTGAGATTAAAAGATAAGGATACTGACGAAAGACCTTCGATAGGTATTTCATGGGCAAAACATTTGAAAGAATTGATGGAAACCCATAAACGTTTTATTGCGATGAAAGGTGATTTCAACCGCACGGCTGTCAATCCGATACTTTCGATGGCAGAAAACAATTTCGGCGGCGAATCCGTTAAAACGCAACGTACGGTTTATCATATTTTGGTGGAAATGCTTCAAAACATTGCAAAACACGCCAAAGCCAATGAGGAAGGTATCCGCATAGGATTGTTTTCTATGGGTTATGACGAAGGAATTTATACCGTCAGCGCAACAAATGAAGTATGCCCCGAGGAGAAAAACAAATTGAAAAATTATATCGAAAGTCTTAATTCCAAAAGGAAAGAGGATTTGGACGAATATTATAAAATGATTTTGCGTAACGGTCATGCCGACGAAAGTATACTTTCAGGACTCGGCTTGATAGACATCGCACGAGATAGTATCATAAAAATAGATTACGTTTTCAAAGGGAAAAACCAAGAAGAAGACGGAAATATTTTTACGATTTCAGCAAAAGCATAAATCAAACGAAACAAAAATAAACAAAAAAATAAAAATGTTAGAAAGATTGTATATTGAAGCAACAGAAAATATGCCGAGGGTGGTATTAGATGAAAAAGAAGGCAAATTTATGCTTTCAGGTCGTTCTTTGCCAGAAAATACCGAAAAGGCATACAGGCCGATTATCGACTGGATTACCCGCTATGTGGAAAATCCTTTGAAAGAAACGGTTTTTGAAATCAATCTCGACTATTACAATTCGACATCGCTGAAAAAAATGGTCGATATTTTATTGCTTTTCAAGACCGCTAACGATTCGGGAAAATCGAAAGTCAAAGTAATTTGGTACTACGAAGACGGAGACGAAGGTAGCCGCGACAACGGCGAAGATATTTGTTATGCCGTAAATCTACCCGTTGAAGTCAAAATGAGGGATTTTTAACAAATAAAAAAAAGCGGAAAACTTTTTTGAAATTTCCGCTTTTTTTATTATAATCTGTTATTTTAGAAACCTTAGTGTTCCAATTTGATGGTTTCGGTCGTAATGTCAGCAACCTCAGAAGGTCCGAAGTACTGAATAGGACCAGGATAAACGTATGCCGTTTCGATAGCCCATTCATCACGTTTTGAAGCGAAGAATTTGAAAGGACCGCCGTCAAGTTTAACGAGAGCTTTCTGAATAACGGGTTTCATCTTGCCGTTACGTTTTTCCATGTTCATCATAGCGGTGATAGGAATACCGCCTGCGAGCCATTCAGAAGCAGGTTTCGTAGTGTTGCGAACTGATGACATATAACCGGTTTTGCCCGAATTAATCAACAATGCAGCAACACGACCTAATGAATAGCAGTAATCTGCATCGAAATTAGACGGAGCAGCACAACGACCTTCATAACCGAAGAAGTGATGTTGTGTTGAGAATTTGCCGTTGAATTTGCCTTCTTTTTTCCATTGAGCGAGTTTTTTAGCAACCATTTCTGCCAAAAGTTGTTCGGTTTCGATGAGCGAAACTTGTACGTTGCCGTGCGGGTCGCGTTCCAAAGCGAGTTGTTTTGAAACAGCAGCAGGAAGACTTTCAAAAATTGCAGCGTTTTCTTTGCTGAGGTGTTTAACAACGTAAGCAATTTTTTGATCAGCAGCGATTGTGTCAAATTCAGCTTGATTAGCAGCTAACATATCGTTGAGTTCAGCGATAAGTTTTTTGATAGCGGGAATAAATTCGATAAGTCCTTCGGGAACGAGAACAGTACCGAAATTCAAACCTTTGTCAGCACGAGCTTTAACAGCGTTTGCAATGTAAGTTACAACATCGTCAAGTGTTTGGTTTTTAGCCTCAACTTCTTCACCGATAAGGGTGATGTTAGGTTGAGTTTTCAAAGCACATTCCAATGTAACGTGGCTTGCTGAACGACCCATCAATTTGATGAAGTGCCAATATTTTTTAGCTGAATTAGCATCTCTTTCGATATTGCCGATAACCTCTGAATATACTTTTGTTGCGGTATCAAAACCGAATGAAGTTTCAATCATTTCGTTTTTGAGGTCGCCGTCGATAGTTTTCGGACAACCGATAACTTGAATACCAGTCTTTTTAGCCAAATAATATTCTGCCAAAACGCAAGCGTTTGTATTAGAATCGTCGCCGCCGATGATAACGATAGCGTTGATATTGAGTTTTTTGCAGATTTCAAGACCTTTGTCGAACTGAGAAGTTTCTTCGAGTTTTGTACGGCCTGAACCAATAATATCAAAACCGCCGGTGTTGCGATATTCGTCAATAATGTCAGAGGTGAGTTCGATGTATTTGTGATCAACCAAACCAGAAGGACCACCTAAGAAACCGTAAAGTTTAGAATCTTTGTTGATAGCTTTGATACCGTCAAAAATACCCGAAATAACATTGTGTCCGCCGGGAGCTTGACCGCCTGAAAGGATAACGCCAACGTTGATTGCTTTTGAAGCCATTGACTGTTCTGCTTTTTCAAACGTTACAATAGGCAAACCGTAAGTGTTCGGGAAAAGTTTTTTGATGTCGGCTTGGTCTGCAACTGATTCTGTTGCTTTGCCTTCAGTTAATTTTGTAGCCCCGAAAATTGATGCGGGAACCTTGGGCTGATATGCTGCCCTTGCAATTTGTAAAGGACTTTTTTTCATCGTCTGTTATATTTTTTATAAATTCTACTTTTTTATTTTGTTCAATTATGAATTGTCAATTATCAATTTTCAATTTCTTCTTCCTCCTCGTCATCTTTGAAGAAAGAATAAGTGCCGTCAGAGAATACAATTCCGTGTCTACGTGCCGGAATATCACAACTGAAGGCAACATCGCTTTTATTTAAATCTCTGTCATAAACAAAAAACTCATAACGGATAGTATCATAATCGAAATAGCCTAAAGGGATTCTAACATCAACCTTTACCTCAGCTTTCAAATATTTGTTTTGACCGATAGGAGCTTTGTAAGGTATTCTGTAACAGAGATTTTTTGAAACTTTTGTAAGTTCGTTATAATCACCGTTACGTTTTTCACAAACCGTTATAAAAAGATTGTTATAATACTGAGAATCAGGCGAAAAATTACCAACTGTGTCCTCAGCATTAAGACCGAGATTGCCGTCGCCGTCAATTATTTCAAGCGTTATATTCTGAAACTTGACATCATTGCCCAAATCGTCTACGGTATCAGCAATATAAACCTGCTTAAACTCAACGCTCGGCAATTCGGAATAAGTTTCCAATTTTCCGCAAGCGTAAAAAACTGTCAAAACAACAGCAACAAACAAAAATATTTTTATCTCCTTAACCATCTTTTATTTTTTTCTGAAAAAGATCTTAATCGGCACACCGCAAAAATCTATATCCCTTCTCAAACGGTTTTCGATATAACGCTTGTAAGGGTCGCGGATATATTGCGGAAGATTGCAGAAAAGAGCAAACGTCGGATAATACGTCGGCAATTGTGTTGCGTATTTTATTTTAATGAATTTGCCTTTCCAAGCCGGTGGCGGAGTCTCCTCTACGTACTGCTGAATCAAGCGGTTAAGTTGTCCCGTAGAAATTTTTCTCGTGCGGTTCTGATAAACATGAACTGCCTCCTCCATCGCTTTCAAAATTCTTTGTTTCGTGGTCGTTGAGGTGAAAACAACAGGAATATCATCAAAAGGCTCAAGACCTTTTTTGATATATTCTTCGTAACGTTTCGTGGAATTGTTTTCGCTCTTATCCATCAAATCCCATTTATTAACACAAACCACAAGACCTTTGTTGTTTTCTTTTATAAGGCGGAAAACGTTCATGTCCTGAGATTCAAGACCTTGGGTTGCATCTAACATCAAGATACAAACGTCAGCCTCCTCAATAGCACGTACAGAGCGCAAAACGGAATAAAACTCAATATTTTCCGAAACTTTGCTTTTTTTCCTAAGACCTGCCGTATCAACAAGGATGAAATCGTGTCCGAACTTATTATAACGAGTGTTAATCGTATCTCTCGTAGTCCCGGCAATAGGCGTAACGATATTTCTCTCACTGCCCGTCAAAGCATTGATTAACGAAGATTTACCAACATTAGGACGGCCAACGACTGCAATTTTCGGAACTCCCGCTTCGTCATCAACGGCATCTTCACGGAAATTTCTTACAACTGCATCCAACAAATCACCCGTACCAGTACCCGTAGCGGCACAAATCGTAAACATCTCGCTTATTCCCAAAGAATAAAACGTGCTGCTCTCGAGTTGAAGTTGCGGATTATCAGTTTTGTTAACAGCTAAAAAAACCGGCTTGTCGGCTCTGCGGAGAATCTCCGTAATAACCTCATCCCCTGCTGTAACACCGAGTTTGGCATCCGTCATAAAAATAATTACATCAGCCTCTTCGATGGCAAAATGAACTTGTTTTTGAATTTCGTTTTCAAAAATATCGTCCGAATTATTAACGTAACCGCCTGTATCAATGACAGAAAACTCTTTGCCGTTCCAATCTGATTTGCCATAATGACGGTCGCGCGTAACGCCTGCCGTCTCATGAACGATAGCCTCACGAGAACCTGTCAGACGATTGAAAAGTGTTGATTTGCCCACATTCGGGCAACCTACTATTGCTACTATATTGCTCATAAAATTATTCTGCTTTGGTTTTAAGGAAAACGTCAATAAGTTTTAATGCGGTCTCAGCGTTCTGCGGCTCAACCTCAAGATTAACGTTAGGATCAAAAACAGGTTCTGACCACTTACTATTCTCGTTGTCAGAGTGTTTGTTGTCCACAAAACATTTGATTCCGTTGCTCTCTAAATGCTTTCTGATAATGTTCACGTCTATTGCAAGCCCGCTGAACACTTTAAATAATTGCGTTTCCATAATCAACCGAAATTTTTTAACGTGCAAATATAGATTTTTTTTAGGATTTGGCAAAATAAATGATTAACTTTGCAGAAAAAATGAACAATTCCGAACTTTTTTTATACATAAAACAAGAAATTTCTTCAGTTTATGACAACGACCCAAATGCAATCAAGGCTGTTGCCGTGAAAATTTTTTCTCATCTTTATAATATAACACTGACGGATATTTTAATGCATCCGGAGAAGAAAATCGAAAATTTTTCTTTAGAAAAAATCCGCAGCGTATTAGAAAGAATAAAAAAACACGAACCGTTAGAATATATTTTTAACAATGCGCAATTTCTTGATTTAGAGCTTTTTACTGAAAGTTCGGTACTAATTCCGCGCCCCGAAACGGAAGAACTCGCAATGATGGTTTCCTCAGAATTGAAAAACACAGATGAAACTTTTGAAATCGGATTAGGCAGCGGTTGCATTTCAATTTATTTGGCAAAAAAACACCCCGACAAAAATTTTTACGGTTGCGACATCAGTGAAAAAGCCCTGAAAGTTTGCGAAAAAAACATCAAAAAATATAATCTTAAAAATTTAAAAATATTTTTATCCGACATTTTCAATTTTCAAACCGATAAAAAATTTGACGTTATCATCTCGAATCCGCCTTACGTCAGAGATTGTGAAAAACCTCAGATGCAAAAGAATGTACTTGATTATGAACCTTTTACGGCATTATTTGTTCCTGATGATGACGCACTGAAGTTTTATAAAAAAATTTCGGAATTTGCCTCAACACATTTAAACAAGTTTGGAAAACTTTTTTTTGAAATCAACGAAAATTTCGGGAAAGAAACCGCTCAAGTTCTTGAAAACTACGGCTTTAAGAATGTTAAAATCATAAAAGATTGTTTCGGTAAAAATAGATTCGTAAAAGGCGACAAATAATTCTAAAAAAAAAATGAGGTTGTCTAAAAAGTTGGAGTGCGGGCTTCCAGCCCGCCTTTACAAGCATTTGCAGGCAAGGATGCCTGCGTTCCAATACCACTTTTTAGACAACCTCATTTTTTTAGTTAAAACGAAAAAATATTTTTCAATTAATGTCCTTTTTCTGAAATATATTTTACCCTCATCAAACGGAGTTCCTCTTCGGTATAATCTTCGCTTCCGAGTTCTTTCATCGCCTCGTCAATAGATTCGGTTTCGGCATGATCGAAATATTCGTAGACCTCTTGCTGACGTTCCTCGTCAATAACTTTATTAACGTAGTAGTCAAGATTGAGTTTTGTTCCTGAATTGATAATCGACTCAATTTCCGAGAGAAGTTCGTCCATTTCAATCTGTTTTGACTCGCAAATATCTTCAAGATCGATTTTTCTGTCAATACTTTGAATGATGTAAACCTTGTTGCCAGATTTTGAAACAACAGATTTAACAATCATATCCTGAGGACGTTCAATCTCTTTTTCTTGAACATATTTCTTAATCAAATCCACAAATTCCTTTCCGAATTTTTGCGCTTTACCGTAGCCGACTCCGACAATCTGAGTTAATTCCTCAATCGTTATCGGGTACTGAACCGCCATATCTTCAAGCGAAGGATCTTGGAAAATTACAAACGGAGGAACATTTTTCTGTTTTGAAACTTTCTTCCTCAAATCTTTCAACATACGGAAAAGTTCAGGATCTGAGGCTCCACCGTTCATCGTATGAGGTACAGCCTGTTCGTCGTCTTCGTCTTCCGACTCGTAATCATGATTTTTAACAAGTTGAATATCATACGGTTTTTTCATGTACTCTTTTCCGAGTTTCGTGATTTTCAAAAGTCCGTAATTTTCTATGTCCTTGTCCAAAAATCCTTTTACCAAAGACTGTCTTAAAACTGCATTCCAATAGTTTTCGTCACCATCGTCCTCCCCTATTCCAAAATCAGGAAGTTTGTGATGTTTATATGTTTTGATTTGCGAATCGGATACGCCCGCCAAAACTTTCGCAACGTGTTCCGTCTTGAATTTTTCCTGAACGGCTGTAATAACCTTCAAAGCTTTCAAAATAGATTCCTTACCGTTGAAAGGTTTCTGTGGGTGCATACAGTTGTCGCAGTTTCCGCACGGCTCGTCCAACGTTTCACCGAAATAATTCAAAAGCATCTTGCTGCGGCACATAGAAGTCTCTGCGTATGCCACGGTTTCTGACAAAAGTTGTTTGCCGATTTCCTGCTCGCTGACAGGCTTACCCTGCATGAATTTTTCCAACTTTTGAATATCCTTGTAACTATAAAAAGCAATACACTGACCTTCGCCACCGTCCCTGCCCGCACGGCCTGTCTCCTGATAATAACCTTCAAGACTTTTGGGCATATCATAATGGATCACAAACCTTACATCCGGCTTGTCAATACCCATACCGAAAGCAATTGTGGCAACAATAACATCAACCTCCTCCATCAAGAATTTATCTTGATTTGCACTACGGGTTTGAGAATCCATTCCGGCATGATACGGCAAGGCTTTAATATCATTAACACAAAGTGTTTCGGCAAGTTCCTCAACTTTCTTACGGCTAAGACAATAGATAATTCCGCTTTTGCCTTTGTTTGCCTTGATAAATTTTATGATTTGCTTGTCAATATCAATTTTCGGACGTACCTCATAATAAAGGTTAGAACGGAAAAACGACGATTTAAAGACATTAGCATCCAAAATGCCGAGGTTTTTCTGAATGTCGTGCTGAACCTTAGGTGTCGCTGTTGCCGTAAGTGCAATTATCGGACTGCGGCCTATCTCCTCAATTATGGGACGGATTCTGCGGTATTCAGGGCGGAAATCGTGTCCCCACTCAGAAATACAATGCGCCTCATCAATAGCGTAAAACGAGATTTTAACTTGTTTTAAAAACTCAATGTTTTCCTCTTTCGTGAGGCTTTCGGGCGCAACGTACAGAAGTTTGGTCTTTCCGCTCAAAATATCGGCTTTAACCTGCGCTATCTGCTGTTTTGTCAGCGACGAATTAAGAAAATGCGCAACGCTTTCCTCCGTGCTGATGTTACGCATGGCATCGACTTGATTTTTCATAAGGGCAATCAGCGGCGAAATCACAATCGCCGTACCGTCCAAAATCAAAGATGGCAACTGATAACAAAGTGATTTTCCCCCGCCCGTAGGCATCAGAACAAAAGTATCCTTGCCGTTGAGGACATTGTTTACAACAGCTTCTTGTTCACCCTTGAATCTGTCGAATCCGAAAAACTTATGCAAATATTCTAAAAGATTGTTTGTCTTTTTACTCATGTCTTTTTTATATTTCCGATTATTTTTTCCAACAAATACTTTCAGATTTGTTTTTTACAAATTTGGAAAAAGTTTTCCGAAAAAACCAAATTTTTTTACAACTTTTTTCAATTTTTAAATAATTTAACTTAATCGGAGTTCTTTTACCGTTCTATTTGGCTATAACCTGATATTTTCCGCTAAGGTGCATAAAAGCAAACAATCTTAAAAGACCGTCATAATAAGCATCAAAATACCCGTCGTCAAAGGGAACGTGTTTTGCATTCCAAAGAGCCGAAATAAATTCCTTGCTTTTCTCGTGGTTGCACATAACGGAGGCTGCCGCTAAAGTAGACATCAAACCTATACTGTGTCTTAATTTCTTGAAACCTCCAGCCTCAATAATTTCATCACCCTCGGGGATAGAACCGTCCAAACGGTACTGATCATAATATTTGTCAATGCCTTGAGAATAAAAAAAGTTTTGAATTTTTTCGGCATATTTCTGCTGAAAATCAATATCAGCACAACTCCATTCATAATCAAGTGCAATATTCATCGGCACACGCCATGAATCGTAACGGAAATTTGAACCACCGCTGCGTTTTCCACCAAAATCCGGCAAAAGTTTTCCGTCATAACCGCAAAGGTCAGGATTCAAACCCGTAGAATCATTGATTGCAACATGCAAAAATTCACGTGCTTTTTTTGCACATTCCAGCCAATAATCCGCTCTGCCGTCATCAGCCCATTTCGCCCAAACCTCATAAAACGCCGGAATATGATAAGAAGGATCGGTAAAACGCTGTCCAAAACCATCAGGAGTAAATGTTATAAGGGAGGTTTCAGGGTCGATTAAATAACTTTTTTGAACGCCCTCAACTTTCATAAACGGAGGAAATATTTTTTCTAATTCCTCCTGCGGAATTTCTCTTGGCATCACATTATTAAGAATATTCTGAGCCTCGGCTTTGTAATTAATGCCCGTATTATCACCCCAACGGTTAGAGGCAAAAATCAAAGATGTAATATAATACAATTCACCGTCAGAGGCTGCACCTTCGGCGTTATGCGAACCATCGGTTTTGCAACTCCAAGCAAAATAACCTTTACGCGCACCCTCCTGATGCTGCATATAAGTTTTTGACCAACGCCACAAACGGTCGAAAATATCTTTTTTGTCGAACTGAACGGCAATCATCATTCCGTATGACATACCCTCGGTACGAGCATCATGATTTTTTATGTCGGAAATATAACCTAAAGAATCTCCGACTTCAAAATATACTTTGTTTTTGCCGTAAAAAACATCATTGAAAACCTCTTGAACCTTATCGTTGATTTCCTTTTCGGAATAACCGTATTCAAGAAACAAATTGCGGTATTTGCCCGTTTGAAAACCGCCTGAAGTCCACGGCTGAGATACCCGGTCTTTGCAACCAGCAAAAAAAGTAAGTGTCAAAATCAAAATTAAAAACTTTTTCATCGTTATTTATTTTTTTAGGATTTGTAATATTTTTGCGCAAAATTATAAAAAAAAATCAAAAAAAAAGAGGAAGCCGTATGACTTCCTCCATGATTGTTAATAGTTTTTGTAGCAACTAAACTATCATTGTGAAAATATAAAAAAAGAATTCGGTTTTTTTCATATTATTTTTTTTATTCCACTGAAGCAACTTTTTTACCCCAGAAGGTATTTGTGTGCTCTTTGTGAAAACCGGCAAATACGAGAGTAGATTCTATATTCTTCTCCCAATCGCGTTCACGTTCTACGCAGACAATTACAGAGCCAAGGTTGTTGTTTGATCCTTCAAATTTTCCGTCAGCAGATGTAAGTTTTAGATATTTGGTGGTTTCGTCAAATTCCCAAGTTCCGTTGAATGGACCACTCATTGTACCATTGGCATTCAAAACAAGGTAATCTGCGTCGGCTTCTACTTGCTCACCGTATTTATAGCCCATATTGATAAGTTCGTATTTACCTGCAATTTCCGAATTTTTTATAGGAGTTTGTGCCACATTAGCAAATCTTTCAGGCAACGAAATAGGCCACAAGTCAGTAAGATCTTTGTCTTTAGCAGAAGCAGGGCACCAAACGAGTTTTCTAACGTGTCCCATCATCAAAGCGTTTGAATAAGCATTGCCCCACACATTTTTGGGAGCACGTCCTTGCGACATGTAAAACCATTGTCCTTTGAGGTCGCCTTCACCTTCAAAAACGCAGCAGTGTGAGATACCTACCCAACCCACACCGTCTTTGAATTTGTATGGGTGAGTTACTATCGGATAAACTTTATCGTCACCTTCACCATTTGTGAAATTTGCTCCACGTGAAGTAAGATAAGGTCCTTGAATGTTTTCAGAACGGACTACGCGTGTATTGTACGGAATGTCCAAACCGTCCCAAGCCATGAAAAGATAATATTTTCCGTTCTTATAAATAACTTCGGGAGCCTCAGAAGCTTGCCAACGTGAAATACCTCTTGTCGCTATTCTCTTGCCGAATCTTGCTTGCAAATCCTCAGCATTGTCAGCCCAAGGGTTGCCGACCGCTTTTAACGGTTTGCCGGTTGTAGGGTCAAGTTGCAATGATGTAAAACCGCTATGCCATGAACCGTGAATAAGCCAATGTTCGCCGCCTGGTGTTACGATATATGTCGGGTCGATAGCATTATAAAAACAATACGCATTCCAATCGTCTGTTGCTGATGCTCTTGACCATCCGTCTTTACCTTTGTCGGAAGACGAACAAGTTACAAAACCTTTGTCGTACCATACGTCGTTTTCGGGGTCGGTGGTCTCGCACATTCCGATAAATGCCCAAATATTCCATGAGCCATCAAATGTTTTGCTACCAGTTTTTAGGCAATTGTCGCAAACAATGCTGTAATACATCCTAAGTTTGCCATCAACAACTCTAACCACGGGAGCCCAATATCCGAGTTGATCTTTGATATCGTTGTAAGTCAAAGTACCTTGAAGCCCCATTTTAGAACGGAAACTGTTAATAGAATCCAAAATCCAAGACGGTGCTTCGTCAAAAGGTCCGCCGACCCAGCCCCAGTTTACAAGGTCTTTTGAACGTTTACCTTGAAAATGTTTTCCGTGAGGTGCTTTTTGGTGTTCGTTTCCGTAAGAAGCATCCGTTCCATACATGTAATAATAGCCGTTGTAATAAGCCACTGACGGGTCGTGAACGTTAGCCAAGTTCCAAGAATCATGCTGCGCCCAAGCGGCGTACGATGCGTAATTGTCGTTTTTAGAAAGTCCGTCCGTGCCGATTGCACCAGCTACAACTTTCGTACTAAGAGTCGAACCATCTTGATTGACCTCTGTTTTAGAACCACTGTTCGGCGGTAACAAATCGTCGTCTTTAGGTTCGTCATCTTTGCATCCGATAAATGCAGCAGTTGCGGATAAAATTGCTGCCATAATAAAATGTCTTGTCTTCATAACCGTTAAAATTTATTTTTTTATGATAACTATTGATGTCTATATCGCAAATTTAAATAAAAAAACCAAGTGGACAGGTGGACAATACAAAACAAAATTAGGACAAAATGCACTTTTTCTAATAAAATTCACGTTTCTGCTATGCCTTTACCCATATTAAAAAAAACAAATAATTTTTTTTAATAGTTACTACTTTTAAGCCTTTATTTTTGCCGTTCCGTAAAAGTTTGCAATATTTTCAGCCAAGGTATTCATATTATGAAAATTGGAGTATTTGGTTTTGGCATCAACACCCTTGAAATCACCCATATTGTTGATATTTAACGGAATGATAATCAATAGTTTTCCTTTTAAGCAAATATCGAAACGTTGTTTTTCGGGTTTGTCGAAAGTTTTGAAAGGCGTATTTTGGAGATGTATTATAGGGAAGCCGTTTTCGAAGCAGTCGTTTTTGATAATTTGTTCACCTTTGGAAATTGCGGGAGTAACGATTACAGAGCCGTCAAGAGCGGCGTTAAGGATTTCTAAGCGGTATTTTTGAAAGTCTTCGGTTGTTTCGTAAGGCTGACGAGTTTCAGGGTGTTTACGGTGGCATTTAACGGCAATTTTGTGCGGGGCTTTCAAGAGGAAAAGGTTTCCGAAAGCGGTGTAAATTTCACCGGAGATTTCAATGCGTTGAATGTTACGGAAATATTCGGGGTGGAGTTTACGGTAAATTGCGCGTAAAGGGTTGTCGCGTACGTAGTTGATCATGTTTTGCAGTTGTCCGCGTTTGTAAAGGATGCTATCGTCGTAATCGGCATCAAAAAGCGGCCGATTTATTCGCGGAAGCGTAGAGTAATAGTCAAGACGGCGGTTGATGGAGAGATGAGAAGCTTCAATATCTGATGGTAGTTTTTCAATACCGCTGATTTTTCGCCAATCACGAGTACAACCGCTTTTAAAGCTTTGAATAATTTTACCTAAACCTACATCCATTTTTTCTTCGACGAAGATTACACCGTGAAAATGGTCGGGCATAGCGCAACAACAGATGATTTTGATTTTTCTATTATATTTGGCTTGATATTCAGGTATTTTTCGCCAGTTTTCTTCTACCATTTTGCCGGTTTCTGTAAGTATGACTGATGGATTTTTTGCGTCCATATTTAATTCTCCGAAGATATGGTCACGGTTTTGTACTACAAGAGTTACCATATAAATGCCACGTGCTTTGTAGTCGTGCCATTTAGGGTGAGGGCGATATGGGGTTTTATTTTGTGTCATATTGTTGAGTGTTAGCGTTGTGTATCGCTGACAAATTTGTCAGCGCGGCTTAACAAGCCTCGCACAAAGATACAACAAAATACAACAAAATACAACAAAATACAACAAAAACAAAACATGCAAATTTTACTTATCTTGCTTGGAGAAATATAAAAAATCCCCACCGTATTCCTTTCATAATACAATGGGGATTTGGTTTGTGTAAGGTAGTGGATTATAAACGCTTATTCTTTTTTGGTAACACGAGCAGCTATTTCATCTTTCGTTAATACTCTGTTGTATATTTTGAAATTAGCGTATTTATAACCAGAATCATAATCACTCCAATCCCATGCTTGGTTACCACCTAAGCAAATGTATTTTAACAAAGAATGTCCATCTGTTAAGAAACCGGTTGCATTTTTTCCTTCTGTTCCATCATATGTCCAAGAATTTATCACTTTTTCGTCAACAATAAATTCAGCATGAGTATCTGTTATTGTTATGGTTACCAAATGCCATTTGTTATCTTCTAAGTAAGAGATATCTTCCACATTTTTAGCACCGTTATCATTTATTGGGATTTTACCCTCGGTACCTTCAAAATCAGTCCATCCAGAGCAATTTGTCTGCAAACGACCACGACCTTGAATAATGAACATCGGAAAAGTATTTTTGTTATTATTAGGAGCCGCTCCGTATGCAGAGAAAATTGGAGAGTACAAAGCCGCTTTTCCATTGCCGTTCACCCAGAAAGAAATACTCATAGCCTTAGTTTTCGAGCAATCGGGAATAGAACCTTCGGGCAATAATAAATAACTTGTCCTCTGTGCAGAATTATCATTTTCAAATACTTTTCCAAATACTTCATCAGTTACAAATTTACCGCTTCCTACAATTGTTCCTGTTAAAATCAAATTCTCGGTATTCGATTCTTCCAATTTAACTTCCAAAGTCGTAGATAAATCCTTGTAAGTTACGGTAATAACAAATTTGCCGGACATAGAAGTCGGTTCTGATGTTACTTCCACGGTATAATCCTCTGCTGAAATCGGAATATCCACAACACCAGTTTTACCAATTACCGATTTTATAAATGATGCTGCATTAATATCGGCTTTTGTCGGCGGCGTTGTCGTTCCGGGAGCATAATAATAAGTAGTAGAAACTGCTTCAACTTCTATCGAAGAAATAGCCGGTGTAACCGTTACGGTAAAACTTGTCATAACCGGAACTTCTCTTTCGCCCGATTTTGCATTGTATGTAGCATAAATAGTTTTTGTACCCGGAATAGTGAAATCATCTGAACTAAAGAACGAAATTTTACTGTTTTCACATTCCAATTCTGCGCCGTTTTTATAAACCAATTTAGCAGTAGATGTTTTCTTATCAAAAATATACGATGTGATGATTTTTTCTACTGATTTTTCGCTTACTTCAGCCTCGTCTAAATGAACAATAGCCTTTTTATAATTATCAAGTTTAAGCGAAGCTACTTCTCCGAGCGAATTGATTCTCCAACGGGGATCAACTTTTGAAATACCTTCATCGTCTTTTTGATCTTCTGTAAAAATCACTCCCTTGCTCCAAGCCGGAACTTCTAATGGCTCAGCAGAAACTTTATAAACAACAAAGTGTCCTTTTTCTGTAACCAAGAAAACACGTATATCCTTATCGGCAATACCTGATTCTTTAAGAAAGAAACTTTTGGTAAGTGTAGCACCTGCCCATGTTGTCATCGTAAAACTCATATTAATCGTATCTCCGGCACGTGTTATCAAAACTTCGCAATCAGCACCTTCCATTTGCTCTGAAAACTTTTTGTCTTCAACCTCAGTAGCATCATAACTCGTTTTTAAACGTTTCTTTTGTTCTGCTCCGGAATCTTCGCCGGTGTTCCAACCTACTCCATTTTCATTACCCCACGCCCAGTTATTAAAATTATCAGCGCGGACAACGGCATATTCTGCATAACCAGCTCCAGCAGGATAAACTGAACCGTCACCATACTGATGCTCAACATCGTTGGTAACAACAATACCAAAATTATGAAATGTATTTGCCCCTGATGTAAAGTTCTTAAACTTTATCATAAAAGCATCATCCGTTGATGATATTTTATAAGATTTTGAAAACGTTTGCCAGAAAGGACCACCATTTTCAGTGTTACCGACTTGATAAACATCGTCTTGAAGTTTCTCAAGTATGGCATTGCGTTTTGCCTCTTCAGCCTCCCTTGCAAGACGTTCACGCTCTGCAATTCGAGATGCAGCCTCGTCTATTCTCGCATCAAGGTCTTCCGGTGCATTAACATCAAAAATCTCGTTGTCTTGACAGCCCGTAAATGCCGTACTCATTGTTACGGCAGTAAGTGCAGCTGCTAATATGTATTTTAATTTCTTCATAATCTGACTTTTTTTAATGTAAAGCCGCAGTTTTTTTTCATTCTAAACTGCGACTTTACGGTTTCTTAGAAAAAACTTTTTTTTAATTAAAATTATATACGGGACGTACCGCAAATGTCGGAGTATTCGGTGTATTAGTATTAGCAGAATTACCATTACCAAGATTCGGGTTGGTGTTGAGAGTATTCTGATAATACGGTATATACTCATGACCTTCTACGTATGTATCGTAAGATGTTTTAGCAACCTCGGCTTGCGGTTCAAGGTACAAGGGGGTATCTTTTACCGCACCGTTTACTTTATTAAGATAAATTGCAGAGTGTTCTTTCATCTGAGTTAGACGGTCAAAATTATAAAACCAGCCCCAACGGATAAGGTCGAAACCACGACCGAACTCACAACCTAATTCTCTCGGACGCTCTACGTTAGCAAGATATTCAAAGAAAGCATCAGCAGAGGTAACAGCAGATTTATATTTTGTTGATTCTTCAAGGTTGCAAAGTCCTGCACGGTTACGAACTTTATTAACATATTCGATAGCCTTTGCAGTAGGACCGTTATTAACCTCGTTGATAGCCTCAGCTGCAAGCAAATAAACATCTGCAAGGCGCAACAAACGCAAGTTGATACCACAACGCAAACCCGTTGTTACAGCTGAAATAATTCCTGTACGGGCATTTGTCCATTTTACGATAGGAATACCGCCGTAATTGTTGTTGGTAACAATACCGGATTTATCTTTTCCGTAATAAACATTACCGTAACCGCCAACAGGATAATCCTCCGTCCAATCGCTTTCTGAGGTACCAATCGTCCAATAAAGACGCGGATCTAATTTACCTTCTTTGGTACTTTCGGATTTAAACAACTGATAAAGCCATACCGAAGCCGAAATGTCAGCCCAACCACCGAAAGCACCGGCAGCAAAGTTTGATTCTATTGCATGACCCTGTGTAGCATCGGAAGAAACATTGACAGGAGTCCATTCCTCGTCAGTACCTTGTTTGCCGTTATCCAAAAACTGAACTTCAAAAATAGATTCTGAATTGTTTTCGTAAGCACCTTCTTGGAAGTTTGCACCGTAGTTTTCAACGAGTTCGTATTTGCCGTACTCACCGTTGATTATATTTTCGAGGTATTTTTGAGCCTCAGCAAATTCGTGGTTGAACATAAGTGTTTTTGCCAAATAACCGGCAGCAGCACCGCAAGTTACACGGCCTTGAGCCCACTCGCCGCCTTCATCACGTGAGGGCAACAATGTTACAGCCTCTTCAAGGTCGGTTTTAATCTGAGCGATAAGCTCTTGTTGAGAGTTCATACTAACGTATGATTTCTCGAGATCGCTGTAAGTTTCATAATCAGTGATAAGAGGTGCACACTGATAATAACCCATAATATTATAATAACCTAAAGCCCTGAAAAACAACGCTTGACCGCGCATTCTTTTATGAGCCTCGCTAACGCCTTCCGCTGTAGGAATTTTGTTTATAACGAAATTCGCAACATTGATAGTATAATACCAATCTCTGAAAACCCAGTTGTTCATCTCGTTGGTAGCGGGAGAATTAAGGTCGTCGAAAGGTAAATACCAAACTTGTGAGGAGTTCCATGCCTCATCACCACGACAAACATCGTAATTGTATCCTACACGGCTGTAAGTTCCTTCCATACGGATATGATTGTAACAAGCAATCACAGCCTCTTCCAAGGTTTCCACTTCGTTGCCGAAATTCTCTGAGGTCATCTGATTGGTATTTTTAACATCCAACAAATCCTCTGAACATCCTGATAATGTAGCTGCGGCAACCAAAGAAGTCAATATTATATTAAACTTTTTCATATTGTTTTCTCTATTTATAATAAAAAATTGTTTATTAGAATGATGCTTTCAAACCGACCATAAACGTTCTCGGAGTCGGGAATGAGCAGAAGTTATAACCAGGAGTAAATGTACCGCCTACGTAATCAACATTATAACCTTTGTATTTGGTAAGTGTTGCAAGGTTTTGTGCGCTGACATACATTCTTACACCGGAAACTATACCGTTGAACCAATCATCTTTGAAATTATAACCGATTTCAACATTTGCAATTTTCCAATAATTAGCATTCTGAATTTTGCGTGAGCTGAAAAGGTCGTTCCAAGCAAGCGATGCAACCGTATTAGTAAGGTATGTACGGGGAACATCAGAAAGATAATTACCCGCATCGTCAAACTGATTTGCATTAAGCAATGCTACATCTTTGTTGCCGTAACCATAGCAACTGTTGAGAGAGTTGTAAATATCATCAGATACTTTGTATTTGAGTGCGCCGAATGTTGAAATGCTTAAATCCCAACCTTTGTACTCAACTCTACCCGAAAGACCGAAGTTGATTCCGGGAAGACCGCTGCCGATAATTGTCTGATCCTCGGTGTCAATCCTACCGTCACCGTTTACATCTTTGTAAAGACAATCACCTACGTTAGCACCTGCCTGATATTCTGCCAAAGCGTAATCTTTGTTAGCTTCCATGCCGGCTTTGTCGTCAGCAGCTTTAGCTGCCATGTATGCGGCACGGGTTTGATTATAATATTTGTTAGCGTCCATTCCGGCTTGATCTCCTGCAGCAGAGGCAGCCTCATAACGCGCTTGCATTTGGTCTCTTGCGTATTGATTCCACTGATCAAGTTGATCCTGAGATTTGATAATATCAACATATTCCCAACCGTAATATTGTCCGATTTCTTCACCGACGATGGTTTTGTATGCACCGTCAATCTGAGAATCTTTGCCGGAGCCGAGTGATGTAACTTTGTTTTTCAAGGTTGAAACGTTGAAAGAAATATCGTATTTAACTTGGTGTTTGTAGTTGTGATAATTAGCACTCCACTCAAAACCTGAGTTTTCCATTGTTGCAGCGTTCATAGTAACGGTAGTATTTGCAACACCTGTCGTTGTAGGAACGGCAACCTCGTAAAGAAGATTGTCAGATACGTTTTTGTACCATTCAAAAGTGAAATCAAGTTGTCCGTTGAACATTCCTAAATCCAAACCTATTGAAGTAGATTTTTTCTTTTCCCAAGCAATCAACGGATTTACGAAAGATGACTGAGCAGAACCAAGAACTGTATTTCCGCCGAAAGAATATGTCATGTTTTGTCTTGTAACGGTAGACATATATCTGTAATTACCGATATTTTCGTTACCGAGAATACCGTAACTTCCGCGGATTTTCAAGAGGTTGATAAGGCTTTCATCAACAGGGAAGAATGCTTCACGATCCAATCTCCAACCAAGTGAAATTGAAGGGAACCAACCCCAATGATCTTTTGAAGAAAGTCTTGAACTACCGTCGCGTCTAACGGTTGCACTAAGAAGGTATCTTTGGTCGAAGTCATAATTTACACGACCGATATAAGATTCCAAAATATGGATATTTGCTCCCGTACTTGCATTACGTTCTTCAGCATTATTGACTTGAAGGAAATAAGGTTCAGGAAATTTGTTACCCCAACCGGTAAGATTGTCATCATATTCGTTTTCGTAAGTCTGACCTACGACAACGCTAAGGTGATGTTTGTCGGCGAAAGTACCTTCGTAATTGATGGTATTTTCAACAAGTGCATCGCTGTAATGACGGTAAACTTCGGTAAGACGTTCGTTATCTTTTGCAAGATAAACACGGTTTGACTGAATCCATGCGCCAATCCAAGTGTGATCCTTTGCATAAGTCTTGCTGTATGAAAGGTTAAGATTGTAAGAAAGTTTATGATTAGCAGATTGCAAACCGAACATATCCAACAAATTAACATTTGCACTTGCCGTTGCAACAAGACGGTCTACTCTGGTATTACGTTCCAATTTGTTGTTAACAAGCAGCGGGTTTGAAGCTGAAATATCACCGTGAATATCATCATAATAAACACCGTAACCGTAAGCGTCATAATGATAATTATTAGCAGCACCGACTTGCTCGTCAAGAACCCATGTATTATCGTCGTATGCCTTAATAGTAGGCTGCATCAAAAGCGTACCTCTTAAAACGTTTGTAACATCACCGTAAAGACCTTGAACATATTCCGAAGCGTTGGAAATAGCCATATTGTCCTGATCGGAATGAGAATAAACCAAGCCTGTACGGAATTTGATGAATTTAACATCAAAAGTATTGTTTAATCTGACAGTATAACGTTCATAATTCGGACCTGCACCCTCAAGAGTACCTTTTTGATTATAATAGTCAAGACCGAGGTTATAAGTGTTGTTTTTGCCGCCGCCTGAAATATTTACGTTATGATTCTGACGGAAACCCGTTTTGAAAACCTCATCAAACCAATCCGTATTGGTATCGTCCATAAAAGAGTATGAACCGTCTTCGTTCTTAATATAACCGCCCGGAAGTTTTACTGTGGTTCCCGTTAAAATACTCTGTTCTGCCGACTGACCCAAATATGTGCTGTATTGGTCAGCATCCATTACATCGTATGTTTTTTTGCTAATCTTATCCCAACCGAAATATCCTGAATAATCAACTCGTGCGGGTTGATCTTTTTTACCTTGTTTGGTTGTGATGATTACCACGCCGTTAGCAGCCCTTGAACCGTAAATTGCAGCTGCCGAAGCATCTTTCAAAATCTGAATTGAGGCAATATCGTTAGGAGAGAAATCTCTGATGGTCGTACCCATGGGCACACCGTCTATTACATATAAAGGTGCTGTTGAACCGAAAGAACCGATACCACGAATTCTGACGTTCGGGTCTGCACCCGGCTGACCGTCAGAGGTAATCTGAACACCGGCAACTTTACCTTCAAGCATTGTAGAGATGTTGGAGTTTGAAGCTTTTTTCATTTCATCGGCATCTACGATTGCCACAGAACCCGTTAAATCAACTTTTTTCTGTGTACCATAACCGATAACGACAACCTGTTCTATTTCTTGATTGTCTTCCTGCATTGTGATCGTTCCCATATCAGAACGTCCATTAACATTAATCTCTTGCGAGGTGTAACCCATAAAAGTAAACACCAAAACAGCGTCAGAAGGACAAACAAGAGAAAAATTACCATCTATGTCAGAGATAGTACCGTTTGTCGTGCCTTTTACATAAACCGAGGCACCGGGAAGCGGACTACCCTGTTCATCTACCACCTTACCCGTAACATTTATATTGTCATAGGGTGAAGCTGTTAGGGAAATACGGCTTGAGGCTTGAAAAGCTGAAGCCGCTGGCGTTAATGCCAACATTCCGCAAAAAACTAAAATTACCTTTCTCATATTTATTTAAATTTAAGTATTAAAAATGTACATTGTTTTAACATTGCAAACTTACGGTTAAATTCTCGTTAAGCGGTGGATAATATCAAAAAATAGGTGGACAAAAAAGATTTTTTCCTATTTTATTTTTTTACCCCAAATCGTAAAACCTTGATTATCAATACCTGTAAAAAGCAAAGTCGTTTTTTGATTTTCCCAGTCGTGTCCAACAAAAATTTTCACACCGGAAATTTCACTTGCAATATTTTTCAAAGTAAAAACACCGTCCTCAAAATCCTTAACATTGTCTTGGTTCAATGTTAATTTTAATGACTTATTAATTTCTTCTTCCAAAAGAGTATTAGACTGCCCCGTGCCGCCTAAATCTTTCTCCTTGTAATTATCTTTAATAGTGATAATTTCGTATTCACCATAAACGTCTGATTTTTGGAGCGGAGTTTCCTCTTCGCCCGCATAACGCTCAGGCGATACCATAGGCCAACCATCAGAGCGGAAAAACAAACGTCGTACATGAAAATCCATCATCATATTATCAGGCGAGAGTCTGCCCTGCGATGCCAAAAACCATTTTCCAGAGCCGTCGTTAAAAACGGTGCAATGCGCAAGACCAGCCCAACCCGTGTGATTTTCAAAACGATAAGGCGCAGTCAAAACAGGTAAAGTATTAACCTCGCCCCTCGGATCTACACCAAAATAATCTCTGTACGGCCCCTCCGGAGTATCAGAAACAGAAACCCTAACGTTATATGTCGTTACCAAAGGACCATAACTTACAAACAAATAATATTTTCCTGTTTCGGGATTGTATACAACTTCGGGAGCTTCCATATTATCAACCGAATAGTTAGCACGATGAGCAACCAAATGTCCCTGATCGCCTTCTTTTAAAGCTAAACCCGTTTCTTTGTTTAATTCCAAAGCGAAAAGACCGCCAAAAAAAGAACCGTAAATCATCCATTGTTTTCCGCTTTTAACATCGTCCACAACGGTCGGGTCGATAGCGTTCATAGGGGAAGAATCATCGGTTTTAACGACACAACCTTTTGATTGCCAAGGACCTAACGGCGATTTAGATTCTGCCAAACCAATATAAGAAATTTTTTTGCCAAAAGTAGACAAACAATAATATAATCTATAAGTGTCGTTATATTTCAAAATGAAAGGAGCCCAAAGTCCGCGGGAAGTATGTTCTTTACTTTTAGGATAAACCCAATCCCAAGCATCTTGAGGAATGGAATCAAACGCCCAACCTTCAAAATCCCAGTGTACCAAATCTTTAGATTTTCTGACTTGAATATTTCCCATTTTAGGAGGTTGAGAGTTCTGAAGATTTTCCCTCCGAACAGGCGGCCACCAAATAGCATCGGTAGAATATGCGTAATAAGTATCGCCAAATTTTCTTACGACAGGGTCATGGACATTGTAAGTGCCCCAAGATGAACGGCTTTCATAATCCGCAACATCTTTATAATCATCTGACCAAGGATTAGGAGAATCTACGGGGACGTAAGACGGTTTCGGGGCCTCCCCACACCCCGTTATCAATAGTCCAACCGTCATTATTAACAAATAACCAAAATCTTTCATATCTTAATTTAATTAAAAGTTTGATTGTGTATTTTTTTTGAAAATTTCGTTAAGGCAAAGTTAAGCACAAAAGAAAAAATCGAGGTGGACTAACAAAAAATTAAAGTGGACAAAGAAAAAAAATGCATTCTTTCAAGCTTTTCAAAAGGTGGACAAAATAAATTTTAAGGTGGACATTTTTTTCGCATTTTATCTTAACTAACTTAAAATCAAGCACTAATAAAATATACCATAATACTTTTAAAAAAAAACCTCAAAAAAAATTTCTGAATATAAAATTTAATTTCTAACTTTCGCTATCAAAAACAATCACAATTCTATTAATTAAAAACATATAAAAAATATGGACGCATTAACAAAAAAATTGGTAGCTGAATGTATCGGAACATTCACCTTAGTATTAGGCGGCTGCGGAACGGCTATTTTTGCCGGCGGCTCAGTAGGATTTTTAGGCGTTGCAATAGCTTTCGGTCTTACCGTTGTTGCAATGGCTTACGGCATCGGTCATATCTCAGGTGCACATCTTAATCCGGCTGTTTCGTTCGGAGCATTCATGGGCGGAAGAATGAGCGGAAAAGAATTCGGCTTATACTCTTTGGCTCAAATCGTCGGCGCAATTTTGGCAGCAGCAGTGCTTTTCCTGATTGCTAAAAACTCTTTGGAATCTATCGGTACTTTCGCCGCTAACGGTTTCGGTGATGAATTTTACAACAAAGCACCCGGTTATCAAGATTGCACACTTCTTGGTGCTTTCGTAACTGAAATGGTTTTAACCTGCATTTTCTTAATCGTAATCCTCGGTGCTACCGACAAAAACGGCGGCGCAGGCAACAACGCAGGTCTTGCAATAGGTTTGACTTTGGTACTTATTCACTTAGTAAGCATTCCTTTAACAAATACCAGCGTAAACCCCGCCCGTAGTATTTCTCAAGCTCTTTTCTCTGAAAACGCTTTAGCATTGAGTCAATTATGGGTATTCATCGTTGCTCCGTTATTAGGTGCAGGTTTAGCAGGATTGATTTACAAAAACATTTTCGCAAAAGAAAATAAATAATCCGAAAAAAAATAATTAAATACAATAAAGAAAAAGAGATTGCCTTTTTGTTTTAAGACAATCTCTTTTTTTATTTTTCGTTTTTTCTTTTTTCTTACAAATTGTTTTCGATGAATTTAATCATTTTCTTATAAAGATGATACGTAGTATTTCCACCGTAAATTCCGTGATTTTTGTTAGTGTACTGCATAAATTCAAATTCTTTATCAGCCTGAACCAAAGCTTCACAAAAAACCATTGAATTTTGAGGGTGAACGTTATCGTCAGCACTGCCGAAAATCAAAAGGAATTTGCCCTGAAGTTTATCGGCATAATATATCGGGGAATTTTTAACGTATCCGTCATGATTATCCTTCGGCAAACCCATATAACGCTCGGTGTAAATATTATCATAATATTCCCAATTCGTTACGGGAGCTACTGCAATGCCGATTTTATAACTGCCTGCACCTCTTGTCATAAGGTTTGATGCCATAAATCCGCCGTAACTCCAACCCCAAATGCCGAGCCTTGAACCATCAACATAATCCAAAGATGAAAGATATTTAGAAAAACTTACAAGGTCTTGGGTTTCAAGATTGCCGAGTTGTCCGTAAGTGCATTTTCTAAATTCAGCACCCTTTCTGCCTGTGCCACGGGTATCTGTACAACAAACCAAATATCCTTTTTCAACCAAAGCATTGTACCACTGAAACTCATAACGATCGTTTACAAGATTATAATTTGGACCGTTGTAACCAACCACCAAAACAGGATATTGTTTTTTTGCATCAAAATCTTTCGGTTTTATGACAAAAGCATCGAGCGAATCGCCCGAAGAATTTTTCCAAGAGAAAAACTCTTTTTGTATGCCCGCCAATTTCAAACGCTCTTTAAGCGCGGAATTATCTTCAAGAACTCTCAAAATTTTGCCCTTATTGTCATTAACCGTAATATAATACGGTTCGTCTTTTGAGGTATGAAAATTGATAAAATACTTATAATTTGAAGAAAATTCCGGAGTGTTCATACCGTAATCCTGAGAAATTGTTTTGCGATTTTTGCCGTTTAAATCCACTGAACAAACAACTTCCTGATAAGATTTTTTGCCCACAGAGGTAAAATAAACTTTCTTTGTTTCCTCATCAAATCCGAGAAAATCCACGACCTCGTTTTCCTTACCGGAGGTTACTCTGCTTAAAAGTTTTCCGTCCAAAGAATAATGATAAATATTTCTAAAACCTTCAGTATCAGAGGTTATCAAAAAGGATTTCCCGTCGTTTAAAAACGTAACTGACGGCATCACCGATTCTTCCAAATATCTGCGGTCGGTCAAAGTGAAAAACGTTTTTACAGCTTTGCTTTTCACATCAAAGGAAAGCAAATCCAAATGGTTCTGAAGACGGTTGAGACGGCAAATTGAAAGTTTTCCCGTTGAGGAAATCCACGTAATTTTAGGAATGTAAATATCATCGTTATCTCCTGTATTGACTTTGGTAGTCTCAAGCGTGGAAAAATCAAAAACATGAACTGAAACCTTTGAATTTTCTTCGCCGACTTTCGGATATTTGTACTCATAAAGCTGCGGATAATTTTTTTCAGGGTCATATTGTTCGCTGACAGGACTGTAATACTCCAACGTATAACTTTTTACGGCTGTCTCGTCAAATTTTATGTACGCCAAATAATTTCCGTCAGAAGAAAATTCAAACGCCTTATTAAAAGCAAACTCCTCCTCATAAACCCAATCCGGCAAACCGTTCAAAATGAAATTCTTTCTGCCGTCAAAAGTGATTTGACGTTGCTCCTTGGTTTGAAGGTCTTTGACATAAATATTGTTTTGATAAACAAAAGCTACTTTCTTGTTGTCAGGCGAAAATGTTGCAAGCTGCGTATACTCAAATTCAGAACTCAAAGGCTCAAATTCCTTATTCTGAATGTCATAAATAAAAGTTTTAGACAAATATGAGCGTCTGTAAATCTCCGTATAATCAGTGTTAATAATAATTTTTTTGCCGTCTGAAGATATTTCATACTCGTCAGGATAATAATCCCTGAAAGAAGAAAAATCAACAAGCGTATCTTGAACACTCCCCGTTAAATACGAATACTTAACAATTGAATTATTTGTCAAAACGGTGTAACTATCACCGCCACTCATCGGTCTTATTCCGTAAACTGATTTCTGACGGAAACGCCCGAACAGAATTTTTTCTAAAGTTACCTCTTGGGAATAAACCGAAGAGGTAACTAAAGTAAACAACAATAATATTATTTTTTTCATGGTCATTTTTTTATAATCTTCAACTCATACCTACGATTCTTCATACGGTTGGACTCTGAAGTGTTAGGAACTAACGGCTCAGTAAACCATTTCGTAGTACAACGAATTTGTTCTGCCGGTACTCCGCGTGAAACCAATTCCTCTTTGATATATTCGGCACGGCGCATTCCGACTTCTTTGTTCGCCTCCACAGAACCTATATCGCAAGTATGTCCGACAGCCTCCAACATAACATCAGGATTCTCTTTCAACAAATTAGCCAATTTGTCAATATCAACAATCTGTTTCTTACGGTTCTTAGGATTCGTCTGATTGAACTCACAAGCATTTGTGTTAAGATTCTTTATCAAACTATTGAGCTCGCCCGTAATGTCTTTTTCAACAATCAGATCCTCTTTTTTCGGCTCTTCTACAACTTTAACCGTGTCTTTCGGCTCTTCTACGATTTTAACCGTATCTTTCGGCTCTTCTACGACTTTAACCGTATCTTTCGGCTCTTCTACAACAACTTGTTTTAGAGAATCAACCTCAGGTTTTTTATTCCAAACGGTATCGCCTTGAGGTGTTATATAAAATTCCTCATCTTCCACTTGACGACGCTGACGTTCTTTTTCCGCCAATTCAATGGTGTCTTGTTTGCGGCGTCGGCGTTCGATTTCGTCATCCTCCAAAGCCTCCATCAAATTAAGGTCTTCGTCTTCGGTTTCTTTCAGACGGCGGGCTTTACCCAAAGCCTCGTCAAATTCAAGCGCAACAGTAGGATCTTTCTTACTCATTCTAAAACGTATACCAAAACTAACTCCCATAGAAACAAATTTAACGTCTTTTGCCTGCGTCGTTAAAACTGCATTATAAGCAGGTTCGTATGAGGGAAACGTTTCGTCATCTTGCAACTCACATCCGGGATCAAAAATATGCTTGCCCGAATAATTTTTCATCGCTTTTATAAGACCGTAACTGCCGGTAAAATTCATCGCAAGCTCCAATCTCGAATTAAGAGCGTAAAGCAAACCTATCTCACCTATTGCCGAAACCGTTACATCGTATTTATAATGCCCTCTGAAACCACTCGTATCATAAAGACTATAACGGGGCAAGTCATACGCATCAAGATGAATTTCATCATAATAAGCATGAGTTGAAATCTCACCCGATGAATTTTTGTAATTGTTAGTAATGTTAAAAAGATTTGCTTGAAGTCCCAAACCGATATTGAGTTTTAAGCGGCGTGCCAAAGAAACCTGCATAAACCATTCAATCGGAATTTCAGTCATTACAACGTTTTGTTTTTCTACATAATCATTATAAAACGTTCTATGCAAATATTCTCTCGGGGGCGTGTAATAGTCCAAAACACCGCTAATCTCTTGAACATAATTCACTTTAGCCTCGGCACTATAACTTTGAAACCTCAGAGCGAAACCTACTCCAAAATTCGGATGAAAATAATATCTATAACCGGCCTTTACGTCAAAACCGAAAACATCACTATTAACATCTCCGGGAACTAAAAGGTCATAATTCATGCCTTGAATACCAAAACCGCCCTCCGCCGTAAGATAATGTCCCGTCATACACGGTAATTTCGGCTTTTGGGTCTTTGAATTTTCATTTGGTTGTTGTTCGTTTTGTGCATTAGCTCCCAAAAAAATCAGCAGCATCAACACTGTAATTAATCTGCGTTTCATTGCCTTATTTTACGATAATTTTAAAATTCAAAATCTTTACTCCGTCTTTTAAAACGACTCCGCTAAAAAATCCTTCATTCAAGCTTATTTCCGTGACTTTTTCAACATTGGAAAGCTTTTGTACTATGCCGCCCAACTGATTATAAATCAAGATTTCAATATCTTTATAATCCTCGTCTAAGAAATTTTCCAACTCAATAAAAAGCTTCTGACCGCTCTTTGCCGGATTAGGATAAGTATTAACTTTCATCACTTTGGCTTTTTGAATAGGCTCTATCGTGAAGTCATCACTCGGACATACCCTAAAACGGTATCCTTCAATGTCAGTAACCTCGACATAAAATTTATGAACTACTCCGTCTTGAATATAATTGAGAATATCAAGGAACTGACGATTTTTACCTTCCAATTCCACCATATCCAAATACCAATGATACATATCGGCAAGAAACAAATCCTTACTGTTATCAACCGCCAAAACATCGTTATAAAGTTTTATGTTGTATTGTGCAGGATAATTTCCGGGGAAAACAGCCATATCGTTTGCCTCATAACCGTCCTTATAAAACTCAACCGCAATTTTTTCGTTACCGCCGGCAAGCACATTTTCGGGAACTTTAAAACGCAAAGCCGTTCCTAAACTCTGCTGAGGAACTTCCAATTTGTTGATTGAAACATAATCAGCACTCGAATAATTCTCATCCAAAGAAAATGTTACCATAACAGAATCTCCGTCACAAAAACTTTCGATTTCCGAATCGGTCGGTTCTGAAAATCTATAACCGGTATTTATCTTAACGGTATAAGTAATATCAAGATTGATTTTCATTATCTGACCTTCATATTTTCCGGGAAGATTATCGCCCCAATACTCTTGGTCACCACATGGCGCAATATAAACACTAAGAATATTTTCTTGATCAGGTTTCAATGTTTCCAAATATGCTTTTTTTACGACAACAACTCCGCCGCTGACACTAAAATACTCATTATCATCATCAAAATAACATGAGTTTTCACGCGTATCAGATACCGAGTAAATAGAATTGCCGTTAAGATTGATAGAAAAACTCATATCCTGACCGCCGTTTTTTGACGCATAATAATAAGGTGCAGATTCTATTGACTCCTCATCAGAGTTTTCCTTAAATGTTGAAGGCTCAAAAGCTGTAAAAGCTACAACAAAAGTTTCAGACTTGTTGCCCGCAATATCGGTTGCCCGCAAATAAAGTTTTCCGACACCCGGCTTTATAGGAATACTTTCATTGTTTTTAAAATCAAAAGCAGTAAAATCAACATTGTCCCAACTATATTCGGCAGTTTTAACACCGCTGGTCTTATCAACCGCTTCTTTGATGTCATTTGCCCTAAGTTCTATTTTTGCTCCTTGACGGAAATAATACATGTACATAAACTGATTAGGATCATCAGGCAATAATTCAACAGAAGAGATTTCAACTTCTTGTGAATTTACGTATGCCGCTACAAGCGGAGTAGGTGCTGTTTTGTCAAGCAAAACAATGAATTCTTTACTATAAAGAATATCATCTTTGTCAGTTACAACGAATTTGACTTTATTTTCACCCTCTTGCTCTACAATCTCTTTATTTTCTCCGTTTACTGTAATAGACAAAGTGATATCATTACCGAAAATTTCCTTTACTTTATTAGTATAGTCTAAAGTACTTAAAGAAATATCTTCATTATACCATTTTCCACTTTCTATATCAGTTATGTCTGAATTAGAAACGACCTCTATACCAATACGATAAAGCTCAGATTCGATAATGTAAGTTCCCGATTTTATATTATCAGTAGTTTTTATGTGAATTTTGCCGTCAGAGGCTTTCTCCATTAAAATTTCGGAATATTCGTTCTTAAAACTATTAACACTAACATCCCCATCCACATTTAATATCACATCAGCATTAACACCGAGAGTATACTCAACTTTTTTTATAATTTTAGCATCGTTAATTATAATTCCAGAGTTTGGATCCATGTCAGTCAAGATATAATATTCAGCATTGTCATTGTCATTTATATAGATATATGCTGTTATTGTTCTTTGTCCTAATTCTTCACTATCATATAGGATTGAAGTAAATAAAAATCCTAACGGTGTTTTTTCACTTTTACCTTTATAATAAAAGTGTTTACCGCTACCGTCTATATAATTTTTAGTCCCTTTTTCGGTTACATAGCGACTTCCGTCGTATTCTTTTTCAATATCAACTAACGCTTTTACAATATCAATAGCACTAACTTTATATTTAACGGTAACTATCATATTTATTTCGTCATCACCGTCAGTGGCAACAATTTTATATTCGCCGCCTTCAACTCCCTCAGAGGTTTTAACAGTATATTTTTCATCTGAGGTTAAGGTTTTAGTTATTGTTATTCCATCCGGTATAGTTGTGAATTTAAATGCATCAGTAGCATTATAAATAGTAACAGTTGCCTCGTCATTTTCACCGAGAAGTAATTTTGAGGGTGAAATTACAGGTTTTGCTTTTTTTACCGTAGCCTTTTTTAAGACTGTTTTCCCGTCATAAAGATAATCGTCAGTATTTAGTTTTACATATTGATTAGTTTCATTCGGAAAATAAAGCATAACATCATCAGCATCATCAGCATCATAAAAAGCATATTGAACATTATTATCAGCATCATTTAACGACATTGTACCGTAGATTTGAATAACGGCAGCCGTTTCTCCTTCATACTTTCCTCCATATAAAGATATAGTTCCTTGACCTACTTGTAAACCGAAATTTTTCCCTTTAAACGTACCGCCTTTAACGGTTGCCGTTCCACTCGGTTCAACAGTTATACCACTACAGCTTTGACTACTTGAGCTTCCCGAAGCCGTAAAAGTTCCGTCTAAAACTTCCAAATCCCCGCCATAGACATAAACACCGTCATTCGTTCCCGTAAAAGTTCCGCCCGTAATTTCAACATTACCATTCTCCATATAAACAGCATCTTTTCCCGAAAAACTACCACCCGTTATTGACAAAGTTCCGCCGTTTATATAAGAAGATGTTGATGTTTTACCTGCGACAGCCTCTCTGCCGCCAAAAGTACCGCTTTCTATGGTTGTAGTACCTTTAGTGTAAACTCCGTACACGGGATAGTCAGATTCAGTGCTATTATATGAGAAATCACCGCCTTTTATTTTGAGTTCTCCGCCCAAATTTTCAACAAAAGCTTCATACAATTTTTTAGAACCGTCTACATTATATTGATTTGGTCTATACCTTTCTTCATCAACACAAGAAACAAAAGTTACAGAAGAACCAATCGTTGCTTTTGCTCCGGATTGTATTGATATTATAGTAGAAAAGGATTCATAACGTCCGGCATCCAAATCTATATCCGCACCGCTGTTTGCCACGAAAAAACCGTAAAGATTGGCTTTAGCAGCATTTTTTACAATAAATTTATGACTTATATTTAGAGTCAAAGTATCTTTAAAAGATTTTCCGCCCAAATCAAGTTCTACATCAAACGGAACATTTATATTTAGAAAAGTTAAATCATCATCATGTGTAATAACATGTTCTGTAAAATACCGCTTATTACGGGCATAATCTTTCAAAAGTGTAATTTTAACACTCGAAGGCACAGAAGTTTCATCCGAATAGCTTGTAGATTGAAGTGCCTTTTCCAACGAATTAAAATATTTTTGTTTATCACCGTATTCCACTTTAAAATATGTTGCATCCACGGTTTTAACAGTATAAATATCTCCATTAATATTATAACAATCCAGATTATCTTCAGTATTTTCTTTAACTTTAAGCGGTTTGCCGTTTTCATCCGCAAAAACAAGCAAATCATTAGCCAAGAAAGCTTCATTAGGATTGACAAAAAATTTCTTAGAAGGAAAAGGATTCTTAGAAGGAATAGTAAAAGTACAACCGGCTTCAAGATAAACATTCATATTATTATAAATCAAAGACGCTTGATCGTCATCACTCGTTGAGCTTACCGTAATATTAGCAAACCTCATAGGACTGTAAGATTCAATAACCGGTGCATTTGAAGATTTAATTGTTCCGTTTTTAAATATAAATTCTGCATCGTTAGGAGCATTAATTTTTCCACCGTTCAGATCCAGCGTATGATCATTTAAATCAAAAAATTTATCATCGTCTACGGTGCTTTCTATAGAAATATAGAACTCGTCAGCAGATTCAGCCGTATAATCTTCCGTCATAGTAATACTTATAATGGTAGTAATACTACAAACATCGGAGAAAGATGTCAAATCTTGAGTTTTAACAACAACCTCATCCGGATCATAATATTTCACAGTAAACTGTCCGAATGAATTTTCCGGCACAGAAATTAAGAAAACAGCCGATAAAATCAGCATTTTCAACAAAAAAGCAATTTTATTCATAGTCATATATAATTTTCGCGTTAATACTCTGATTAGTAAATTAATCTAACTTTCAAAGCACAAAATTATAAAAAAAGTTAAAAAGTACAATATTAATTATAAAAATGAGATAAAAAAATTAGGAAATTACATAAAAGAATCATAGAAATTTAGAACTTTGCCGTTTGAAGTTACCATACGCTTGTCACCGTTGTAAATGACTGTGCAGTTGTCGGCAGAAAGGCCTGAAAACGCACAATATTTGGCTATACCTTTGAAATAATCCGTTGAAAACGTAGCTCCGGCTTTTACTTCATAAACATCACGCCGCAATCCGGTATAGTCCAACAAGTCAATTTCAAGTCCGCTGCTGTCGCGGAAATACCGTAAATCGGGCGTAATGCCTTGATTATAATAATGTTTCAAAAATTCTGAAATAATAAGATTTTCAAACAAACCGCCTCTTAAATAGTGCGTTTTTAATTGTTCGGGACTGCTGATTTGCAGCAGCGAACAAGCCAAGCCCGTATCGTAAAAATAAAGTTTCGGGCTTTTGATAACCCGTTTTGAAAAATTGTTGAAATCGGGTTGCAGCATATAACAAATATATCCCGTTTCCAAAACCGACAGCCACGAATTAGCGGTTGAAACCGAAATTCCGCAGTCGCCCGCAAGCGATGAAACATTTAGCACCTGTCCGATTCTTCCGGCGCAAAGTTTTATGAATTTTTCAAAAGTTGTTAAGTCGCCGATGTTTTTTACCTGTCTTACATCGCACTCTACGTAGGTTTGTATGTAATACGGATAAAAATCTTCCGGCGGAATATCTTTATCAAAAAGTCTCGGATACGAGCCTTTAAAAAGTTTTGTGTCAATATCCTGTGTTTCGATTTTTGCGTTTTGCATTTCTCTTGTGGAGAGGGGAAGAAGTTTCAAAACCGCCGTCCTTCCTGCCAATGACTGTCCGATTGCTTCCATCAGCAAAAAATTTTGCGAACCCGCCAACAAGTACATTCCTGTTTTGTTTGCGCTGTCGGTGTGCGTTTGAATGTACGAAAACAGTTGCGGCACTTTTTGAGCCTCGTCAATTATTGTTTTGTCGGGGTACGTTTTTAAAAAGCCTTTCGGGTCATCAGTTGCAAATATTCTGTTGTCGGGGTCTTCCAACGAAACATAATTAAAATCGCTGAAAGCGTTTTTCAGCAGAGTTGATTTTCCTGACTGTCTCGGGCCTGTAAGCGTTACCACGGGATATTTCTGCATCAGTTGCAGAAGTTTGTCTTTCAAAGTTCTCTCTATCATGGCGTGTATTTTTTTTGCAAATTTACTTTAAAAAAACAAATCTGCAAAACTTTTCACAAAAAAATCATGCAAATTTACTTTTAAAAAATAAATCTGCATGATTTTTCATAAACACACAAAAAAAAGAACAACCGAAAACCGATTGTTCTTTTTTGTAGCGAGACCCGGGATTGAACCGGGGACCTCATGATTATGAATCATGCGCTCTAACCAGCTGAGCTATCTCGCCATCATCTTTCTAAGACGGTGCAAAAGTAGAAACTATTTTTGGAATATGCAAACTTTTTTTGAAGTTTTTTTTGATTTTTTTTATAATTATCGGAAAATCAAAATATTACAACCGAATAAAAATCAACAAAAAGAAACATAGATTTTTTTCTTTAAATTAGGTACGGAATTTGAGAATATTTTTATAACTTTGCCTTTTAGAAGCCAAATTTAAAGAATTATGAAGTTAAAAACAAAATTACCTCTGTTTACAAGTGTTACGGTGCTGACATCTATTCTGCTCATCGCCTTCACCTCAATTTATAACTTCAGAACGCAGGCTGAAAAAGATATTGAGCGTTTTAGAGCTGACGAAACCGACAACATAACTAAACAATTAAAAGATATTGTTAATATTGCTTACGATATGATAGATCATTCATACCGTCAGAGCAATGAAGTAGGCGTAAGAGAGCGTTACGGTTTTGGTATGGCTGATACCGTGGAAGATTACGGGGTAAAACTCGTGGTGGCAAATACACTGAATATAACATTGGAAAATTTAAGGGTTTTGCGTTTCGGTACCGACGGTTATTTGTGGATAAACGAATACGAACCGCCGCACGTAGTTGTCATGCACGCTACAATGCCAAAACTCGAAAAAGAACCGCACGTCTTTTACATAGGTCAGACAGACGTTAATATGTACGACGCTTATTCGCAAGTCATAAAAGACAACAACGGCGAAGGTATTCTAAAATACGACTTCTATAAACCCGATGCCAAAGAATGGGTGCCTAAAATTTCATTCATAAAACTTTATGAACCAATGGGTTGGGTTATCGGAACTGGTGTTTACGAAGACTATATCGACAAGGCCGTAAAACAAAAGAAAGAAGACCTTAACAAACGTATCAACGGTTTGATAAGGCTTACCGTTATTATAGGTGTCATACTTATATTTATTGCGACCGTTGTGTTGTATTACTTCGGAAATTCGGTCAGCAAGCCTATCCAAATGATTGAAATCCAGCTTGACCAAATGTCAAAAGGTCTTGTTGTGGAAAAACTTCCGATTGAAAGAAGCGACGAAATCGGTCAGATGAAAAAATCTTTGGACGCTCTGATTGACGGTTTTGCTGCATACGCCGGTTTTGCGCGTCAAATTGGTGAAGGCAACCTTGATTCAGAATTCAAACTGCTCTCCGACAAAGACAATTTGGGCAACTCCTTGATAGAGATGCGTAACTCATTACGTCATGCCCGCGAAGAAGAAAAGAAACGTCAGGAAGAAAACAAACGCCGTCAGTGGGCTGCTGAAGGTCTTGCCGTCTTGGGCGATATTATTCGTATGGGTTCGGGTCGTACAACTGAAATGATGACAGATGTTTTGAAAAAACTGACAGAATACGTAGATGCTGTCATGGGCGGCATTTTCGTAATCAACGACGAAGACAAAAACAATATCTTCCTCGAGCAAATGGCATCCGTGGCATATCAGAAAAGCAAATTTATAAAAAACAGAGTTTATCCGGGCGATGGTCTTGTGGGTACATGTTATCTCGAAAAAGAGAAAATATTTATGACAAAACTCCCAGATAAATATATCGAAGTCCATACAGGTCTGGGCGAAACAAATCCTAAAAACCTTATTCTTATACCTTTAATAATGGATAAAGAGGTTTTGGGCGTTTTGGAACTCGCCTCAATGGAAATTTTGGAAGATTACAAAATAGAATTTATCGAAAGACTTGCCCAATCTTTGGCAATCGCAATCGCATCTTACAGAATCACCACAAACTCTTCAAACGAAGAAAATAACTCGCAAGAGGCAAGCGTGGCATAAAAAAAAACTTACATTTTGTCAGTCATGTCAGGCTGACAAAATGTCAAAGCGGACAATTTGTCATTTAAAAACCGACAAATTGTCCGCTTTTTTCTTTTGGCACAAAATATGGATAAGACATAAACGAATTTGAAAATTAAAGTATAACATTTTAAAATATTAAAACAAAATGGCATTAAACATTAAACCTCTCGGCACGAGAGTAGTAGTTAAAGTGCAAGAAGCCGAAACTAAAACAAAATCAGGAATTTATATTCCGGATTCGGCAAAAGAAAAACCGCAACGTGGTGAAATAGTTGCAGTAGGCAACGGTACAAAAGACGAGGCTATGGAACTCAAAGCGGGCGACGTTGTACTTTACGGTAAATATGCAGGTACGAAAATCGAAATTGATGGCGATGAATACCTAATTATGAACCAATCTGACGTTTTGGCTATTGTTTAAATAACACACACATCAAAAAAACAAAAAACAAAAAATTTTTACAAAAATGGCAAAAGAAATTAAATACAATATCGAAGCAAGAGACCTTTTGAAAAAAGGTGTTGACGAACTTGCAAACGCAGTAAAAACAACTCTCGGACCCAAAGGTCGTAACGTTGTTATTGAGAAAAAATTCGGTGCTCCACAAATCACAAAAGACGGTGTAACAGTTGCAAAAGAAATAGAACTCGACGACCCGTTCATGAACATGGGTGCACAACTCGTTAAAGAAGTTGCTTCAAAAACTAACGACCTCGCAGGCGACGGTACAACAACCGCAACCGTTTTGGCTCAGGCTATCGTTGGCGTAGGTTTGAAAAACGTTACAGCAGGTGCTAATCCTACCGACCTTAAACGCGGTAT